>NZ_JACHFN010000001.1:0-300000 GCF_014201885.1 Deinococcus budaensis | reverse complement strand
CGCCAGTCTAGCCGAGGGGCGCGGCCCGAGCGTGAGCGGGGGAACCAGGGACCCGGGCCTCAGCCCAGCGTGCGGAACTCGCCCCCGGCGGTGATCTCGCAGACGACGGGCAACGCCTCTCCCGCAGGCAGCTCGCCGCGTTCGTTCAGGTCGAGCAGGTGGTCGAGCACCCGCTGGAAGGCGTCGGCGCCGCCCTGCTCCACCGCCGGACGGGTCACGCGCGCCGCCGCCCCGGAGACCTCGGCCGAGGGCGTGGTCTGGTGGCGCAGCACAAACAGCACCTCGTCCGGCTGGCCCCCCTCCCCCATCGTCAGGCTGAGCGACGGCCCGAGGCGGGCGGAGTAGGCGGCGCAGGTGGCTTTCGCCATCTTCTCGAACTGATCGGGGGACAGGTCCATGCGGATCAGGGTAAAAGGCGCGCGGGGAGGGCCGCCTGGGCCTTTCCTTCACGCTCAGGTGTCCGGCAGTCAGGAAGTCTCGCGGCGCAGGGCCGGAACGCCTCCCGGGTAGGCCGCCGCGTCCAGCCCGTCGGCTTGCAGGAAACGGGCGGCCAGGCCCGACCGGGCGCCGCGCTCGCAGATCACGACGAGCGGCCCCAGCTCTGGCCCCAGGCCGTGGGTGCCGCCCTCGATGGCGCCGAGCGCCACGGCGCGCACCGGCAGGGCGGTCAGGCGCTCCAGCGGCTCGCGGAAGCGCAGCTCGGCGGGGCGCAGGTCGATCAGGGTCACGCCGTCGGGGAGGGGCATGGAGAAAGTGTAGGGCGCTCCCGGCGCCGCCGACCCCCGCCCGCACCACGGTCCGGCGGGGCGGCCCGCCTGTATGCTGGGCGGCATGAAGGAAGTCACGCCCGCAGAGGGGCAACAGCTGGTGCAGGAGGGCGCGCTCCTGATCGACGTGCGCGAGCAGGGCGAATACGATGAGCTTCACGCCGAGGGCGCGCAGCTGCTCCCCTTGAGCGAGTTCGAGGCCCGCCACGCCGAGCTGCCCCGGGACCGGCCGCTGGTCATGATCTGCCGCAGCGGCGCCCGCAGCGCCCGCGCCGGGGAATACCTGCTGGGGCAGGGCTACGGCGACGTCACCAATCTGGCGGGCGGCACGCTGGCCTGGGCCGAGGCCGGGCTGCCGACCCAGGGAGGAAAAGGCTGATGGACGACACCACCGTGAACGCCGCGCCGGACACCGCCGGGGCGGGCGGCCTGCCCAACGAGGCGCAGATTCTCGAGGCCCTCAAGGTCGTCAAGGATCCCGAAATTCCGGTCAACGTGGTCGATCTGGGCCTGATCTACGGGGTGGACGTGAATCCCGGCGGCTTGGTGGACATCACCATGACGCTGACCAGCGTGGGCTGCCCGGTGCAGGACCTGATTCGCGCCGACGCCGAGATGGCCGTGGGACGGCTGGACGGGGTCAGCGAGGTCAACGTCGAGTTCGTCTGGACGCCGCCCTGGGGACCGGACAAGATGACCGAGGACGGCAAGCGGCAGATGCGGATGTTCGGCTTCAACGTGTAAAAGCGGCCAGCAATAAAGAAAACGCCCCTGCTCCATGCGGGGGCGTTTGGCTGGACGCTGACGGCTCAGTCGCTCTGGCTGCGCGCGATGCCCAGCACGTTCAGAAGCTGCGCCAGGGCCATCGCGAAGCCCGCGACATAGGTCAGGGCGGCGGCGGTCAGGACCGCGCGGGCGCCGCTGGCCTCCTGCCCGGCGACCACGCCGCGCTGGCCCAGGTAAGCGAGTGCCCGGCGGCTGGCGTCGAACTCGACCGGCAGGGTGACCAGGTGAAAGAGCAGCGCGCCCGCGAACAGGATCACGCCTACCCACAGCAGGCCACTCAGCGAAGTCATGATACCGACCAAAAGCAGCAGCGGCGCGAGGTTCATGCCCAGGCTCAGCGGCACGGCGAGGCGGCCGCGCAGCACCAGCGCGGGCATCCGCACCTTGTCCTGAATCGCGTGCCCGACCTCGTGGGCGGCGACGGCCAGCGCCGACACGCTGGGCAGGTTGTAGTTCGCTTCCGACAGGTTGACGGTCTTGCGGATGGGGTCGTAGTGGTCGCTGAGGTTGCCGGGCACGGCGTTGACCGGCACGTGCGAGAGGCCGTTCTCGTCCAGCATCATGCGGGCGAGCTGCGCGCCGGTGAGGCCACGGCTGTTGCGGACGTTGCCCCACTTGCCGTAGGTGCGGCTCAGATAGCCCTGAATCACCAGCGAGGCGACGAAGATAACCAGAATCAAGATGGTGTAG
Source organism: Deinococcus budaensis (assembly GCF_014201885.1). NCBI lineage: Bacteria > Thermotogati > Deinococcota > Deinococci > Deinococcales > Deinococcaceae > Deinococcus > Deinococcus budaensis. Next base: position 297,757 of record NZ_JACHFN010000001.1, on the reverse strand, counting down.
GGGCCGAAGATCATGGCAGGCGTCCTCCTGCTGTTAGTTTAGCGGGGGCCACTCAGGTTTTATGAGGATTCGCTACAGAAGATCGGGGTCAGCCTGAACGCCGCGCACCGCGAAATGCATCGCCGTGCGCTCCTCGGTCTCGACATCGAGCTTGACGAAAGACGGCTGCACGGTGAGGTCGAGGCGGTCGCCCGCCAGATACCCGCGCGCGATGGCGAGCGCCTTGACCGCCTGATTGACGGCGGCCGGGCCGATGGCCTGCACCTCCACCTGCCCCTGGGACCGCAGCAGCGCGGCCACTGCCCCCGCGACCGCGTTGGGCCGGGAGTTGCCGGAGACGCGCAGGGTTTCGACAGGAATCAGGGCCTGGGGCATATTAATGGTTCTAATATAAACTCATCTGGCGGGCGCGGCAATGCGCGGCGGGCCGCCCCCCCCATGCGGGGGGTCAGGCGGCTTTCCCGGCCCGCGCCCTGGTGGGGTTACTCGGCGTACTCGGCGAAGACGGCGCGGCCGATCACGAGCTGCTGGATCTCGGAGGTGCCCTCGTAGATCTCGGTGACCTTGGCGTCGCGGTAGAGGCGCTCGACGGGATACTCGCGGCTGTAGCCGTTGCCGCCGAAAATCTGGATGGCGTCGCGGGTGCAGTCCACGGCGGCCTCCGAGGCGAGCAGCTTGGCGATGCTGGCCTCCTTGCCGTAGGGCAGGCCCTGGTCCTTGAGCCAGGCGGCCTTGAGCGCCACCAGCCGGGCCGATTCGATGCGGGCGGCCATGCGGGCGACCTTGAAGGAGACGCCCTCGAACTCCTTGAGCTTCTTGCCGAACTGCTCGCGCTCGGAGGCGTAGCGGGCGGCGTGTTCCAGGGCCGAGCGGGCAATGCCCAGCGCCTGCATGGCGATCCCGATGCGGCCCGCGTCCAGGCTGGCGAGGGCGATCACGAGGCCCTGGCCCTCCTCACCGACCAGGTTGGCGGCGGGCACCCGCACCCCGTCGAAGGTGACGGTGGTCGTGTGGGCGGCGTGCAGGCCCATCTTTTCCTCGGGGCGGCCGAAGCTCAGGCCGGGCGTGCCCTGTTCCACGATGAAGCACGACACGCCGCGCGCCCCGGGACCGCCCGTGCGGGCCATCACCAGGTAGGTCTGGGCCTGCCCGCCCGAGGTGATCCAGGCCTTGGCGCCGTTCAGGACCCACCCGTCGCCGTCGCGCTCGGCCTTCAGCCGCAGGCTGGCCGCGTCGCTGCCCGCCCCGCTCTCGGTGAGGCAAAAGGCGCCGATCTTCTCGCCGCGTGCCAGGGGGCGCAGGTAGGTCTCGCGCTGGGCGTCGGTGCCGTAGCGCAGGATCATCTGCTCGGGCAGACCGTTTTGCACCGAGACGATCACGGCGACCGAGGCGTCGGCGGCGGCGATCTCCTCCAGGCACAGGGCGTAGGTCACCGAGTCCAGGCCCGCGCCGTCCCACGCCTCGGGCAGGGTCGCGCCCATCAGGCCGAGGTCGGCCAGCCCGCGCAGCTGCTCGTGCGGAAACTCGCCGCTGCGGTCGTACTCGGCGGCCTTGGGCGCGATCTCGGCGCGCGCGTATTCGCGGACATGCTGCACGATCAGGCGCTGGTCTCCGGAAAGCGCAAAGGCCATGCCCGGCTCGGCGGTGAGGGTCGCGGTCATGGAGTCAGGCTACCAAACGGGCGTTAGGAGGACTGTTCGGCAGCCTCCAGCCTACGCCTGGGTTGCCAGCGCCCGGACCAGCGCCTCCTCGATGCCGCGCCCGCGCCAGCCGGTGTCCACATTCAGGGCCTCGCCGCCCTCCCAGCGCAGGGCCGCGCCGATCACCGCGCCGCCCGCGACGGCCAGGGCCGCGCCCGTCAGCATTCCGGGCGCCTGGGGGCACAGCCGCGCGGCCGCCGTCCGCAGCGCCGGGGCCAGGGGCAGGGGCGGGCGGGTCACGCGGACGCGGGCGGGCAGGCCGGAGCCAGAACCGGAGGCAGTCACGCGCCGGAGTGTAGCGCGGGCGGGGCACTCTACAATGCCCCGCGATGACGGCAAGCGGGGCGGCACTGTGCAAAGACTGAGCGGGCAAAGACGGAGCGGGCAGGCAGCGGGCACACCTGCGGGGCAGGCGGGGGCGGAACCGGGAACGGCCCGCGCGTGAGGGGGCTGGGCCTCGCGCTGCTCACCTTACTGACGCTGCTGCTGGCCGCGCTGACGCTGGGAACCTTCGCCAGCCTGAATCCGGGCGCGCCGCTGTGGCTGCGCTCGCTGGGCAGCGCCGAAGGGCTGCTGAGCGCCGGGCTGGGCCTGGGGGGCGTGCCGGGCTTCGCGCGCGGGCTGGGGCTGGCGCTGCTGACCAGCGGGCTGGCGGGAGCGCTGGCGGCGCTGTGGAAACGCGGCTGACCCTGCGGCTGGTCCCGGGGCCGGACTCCCGCTGGGCGCGGGTGGCGGGGGTCCGGTCCTCTGGGGGGCGCGTGCTACGCTCGGGGCGTTTTGACTGCGGAAAGCCGGTCGCGGCCGCCTTGCCCCGGCTCCGGCGCCGCCCACCCAAGGAGCTTTTGAATGGAACCCATGCTGATTCAGGATGTGCTGAAAGTCTTGCCGCACCGCTTTCCCTTCGTGCTGGTGGACCGGGTGCTGAGCGCCGGGGGGGGCGAGGTCCACGCGCTGAAAAACGTGACGATTGGCGAACCCTTTTTCCCCGGCCACTTTCCGCAGGAGCCGGTGATGCCGGGCGTGTTGATCGTGGAAGCGCTGGCGCAGGCGAGCATGTTCTGCCTGCACGGGGAGCTGGAACCCGGCACGGTGGGCTACCTCGCCGGGGTCGAGGGCGCCCGCTTCAAACGCAAGGTGGTGCCGGGAGACCAGCTGCACCTGTACGCGAAACTGGAGTTCCTGCGCCGGGGCCTGGGCAAGACGACCTGCCGCGCCGAGGTGGACGGCGCGGTGGCGGCGGAGGCGACGATCCTGTTCGCGGTGGGGAAAGGGTGAGGAGGTTGGCGGTACGCGGTGAGCGGCGCGCAGGAGGCCACCCCCAGCACCTCCCTGTGCACGCCGACAGGGCGCCTGTCATCCCGACCGCGTACCGCCTCCCGCCTCCCGCGCACCGCTCCGCAGGAGCGCCCCGTTGACCCGTCTCACCCGCTACGTCACCCGCGAGCTGTGGCCCCCGTTGCTGGCGGGCACGTTGCTGTTTACCGCGATCTTGAGTTTCGGGTACTTCTTCATCTCCAGCCAGTACCTGCGGGGGGTGCCGCTGGGGCTGGTGGGGCAGTGGATCGCCTATCAGGTGCCCGACACCTTGGTCAAGGTGCTGCCGATGGCCGCCGTGCTGATGACCGTGGTGGCCTTCGGGCGCCTCGCCACCGAGCGCGAACTGGTGGCGGTGCAGGCGGGCGGCATCGGGCTGGGACAGGTCGCGCGGCCGGTGGTGGCCGTCGCGGCGGGGGTGACCGCGCTGGCGCTGTGGCTGAGCCTGTGGGTCGCCCCGCGCGCCAACGTGGAGACGCGCAGCCTGTACTGGGACGTGCTGACGGGCAGCGGCCTGGGCCGACTGGTCGGGCAGACGCTGGACCTGCGCGGCGGGCTGACGCTCTCGCTGGCAGGCTACGACCACGAGACGCGGCGCATGAGCGGGGTGCGCGTCGAACGCTGGCAACAAGACGACATCCGCCGGGGCACAGTGATTTTCGCGCAGCAGGGAACGTTCGAGGACAACCGGCTGAGCCTCACGGGGTATCAGGTCTTCAGCGTGAACTACGCGGCCGCCGCCGAGCTGACGCGGGTGCCGGAAAATGACCCCGCCGCCTTCCGGGCGGCCGTGAACGAGGTCTTTCCCAGCGTGGTGCTGCCCGAAGACCCGGGAGCCGCGCTCAACCTCGACACCGGGCTGTCGCGCCAGGAGACGTTCGCCCAGTACGCCGACGCCATCGGGGCCGACAGTCAGGGGTGGCCCGAGCTGATCGCCACGCTGGGCGACCCCGGCGCGCCCGCGCAGGAGCGGCAGGACGCGCGGCTGAACCTCAACCGCAAGCTGGCGCTGCCCTTCGGGAACCTGGTGCTGGCGCTGGCGGCGCTGCCTTTCGCGCTCAGATACGGGCGCACGCTGGGGGTCAGCCTGGGCATCGCGCTGATGATCGCGGTCGCGTACTACCTGGTCTTTTTCGTGGGGCTGACGCTGGCGGGAAGCTTCCCCGCCTTGCCGGAGCCGGGCGTGTGGCTGGCGAACGTGGCCTTTGCACTCGCGGCCCTGTGGCTGCTGAGGCGCACGTGACCGCAACCGGGACGCGGGAAGGGCCAACCCCGCGCGCTGAGTCTCCCGCACAGCTCCCCGCCACCGAGCTGCGGGCCTTGATTCTGTCGGCGTCGTTCGGCAGCGGGCACCACCAGGCCAACGACGCGCTCGACCGGGCGCTGCGGGCGCGGGGCGTCCCCCTGCGGGCGCGGCACGCCGACCTGCTGCGCTACCTCAACCCCCTTGAGCGTGGGGTCACGGCGGGCACCTACGCGGCGTGGCTGCGCTACGCGCCGGGGATGTACCGGGCCTTTTACGACTGGACCGACCGCGAGAGCGAGCCGCGTTTTCTCACCGGCGCGTTCGGCGTGCTGGGCTTGCGCGGCATGTGCCGGGACGTATCGGCGCTGCGGCCCGAGGTCGTGGTGAGCAGCTACCCCACGCCGGTCGCGCTGGCGCACACGGCGCGCGCCCGGCTGGGGCTGGATTTCCTAAACGCGCTGGTCGTGACCGACTACCGCGTCCACCACCACTGGGCGCGGCCCGAAGCCGAGCTGCTGATGGTGGCGACCGAAGAGGCGCGCGCGCAGATGGGCCGCTGGCGCATTCCCGAGCAGGACGTGGTCGTGACCGGCATTCCCATCAATCCGGCGTACCGGGCGCTGATCGGGGCCGACCGGGCGGCGCTGCGGGAAAAGCGCGGGCTGAGGCCGGACCAGCCGCTGATCCTGGTCTCGGGGGGCGGGACCGGCAGCTACCGGGCACTTTCGCGGGTGCTGGGGGAACTGGGCGCCCTGGGGCGGCAGGTGCAGGTGCTGGTGCTGGCGGGGGCGCGGGCGCGCGGGGTGACGCGGGTGGGCGGCGCCACCGTCCACGCGCTGGGCTTCACCACCGACTTTCCCGAACTGCTGGCCGCGTCCGATCTGGTGGTGGGCAAGGCGGGCGGCCTGACGGTGGCCGAGGCGACCACGCTGGGGGTGCCGCTGGTCGTCCACGAACCCATTCCCGGGCAGGAGGAGCACAACGCCGACTACCTGGTGCGCCACGGGGCGGCGCGGTGGGCGCGGGGGCTGGCCGACGTGCGCCCCGCCGTGCTGCGGGCGCTGGACCCTGCCGAGCACGCCTGCCTGAGCGCCCGCGCCACCGCCCTGAGCGTGCCCGACGCCGCCGACCGGGTGGCGGGTGCGCTGCTGCGCAGGCTGGGGCGGGCGTGAGGAGGCGCTGGGCGTGGGGGGCCGGGCTGCTCACCGGGTACGCGCTGCTGCCTTACCTGCTGGTGCAGCGGCTGAACCTGGGCCTGATCCGTGAGGGCGCCCAGGGCACCCGCGCGCTGGCGCTCACCTTCGACGACGGGCCGGACCCGGCCACGACCCCCGCCGTGCTGGACGCGTTGCGGGAGGCGGGGGCGCGGGCCACCTTTTTCGTGATGGCGGGGCGGGCGGGGGCGCACCCGGAGCTGATCCGGCGGATGCTCGCCGAAGGCCATGAGGTCGGGGCACACGCGGTCCGGCATGTCCACGCCTGGGGACGGACCCCCTGGGGCGCGTTTCTGGACCCGGGGCGCGCCGCCCGGCGCGTCGCGTCCGTCACCGGGCAGCCTGTGCGGTGGCACCGGCCCCCGCACGGCGCCTATACCCTCGCCACCTGGGCCGGACAGCGGGCGGCGGGCGTCACGGGCGCCCACTGGAGCGTCGAGGGCCGCGACTGGCACCCCGCCTCCACCCCGCAGACGGTGCGGGCGCGGGTGAACGCCCAGGCGCATCCGGGAGGAATCGCCGTGCTGCACGATGCGGGACCGGGCGCGCGGGTCAGCGTGCCGATGCTGCCGGGCCTGCTGGCCGATCTGGGCGAACGGGGCTACCGGCTGGTGCCGCTGGGCGAGCTGCCCGGCGCGGCGCCGCTGGGCGCGCGGGCACTTCCCCGCCGGGTGATGGGCGGCCTCGACCGGGTGCTCGACCGCCTGAGCCGCACCCGCCCCGCCGGGGGCCGCGCGGACAACCTCTTCCGGGTGGGACGGGTGCGCTTTCCGCTGCCGCACGTCACGCTGGCAGACGGCACCCCGGTCCCCAGGGGCACGCCCGCCGCCGAGTTCCACGTCAACAATCCGCTGCTGGTGGACCTGGGCCTGCGCCGCAGCCTGCGCCTGGCCCGGGAGGACTTCCGCGCCGTGGCCCGCGACCTCCAGACCCGGCCCGAGCTGGGAGACGCGCAGGTCGTCTTCTGCCTCAGCGCCCTGTCGCCGCTGCTTGCCACCCTGGGGTTCGAGACCCAGGCCCTCTCGCCCGCCGACACGCGCCGGCTTCAGACCTGGGCGAATGTGCTGCGCCGCGCCTACGGCAGCGACCCGGACGCGCCCGAGCCGAAACTGAGCGTCATGGGGCGGGCAGGCTTTCTGGAGCGGTATGGAACGGCGGAGCGTGGGCGGCCATGAGCGCAAGACAGGGACCCTCCGCTCCCCACTTGCCACTACCCTTCCTGCTGTGAACTACGACGATTTCGCTGACCTCTACGACCACCAGTACGGCGTGTACCGCGACGACCTGCACTTCTACGCGGGGGTGGCCGAGCGCGCGGGCGGGCCGGTGCTGGAGGTGGGCGCCGGAACGGGACGGGTCACGGCTTTTCTGGCGCGGCGCGGCGTGCCGGTGGTGGGGCTGGAGCCGAGCGCCCGCATGATCGAGCGCGGGCGGGCGCGGGCGCAGGAAGAAGGGCTGGACCTGACCTTCGTGCAGGGCGGCGCGCAGGACTTCGCGCTGGAGGAGCGCTTCGCGCTGGTGATCGCGCCCTTCAACGCGCTGATGCACCTGTACACGCCGAATGAGCAGCTCGCCGCGCTGGAAAACCTGCGGGCACACCTGCGGCCGGGCGGCGCGCTCGCGTTCGACCTGTACGTGCCGCGCTACGGCGAGATGAACACCGTGCGGCACGAGGGCGAGACCTTCTACGGCCAGGGCGGCTCGCGCACGGACGTCTTCCTGGTCCAGCGCCACGACCGGCCCCGCCAGCACGTGACCACCGAGTACCACGCCGACACCACCGCCCCCGACGGTACCCTGCGGCGGCGGCACTACACCCTGACCCAGCGCTACTACACCCGCTTTGAGATGGAATGGTTGCTCCGGCACGCGGGCTTCGAGGCGCCGCGCGTGACAGGGAGTTTTCAGGGCGGCCCGCTGACCGACGCGAGCGAGGTGATGGTGTTCCAGACGCGGCGTAGAGATTAGGCCGCAGCGCAAGTCTCGGGCGCTCAGAATCGGGGTGGAGGTCCAGATGCGAACACTTCAGGTGGTGGCGGCCCTGCTGTTGCACGGCGGGGCGTGGGCGGGGGGCGCGGAAGGCGGGGACAGGGTGCTGGCGACGTTCGCGGACGCGCCGGGATGTGCCCCGGCCGTCAGGATCATCCGCGTGGGGGGGCGGCCGGATGCCCAGGCGTCCGCGCGGGTGCAGACCCTTTTGCGCCTGGACCAGCAGGACCGTCAGGGCGTGATCGACTGGACCGTGGTGACCCTCCGGGATCAGGCGAGGCGGGAGGAAGTCAGGGCGATGCTGGCCCAGGGCCGGCTGACGACCGCCGAGGACTTCTACGCCGCTGCCTTCGTCTTCCAGCACGGCAACTGCGTTGAGCATTTCAGGGTGGCAAACTTCCTCGCCGCGCAGGCCATGAAGAAAGGCTATCCGGGCGCACCGTGGATCTACGCGGCAAGTCTCGACCGTCTGCTGATGAATCAGGGCAAACCCCAGCACTTCGGAACGCAGTATGTCGGGGACGCCAAGGGCTGCAACTGGAAGCTTTATCCCGTGGACCCCAAAACGACGGATTCGGAGCGCGCACGCTACGAAGTCCCAACATTGGCTGAGCTTCAGGCCAGAGCCGATCAGCTCAGTCCACCCTCCTGCCCCTGACACGCCCCTCGCGTCCGGCCCTGCCGTCTCAGCCCCGCCCCCGCACCTTGCGCCGCGCATGTCTCATCCCGTGGTCGGGCCGCACCCCGTCGGCCAGCAGGTGCAGCCACTGGCTGAGGTAGTAACCCAGCAAGAGCGGCAGCAGTACCTTGAGACTGATCGGCTGCGGAATGCTCGGCAGCGGCACCCCCGGCCACACGAAGCGCAGCAATCCGGCGATCAGGCCCACGATCACGGCCAGATACGCCAGCCGGGTCAGCGGTCCCAGCAGCCAGGTGTGCGACAGGCCCCGGTGGCTGAACAGCATCCCGTAGGGCACCCACAAGAAGCCCAGCACGCCCCAGCGCCGCTTGCTGTCCACCCGCCCTTCCGCGAGGTCGAGGTCGGGCGAGAGCAGGAAGGTGCCCACGAAAAAGCCCAGCGTGAAGGTGAGCGCCTGCACGGGCGTGATGTTCAGCAGTTCCTGGCGCGAGGCGACGAGCACCCCGGCGGCCAGGACGCTGTAGACGGCGATGTTGGTGAGGTTGTGAACGCGACCACTGGGCACGCCGCCTATTGTGGCGCGCCCGGCGGCGCGGCGGGCCGGGCGGCGAGGCCCCCTGCCCCTGGCCGAGTTCATCTGCGGTCAGCCTGGATGCGCCATGCTGAGGGACACATGAAACGCCTCTCGCCCGTCCTCACGGCGCTGCTGCTCCTGGCAAGCTGCGCCGCCCCCCCGGCGCCTCCCAGTCCGCCCCCGGTGACGCCTCCGGTCACGCCGGGCGCGCCGACCTGCGGGGACACGAGTCAAACCTCCGGGGCCAGCCTGACGGCCCCCGCCCGCGCGGCGGCGCTGCCGGTCCCCCGGCTGACCCCGGCGAGCGCCGGCAGCACCCTGGCGCTGGGCACGGCGCTGGGGGGCGAACTGACGCAGGCGTTCACCGGCCGCTGGGAACTCGACCGGGTGCCGGACTGGCTGAGCGTGCAGCCTGCGCGCGGCGAGGGCAACGTCGCCCTAAAGGTCACCGCCGACCGCGCGCGGGCCACCCCGACCGCCGCTGACCAGCCCCAGCTCAGCGGCGAGGTCAGCGTGACCTGGCAGCAGGGAACCCAGAGCGGGCGCTTCAGCTGGACCGTCACCGCCGACCAGTACACCCTGACCGGCCGGGTGCTGGACGCCGCGCGCGCGCAGGGCACGGACGCGGGCACCGGAGGGGACGTCGCGGCGCAGGGGACGGCGGCCGCCCGGGGCGTGATCGTGAAGTACCGCTCGGCGGCGGCCCAGGCGGTGGCGCTGGGGCGCGCGGCTCCGGCGGGCACGCTGAGCGGGGCGGCGCAGGCCACCACCCTGGACACTCTGGCGGGACTGGGGGCGGGACGCGGGGCGCTGGCCGACCTGGGAGGCCGCCGCCTGCACCTCCAGACCAACGACGTGGCGGGAGCGCTGCGGGCGCTGCGCTCGGATCCCAACGTGGAATATGCCGTGCCCAACGCGCTGCTGCGTGCCCAGGCGGAGGCGGCCCCGGTGGTGCCGACCGACCAGTACGCCGGGCTGCAATGGGCCTACAAGCTGCTGGGCTACCCGGCTGTCTGGCGCGACATGGAGGCGGGGAGCTACACCCGCCCGGTCACGGTCGCCGTGATCGACTCGGGCGTGCGCTTCGACCATCCCGACCTGGCGGGGCAGTTCCACGGGCCGGGTGAGGGCGCGCTCGACGTGCTGTGTTTCGCGCCCCCGGTGAACGGGGCGGGCGGCTACGACAACGGCGACGGCGACGGGGTGGACACCGACCCGACCGATCCCGGCTCGCCCACGGGCGGGGGCGGCAGCCACGGCACCCACGTCAGCGGCATCATCGCGGCGCGCTGGGGGCAAATCGGGCCGTTTCCCGGCTGCCCGGAGTGCAGCACCAGCGGCGGGGTGGGCGCCAGCTACAAAGCGCCCGTCAAGGTGCTGCCCATCCGCGTGATCGACGCGGCGGGCGACGCGGAGATCGCCGACGTGGTCACCGGCCTGCGCTACGCGGCGGGGCTGGAGGTCACGCTGGAGGGCCAGGCGTACCGCACGCCGCACCCGGCGCAGGTCATCAACCTCAGCCTGGGGGCGGCGATCTCGGCCGACACGGCCCGTCCGCTGTGCGAGGCGGTGGCCGACGCGACCCGCGCGGGGGCGCTGGTGGTCGTCGCCGCTGGCAACGGCTACGGGACCGCGCCCTTTTACCCCGCCGCCTGCGAGGGCGCGGTCGCGGTGGGCGCGGTGACGCTCTCGGGCGCCAGCGCCCCCGCGCACGCCCGCTATTCCAACCGCTACGCGCAGGTTCAGCTCTCGGCGCCGGGCGGCGTGGACCTCAACCCGGCGACCTTTTACAACGGCGCCCAGCTCAACGGCGATCCCTACGCGGACGTGATTCTCTCCACCGACTGGGACTACACCAGAAACCAGCCCACCTACATGGGCCATTCAGGCACCAGCCAGGCGGCCCCGCAGGTCAGCGCGCTCGCGGCGCTGCTGCTCAGCAAGGGCGTGACCCAGGGGCGCGAGGACACCCTGAAGCGGCTGGTGGACACGGCCACCGACCTAGGCGCCGAGGGGCGTGACCCGCAGTTCGGGCACGGGATGGTCAACGCGGCGGCGGCCCTGGGCGCCCCGGCGATCAGCGACACGCTGGGCCTGCGGGTGCAGGACAGCCGGGGCCTGGCCTTTCAGCCCAGGCTCGACGCGCTGGGCCGCTTCAACGCCTACCTCCCGGACGGCATCTTCCGGGTCGTGGCGGGACGCGACCGCGACGGCAACGGCATCTACGGCGAGGCGCACGAGCCGCGCACCGAGCGCGAGGCCGACCTCGGCCCTGGGCAGGTGCAGGTAGACCTCGGGGACCTGACCCCCACGCCCTGAGCTTCCGGCCGCCCGCGCCTCCGCGCCCTGATAGGCCGGGGGCGCTTGCCGTGGCCGTTGCGGGATCTTCCTGCCCCCAGCAGCCCAACTGTGCAGCTCGCTTGACACTGTTCCAGGGTGCCCCTACCCTGAGCGCACGCCCTTGTGCTTTACCTGCCGTTTAGGCTGCTCTCCGCTTGCCGTCAGGCTGGGGAGGCGGACCGACGCGGCACCGGAGGCTTCATGAAGAAACTGCTGCTGACTGCTCTACTCGCGACCCTTCCCAGCGCCGGGGCTGCCACGCTCGTGTTCGGCGGCAACGGCGACCCCGTCAGCCTGGAGCCGGGCAACATCACCGACGGCATCAGCATCATGGTGCAGCGCCAGATTTACGACACGCTGGTGGACTTCAAGAACGGCACGACCGACCTGGAACCCGGCCTGGCGACGAGCTGGAAGAGCAACCCGGCCGCAACCCAGTGGACCTTTACCCTGCGCAAGAACGTCAAGTTCCACGACGGCACGCCCTTCAACGCCGACGCGGTGGTGTTCAACGTGAGCCGCTGGTGGGACAAGGCGCACCCCTACGGCTTTCGCAACCAGGGCCGCACCTTCGAGATCATGGGCGAGCTGCTGGGCGGGTACAAGGGCGACGCGACCGCCGTCATCAAGAACATCGTCAAAGTCAACGACAACACGGTGCGCTTCGACCTCAACAAGCCGTCGAGCGTGTTTCCCAGCGTGATCGGCTCGGGCTACTTCGGCATCGCCAGCCCTGCGGCCATTCGCAAGGAGGGCGCGAAGTACGGCACGCCCGCCTCCAAGCCGGTCGGCACCGGCCCCTTCATCTTCCAGAGCTGGCGCACGGGTGACCGCGTGGTGCTGCTGCCCAACAAGCTGTACTGGGGCGTCAAGCCCAAGGTCGATCAGTTGGTGGTCCGCTCGATCAAGGACGCCTCGCAGCGCCTCAACGAGCTGAAGGCCGGAACCATCGACTTTACCAACGACCTGACGCCCGACGCCCTGAAGAGCGTGCAGGCCGACCGCAACCTGGTCGCGGTCAAGCGCCCCAGCTTCAACGTGGGCTTTGTCAGCCTGAACAACCGCAACCAGTACCTCAAGAACGACCAGGTGCGGCAGGCGATCTCCATGGCGATCAACAAGGAAGCCATCGTGGAAGCCTTCTGGAACGGACTGGGCACCAGCAACACCAGCTTCGTGCCGCCGGTGCTCGCCTGGGCGAACTCCAAGAACGTGCCCGCCGACTACAAGTTCGACCCGCAGGCCGCCAAGAAGATGCTCGCGGACGCGGGCTACCCCAACGGCTTTTCCATCGACCTGTGGTACATGCCGGTCAGCCGCCCGTACTTCCCCACGCCCAAGCCCATCGCGGAGGCCATCGCCGCCGACCTCTCGGCCATCGGCATCAAGGTGAACCTCAAGACCCAGGACTGGGCCAAGTACCTCGAAGAGCGCAACAAGGAACCCGGCTTCGACATGTACATGATCGGCTGGACCGGCGACTATGGAGACCCCGACAACTTCTACGGCGCCTACTACGGCTCGAACGCCAGCGACGACATCAACTGGAACCCGCCGGAAGTCCAGCGCCTGCTGGAGCAGGGCCGCGCCGCCGTCGGCCAGACCGCCAAGGCCCGCGTCTACGCCCAGCTGCACGAGCTGACCTACAAGGCCAACTACCGCCTGCCGGTGGTGCACAGCCAGCCGCTGTCGGCGGCCCGCTCCTACCTCAAAGGCTGGGTGCCCAGCCCGCTGGGCAGCGAGGCCTTCAACACCATTACCATCACGGGCAAGCGCTAAGTACGGCGGCAATACCCGGCTGCGGTCCGCTCCTGAAGGGCGCGGGCTTCTGAGGGGTGCGGGGGGGGCGAGATCGGTGGCCCGCCCCGCGCCCTGTTCCGGCTTCTGCCCGGTCCCGCGAGGCCGGATGCAGTGCGGGACGGGGCGCCCGACTTCCGAGCATCCGGGAGAGCACCGGAGACTCGTTCAGCTTCGCCGCCCTGCCCCTTTTGCTTTGCCGTCCGCTTCGCCCGGTTGCTGCGCAGGAAGCGGCGCAACCCGGTACGAGAGGAGCTTTTCACTTTGACCAGTTACCTGATCCGCCGCATTCTGCGGACCCTGCTGGTGATGATCGGCATCAGCGTGGTGGTGTTCGCCTTCGTGCGCTCGATTCCCGGCGACCCGGCGACCGCCATGCTGGGCGAGCGCGCCACGCCCGAGGCCGCCGCCGCCCTGCGCGAGCAGCTGGGGCTGAACAAGCCGTGGTTCATCAACTTCCAGAACCCCACCAATCCCCTCGACGCGCAGTTTCCCAAGTACGTGGGTCAACTGGTGCAGGGCGACCTGGGCAGCGGCCTCAAGAGCAACATCCCGGTGCGCGACGAACTTGCCGCCCGCTTTCCCGCGACCGCCGAACTCGCCGTCGCCGCCCTGCTGTTCGCGCTGCTGGTCGGGCTGCCCGCCGGGATTCTGGCGGCGCTGCGGCGCAACAGCGTGTGGGACAACCTCGCCACCACCATCAGCCTGGTGGGGGTCAGCATGCCGATTTTCTGGCTGGGCCTGCTGCTGTCGTACTTTTTCGCAGTGCGGCTGGGCTGGCTGCCGCCCTCGGCGCGGCTGGGCAACGAGACCGTGCTGGAACCGGTCACCGGGTTCTATGTCCTCGACGCCCTGCTGCGCGGCCAACCCGCCGCCGCCTGGGACGCCGTGCGGCACCTGATCTTGCCCGCCATCGCGCTGGGCACCATTCCGCTGGCGATCATCGCGCGCATCACCCGCTCCAGCCTGTTGGAAGTACTGGGCCAGGACTATGTCCGCACTGCCCGCGCCAAGGGACTGTCGCACCGCACCGTGACCCTGAAGCACGCGCTGAGAAACGCCCTGCTGCCGGTCGTGACCGTGATCGGGTTGCAGGCCGGGGCGCTGCTGGGCGGCGCCGTGCTCACCGAGACGATCTTTTCCTGGCCGGGGCTGGGGTCGTGGGTCTATGAGGCGATCAGTCAGCGCGACTACCCGGTCATTCAGGGCGGCGTGATCTTCGCGGCGCTGGTGGTCAGTCTGGTCAACCTGCTGGTGGACCTCAGCTACGCCGCGCTCGACCCCAGGATTCAGTACCGCTGAGAGGCGCGGGGTGGGTCGTCCGGGAGCGTCACGGCTTCCGCCCGCCTCCCGCCTGCGCCGCTGCTCGGCCCTGCACCGCTCCTTTCCCCCCCGAGGTATCTATGACCACCCTCTCCCCCCCCGCTCCGGCCAAGCGCCAGCCCAGCATCTTCTGGCGGCGCTTCCGGCGCTCGACGCCCGGCAAGGTCGGCGCGGTGATCGTGGCGGCGTTCGTGCTGCTGGCGCTGCTGGCGCCCGTGATCCAGCCCTACGACCCGACCACCGACCGTAACTACCGCCTCAACCTCAAGCCGCCCAGCGTGGCCGCGCTGTGGAACCCCGAGGTCGCCGAGGAATACCGCGACCCGGTGACCGGAGCCGTGGGCGTCTGGCAGGCCCCCTTCGGGACCGACAACCTGGGCCGCTCGATTTCCACCCGGGTGCTGCACGGCGCGCAGCTCAGCCTCAAGGTCGGCGTGGTGAGCACCGTGCTGGCCCTGATCGCGGGCACGCTGCTGGGGTTGCTGGCCGGGTACTTCGGCGGCCTGCTCGACACGGTGGTGGGCTACCTCAGCGACGTGATGCTGGCCTTTCCCAGCATTTTGCTCGCCATCGGCTTTGCCAGCATCTTTTCCAGCGACAATCCGCCGCTCTTGATCGCGGCGATGGACCGCCTGTTCGCGCTGAACAGTCCGCAACTCGTGACCGCGATGCTGGCGGTGTCGCTGGTGCAGGTGCCGGTGTACATGCGGCTGGCCCGCGCGGTGGTCCTGAGCATCCGCGAGCGCGAGTTCGTGCAGGCCGCCGGAGCGCTGGGCGCTTCTCAAGGCCGCATGATCTTCCGGCACGTGCTGCCCAACAGCCTCTCGCCCCTGATCGTGCAGGGCGCCCTGAGCATCGCCACCGCGACCATCGAGGTCGCCGCACTGGGCTTTCTGGGCATCGGCGCGCAGCCGCCCCTGCCCGAGTGGGGCACCATGATCAGCGATTCCAGGCAGTACTACGTGGACGCGCCGTGGACGATGGTCTTTCCGGGCCTGGCGATCTTCCTGACCGTACTGGGTTTCAACCTGCTGGGCGACGGCCTGCGCGACGTGCTCGACCCCAGAAGCACCCAGTAGTGGCAACCCCAGACCAAGGGCAGAGGGGCGGCCAGATCCCCTCTGCTCCTTTCTTGTCCCTTCTGGGTGCGGCTGGAAGGGGACTCAGGCGAGCGCCGTCACCAGGCCGCTGAGGTCCTCGGGCCGGTAACGCTGGCCGGTGGCGTGCAGCAGTTGCCGGACGAGGCGCAGCGCGGGCAGCCCGGAGAGGTCCAGGCCGGACGCGCCGCTGCTCCCGGGGGTGGCCTGGCCGGTCAGGTCCACCAGGGTGTGGTAGGGCTGGAGCAGGCCGGGCGGCAGGCTCCCGCCCGTCAGCACGACCAGGTCGGCGCGGTCGGCGAGAGAAGCGAGGGCCGAGTCGCGGCGGGCGACCGGAAAGGCGCGCACGTTGGCGGGCAGGTCGCGGGCGAAGCGCTCGGCTTCCGGGTAGGAGTCCGCCACGATGCCCACGTTGCCAAAGCCCAGGCGCACCAGCGGCAGCGCCCGCGCGAGGTCCGCGCCAGTCCCCAGCAGCAGCGCGTCGGCGCCGCGCGCCGCGTATCCGCTGGCCTCGACCGCGTCGGTCAGGGCGTCGGCCAGGGCGTAGGTGCCGTGGACGCCGCCGGTAAAGGCCAGGGCGTCCACCCGGCCCACCCGCCGCGCGGCCGGGTCGGCCTCCACCTGCCCGGCCACCGCGACCTCGCGCGAGGGGTGGACGAGCGCGCCCGCGAACCCCAGCGTGCGGCAGGCGTCCAGCACGGCGGGCAGCTCCTCGTCGGGCACAGGCAGGGCCAGCAGACCCCTCTCCCGCAGGGCGCGGGCGGCGGAGACGGGGTAACCGATCAGGGCGAGGGGCACGTCAGAGGGGGCGGGCATCCGGGTCAGTCTAGCGCGCGCCCGACAGCCCAGAAGGCCGCCCCCCCACTGGGAGACGGCCCCGGTACGCAGAGGGAGAAGCCGTCAGTTGGGCTTGCTGTCCGCGCGGCCGGAGGCGCCGGACTGGGCCTGCCCGGTCCCGGTCTCGCCCGGCTGACCCTGGGCGGGTTGGCTCTGGCCTCCAGCGCTAGGGGCCGCGCCGCTCGCAGCGGACGATCCGGCCTCGGGCGAGCCGCCCCAGGTCGCGCCGGTCGTGGCCGCCTGGGTGGAGGGCGCAGCGCCGGGCGCCGGGGCCTGAGCAGGCTCCTCGATGCGCTCCAGCCACATCGAGCCGATCACGTTGCGGGCGTCGCGGCTGGCCTTGTGGAGCCGCTCGGCGGCCTCGGGACTGACCGACTCGACGGCCCTGAGGATGCCCTGACGGGCCGCCGGAATGCGGGCCAGCACGACGATCCCCGTGCCCAGCAGCGCGAGGGTCAGCACGCCGCCCACGCCGCTGCCCGTCTGCGCCTCAGCGCGGCGGGCGCGTTTCTGGCGCCGCGCCTTCTTGTCTTGCTTTTCCAGCAGGGCCAGATGCCGGGCCGCCTGCTTGTGCAGGGGCGCCATCCGCTTCTCGACCTCGCGCTCGAGCTTGTCGGCGTCCCAGTGACGCCGGGCCGCGCGCAGTTCCTTTTGCACGTCGCGGCGGGCGCGGCTGAGCTGGCGCTCGGCGTCGCGGCGTCCCGCTTCCAGCGTGTCCTGCCCGGTGCGGGCCAGGGCCTTGGCGCGGCCTTCCACGTCCGAGAGCAGCTCCTGCCCCGCCCGCCGGGCGTGCGCGAGGTCGCGGCTGGCCTGCCGGGACGCGCCGCCGATCACCTGCGCCGCACCCTGGCGGCCCTCGCTGGCGAGGTCACGGGCGGTGTGCCGCGCCTCACGCGTCAGCTCGGTCGCGCGGCTGGCGGCGGCTTCGGCCGCGTGCCCGGCGGCCTCCTGCACGGTTTCCAGCAGGGCGTGGGCGCGGCCCGGCACCTCCTCACGCAGGGTCTCCAGCGCTCCGGCACCCTTGTGGACAGCCGTCTGGGCGGCCTTTTCCGCCTGATCGGCGGCGGTCGCCAGGGCGGGCTTGACCGTGCCTTCCAGCGTCTCCTCCAGCGTCTTGACGGTGCCTTCCAGGGTGTGGCCCGCCGTGCTCATCAGGCTGCGGGTGCCGCCGACCAGCTTGCGCCGCGCCTCGGCATTCAGGGCCAGGGCGGCCAGCCCCCCCAGCAGCAACAGGCTGCTCTTGCTGACTCCCGCATTGTCGTCGCCCACGCGGACGTGTTCGGCCTTGTTCATGTCGCGCTCCTTTCGCGTTCCGGACCGGGCTGCCGGGCGGCGGCCGGGGCGGAACCATGCGGCCCCATTGTGCGGCGGGCCAGAGTGGGGAGTGTGGGCAGGAACGTAACGCGGGTTTCATGTTCCCGCAGCAGGCCGCCGGGAGCCGCCGCCGTCTGGCGCCTGATCTCCTTTCAGCCCCCGCGAGGCGCTTTACACTCAGGGGCGTGACCCGCAAGGCCCGCGCCCCCCAAGCTGCCGCCGCGCCCTCCTCTCCGGCGGCGGCTCCACCTGTTCCGGCCCCCGCCGGGCCGCCGCTCTCACGGCTGGAAGTCCGCAACCTCGCCACCATCCGCGACCTGACGCTGGAGTTCGGGGGCGGTTTCAGCGTCTTTACCGGCGAGACAGGCGCGGGCAAGAGCATCATCGTGGACGCGCTGGGGCTGCTGCTGGGGTCGCGGGCGAACACCGACCTGATTCGCACGGGGGAAGACGCCCTGCTGGTGACCGGCTTCTGGGGCGAGGGGGGCGAGGACGGCGCCAGCGCCAGCCGCCGGGTGACCACCCAGGGGCGCGGCACCGCCCGGCTGGACGGCGAACTCGTCTCCGTGCGCGAGCTTCAGGACTGGGCCTCGGGCCGGCTGACGATCCACTGGCAGCACAGCGCGGTCAGCCTGCTCTCGCCCGCCAACCAGCGGGGGCTGCTCGACCGCCAGGTGGGCGCCGAGGCGGCGGCCTACGCGGCGGCCTACCGCGCCTGGGTAGACGCCCGCACCCGGCTGGAAACCCTGCGCGCCGGGGAGCGCGAGCGGGCGCGGCAGCTCGACCTGCTCGAATTCCAGGTGCGCGAGATCGCGGAAGTCAACCCGCAGCCCGGCGAGGAAGAGCCGCTGGCGGCCGAACTCACCCGGCTGGCGAACCTCGACACCATCGCGCAGGGGGCGGCGGGCGCGCTGGAACTGCTCTCCGACGGCGAGACGAACGCGGCGGCCCTGATCGCCGAGGCGCTGCGGGCGCTGAACGCCGGAGCCAAATACGACGAGACGAGCACCCAGCTGGGGCGCGAACTGCGCGAGGCGCTGGAGGGCGTGCAGGCGGTGGTGGGCGAATTGCGCGGCGTGGCCGAGGACAGCGCGCCCGACCCCGCCGAACTCGCGCGGGTGGAAACGCGGCTCTCGGCGCTGGGCAAGCTGCGCGCCAAGTACGGCCCCACGCTGGAGGACGTGCTGGAATTCCAGGCGAAGGCGGCGGAGGACCTCGCGGCCCTGACCCGCGACGAGCGGGATGCGGGCACGCTGGAGGCCGACGTGGCGCAGCTGGAACGGGCGGTGCGCGGGGCAGGCGAGGCGCTCGACGCCGCCCGTACCCGCCGGGCCGGGCCGCTCGCCGCCGAGCTGCTGGGAGTGATTCGCGAGTTGGGCATGCCGCACGCCCGGCTGGCCTTTCAGCTCACGGCCCTGGCGCAGCCGGCCTCGCATGGCCTGAGCGACGTGGCGCTGCGGTTCACGGCCAACCCCGGTGAGGAACTCGGGCCGCTGGCCGACGTGGCCTCGGGCGGCGAGCTGTCGCGGGTGATGCTGGCGATCTCCACCGTGTTGGGCGCCGACACGCCCGCCGTGGTCTTCGACGAGGTGGACGCGGGAATCGGCGGCGCGGCGGCGCTGGCCGTCGCCGAGCAGCTTGGGCGCCTGGCAAAGGAGCGGCAGGTGCTGGTCGTCACCCACCTCGCGCAGATTGCCGCCCGCGCCGACCACCACTACAAGGTCGAGAAACACGTCGAGGGCGGGCGCACCGTCAGCCGGGTGCGGCAACTGAGCGACCCGGAGCGCCTGGAGGAGATCGCCCGGATGCTGAGCGGGGACATCTCTGACGCGGCGCTGAGCCACGCCCGCGAACTGCTGGGCCGCAGTCAGGTAGCGCTGCACTGAAGCGCGGCCCCAGGAGCGCCTGCGGCGCCTGACGCCCCGGTGGGGGTTTGCTCAAGGGGACCTTCAGTCGGCCGTCAGACGCCGCCCCTAAGCTGGCCGCATGAACAAGACCCTAGCTGCCGCGCTGGCTCTCGGCGCGGGCCTGCTCGCAGGCTGCACGGTGAATGGCCCCGGCACCCTGAGACTCCACGAGGCGCTGCTGTACGGCGCCGCCCAGGAGCGCATCGTCTGGGTCTATGGCTCGCTGGGCAGCGGCGCGCAGGGCAGCCTGAAGCTGGGCGGCGCGGCGGTCGAGCTGCGGCCGCAGGTGCGTGACCCCCTGGCCCTGGCCGGCACCCTCAGCGTGAACGGTCAGGCGACCTACCGGCAGCCGACCACCGCCCTGACGCCCAAGCTCGCGGTGACGCGCGACACCCTGGGGCGCTTCAACGTCACCTTCAACGAGGCGCGCGGCGCGGTCTACTACACCGACGGCCGGGGCTGGACCCGCGTGAACGGGGTGCAGGGCGCAGGGCTGACCGGCACCCCCGTGAGCGGCCTGCGCGGCGCGGGCAACCTCACCGACGCCGAGGCGGACGCCCTGGGCGGCGCGCTGCTCAACCAGGGGACGCTGGCGGTGGCCGTGCTGAACGAGGCGACCGTGCCCGATGCCCGGCTGACCGCCGAACCCGCCCCGGCCGAGTACCGCCGCACGGCGCTGTACCTGCTGCCCGGCGTGCCGACGGTGGCCGCCGGCCCAGCGCCTGCTCCGGTGACCCCCGCCCCCCCCACTGCTGGAGGCCGCGTGCCCGTGACCGAACTCGCCAGCGGCACCAACGCCGCCCAGACCGCCCCTGCCGTCCAGTTGGCCGCCACCCCGGGCGCCCTGGGCACCCTGTACCGGGTCGCCTACGGCAACCAGACCGGCGCCCCTCCCGTCCCCACCCTGCGCGCCGGCGAGACGGTGGTCGGCGTTTTCCTGGGCCAGCGCCCGACCGGGGGTTACAGCGTGCGCGTGACCGGGGCGAGCGGACAGGGCGAGACGCTGACGCTGACGGTGGAGGTGCGCGCACCGGGGGCGGGGGCGATCACCACCCAGGCGCTGACCAGCCCCTGGACGCTGGTGCGGGTGCCGGGCAACTTCCGCGACGTGAGGCTGGTGGACCCGTCCGGTCGGCCCCTCCAGCTCGGCACGGGCGGCGGCCTGACCCGCTGAGAGCCGCTCCCCCGAGACCGCCGGGCACCCCAGCGCTGGGGTGCCCGGCGCGTCATCGGCGGCGGGGGAAGCCTGAACCCAGTCCACAGAAGCGGGACAAAGGCGGCGCTGCCGCACGCCGCCTGGCCCGTCAGCGGCGCCGCGCCTTGTTTCCCCGTCTGTAACAGCGGATGCTGTTGGCGTGGAAGCGCTTCATGGGGCAGGATGCGGCTGTTCTCTGCTTTTCACCCTCGCGCACGCCCCACGCTTCCGGAGGAATTCCCCATGAGTCTGACCCAAGCTGCTCTGCTGCACGACCTCGGTATCTACGACGCCACCATCCACCACAATCCCGGTGTGGACGAGCTGTACGCTGCCGCCCTGCGGCTGGGTGAGGGCGTGCGCGCGGCGGGAGGGCCGCTGACGGTCCGCACCGACAAGACGGGCCGCAGCCCCAAGGACCGCTTTATCGTCGAAGACGACCTGACGCGCGAGCGGGTGTGGTGGGGCGGCTTCAACACGCCGATTTCCGGGGACGTGTTCGACCGGCTGCTGGAAAAGATGACCGCCTACGCCCAGGGCAAGGAACTGTTCGTGCAGGACGTGTTCGCCGGGACCGATCCCGAATACCGCCTGTCGGTGCGGATGGTGACCGAGATGGCCTACCACTCGCTCTTTATCCGCAACATGTTCGTGCGCCCGACCGAGGAGGAACGCGCCGGGTTTCAGCCCGAGTGGACGGTGCTGAACATTCCCTCCTTCAAGGCGGATCCTGCCCGCGACGGCGTGCGCAGCGAGACCTTTATCATCGTGAACTTCACCCGCCGGATGATCATCGTGGGGGGCACCCAGTACGCGGGCGAGAACAAGAAGGGCATCTTCGGGGTGCTGAACTTCCTGCTGCCCGAACGGGGCGTGATGCCGATGCACTGCTCGGCGAACGTCGGGCTGGACGGCGACGTGGCGCTGTTTTTCGGCCTCAGCGGGACCGGCAAGACCACCCTCAGCGCCGACCCCGGCCGCAAGTTGATCGGCGACGACGAGCACGGCTGGACCGACCGGGGCATTTTCAACTTCGAGGGCGGCTGCTACGCCAAGGTGATCAAGCTCAACCCCGAGGCCGAACCCGCGATCTACCGCACCACCCGCAGCTACGGCACCGTGCTGGAAAACGTGGTGCTGCGTCCTGACGGCACGCCCGACCTGGACGACGGCTCGCTGACCGAGAACACCCGCAGCGCCTATCCGATCACCCAGATCGGCAACATCGTGGAAGAGGGCATGGCGGGGCACCCCAGCAACGTGGTGTTCCTGACCGCCGACGCTTTCGGGGTGCTGCCCCCCCTGAGCCGCCTGACGCCCGAGCAGACCATGTACCAGTTCATCAGCGGCTTTACCGCCAAGATTCCCGGCACCGAGCAGGGGGTCACCGAGCCGCAGCCCACCTTTTCGACCTGCTTCGGGGCGCCCTTCATGCCCCGGCACCCCGGCGAGTACGCCCGGCTGCTGGCCGAGAAGGTCGAGAAGAGCGGCGCGACCGTCTGGCTGGTGAACACCGGCTGGAGCGGCGGGCAGTACGGCCAGGGCCAGCGCATGAGCATCGCGCACACCCGCGCCCTGATCAATGCGGCGCTTTCCGGACAGCTCGACGGCGTGCGGTTCGAGCGCGAACCGTTTTTCGACCTGGAAATTCCGACCGAGGTGCCCGGCGTCCCCAGCGAGGTCCTCAACCCGCGCGACGCCTGGAGCGACCAGGAGGCCTACGACCGCACGGCGCGCAAGCTGGCCGGGATGTTCCGCGAGAATTTCAAGCGCTTCGAGGACGGCGTGGACCCGGCGGTCACGGCGAGCATGCCGGAGCACGCGCAGGGCTGAGCCGCCGCGACTGGGGAGGGGGCCGGAGCTATGTCGCTTCCGGCGCCCCTTGCCATAGGCCGCCGTGCTCAAATGGCCCTGAGTCGCGGCCCTGAATCGAGGCACTGGGTCAAGGCGCGGGCAGGAGGGACGTATGGAAGAGGCACTCACGACCCTGGCGATGTTCGGCAGCATCTTCGGCGGCGTGGCGCTGATGACCTACGTCTCCGGCAGGCAGAAGATCGAATTGCTGCGCGAGAAGACGCGTCTGGCCGAGGCCCAGCGCCTGGCCCTGCCCCCGGCGGCCGCCCCCGCCGATCCCCACGCCGCGCCCGCCTTGGCCCTGCGGCTGCCTGAACCCCAGCGGACGCAGGCGCTGCGGCTGCTGTGCCAGCTCGCGGACGCCCCCGCCGACCTCGACCCGCGCAGCGCCTACCTGGTGCGCCAGACGCAGGCGGAGTACCTGCCCGCCACCCTGCGCGCCTACCTCGACCTTCATGACGGCGCGCGGCGGCGGCTCGCCGCCCAGGGCCTGGACCCCGAGACGCTGCTGAGCGAGCAACTCGGGTTGATCGGGGAGGGGCTGGAAGACGCCCTGCGCCTCGACCACGCGGCGGCCGACCGGGTGCTGACCCAGGGCCGCTTTCTGCGCGAGCGGTTCCAGACCCCGGACCTCCTGCTGGACGAACCGGCGCCGGAGCCGTCGCGGCGAGGGTAGGCGGCCCCCGGACAGAAGGGCCGCGTCCGGCCGGGCGCCGGGACGGGCAGAACGCCGCGCGGGGTCGTCGGCACAGCCGGTCAGTTGGCCGGTTCCGCCTCCACCACCGGGCGCTGACCGGCCACGCTGATGCCCACGCTCGCGGCGATCACGCACAGCAGGGCCAGCCACTGCCCCAGGCTGAGGCGCTCGCCCAGCAGCAACAGGCCGCTCAGCGCCGCGATGGCAGGTTCCAGGCTCATCAGCACGCCGAACACCCGGGCGGGCAGGGCGCGCAAGGCCGCCATTTCCAGGGTGTAGGGCAGGGCGCTTGACAACACCGCGACCGCCAGCCCCGCGAGCAGAGCGGCGGGGGCCAGCAGACCTGGTCCGGCCTGGGCGATGCCGAAAGGGAGGGTCACCGCCGCCGCGACCAGCATGCCCGCGACCACGCCGGTCACGCCCGGCACCCGCCGCCCCACCGCGCCTCCCGCCAGGATGTACAGCGCCCAGAAGGCCCCGGCGGTCAGCGCCAGCCCGGCGCCGGGCAGATCGAGGCTCCCCTCTCCCCCACCGTGCGGCGCGATCAAGACGATGCCCAGCCCGGCGAGCGCCACCCACAGCAGGTCGGTCAGGCGGCGCGAGAGGACGAGCGCCAGCACCAGCGGCCCCACGAACTCCAGCGTGACGGCCAGGCCCAGCGGCAGCCGCGTCAGCGACAGGTAAAAGGTGAGATTCATCAGCCCCAGCGCCACGCCGTAGGGCACGACGGCCCGCCAGGCGCCCGGTGACAGTTCGCGCAGGCGGGGGCGGAAGATCAGGCTGAGCAGCGCGGCGGCCAGGGTCACCCGCAGGGCGGTGGTGCCTGCCGCGCCCAGGGCGGGAAACAGCGTCTTGGCAAAGGCCGCGCCGCCCTGAATGCTCAGCATCGAGAGCAGCAGCGCCGGGACCGGAGGCAGGGCAGGGGTGGGGAGGGCGCGGCGCACGGGGGGCATTATGGGGCCGGGGGCGGTCCGCGTTCAGCTGGCCAGTGTGCCTGCGAGCCGCCGGGGGGAGAAGGCGCCTGATCTCCCCCGGCGGCTCGCTCAGCGGTGCCAGTCTGTTCGGTCAGGTTCCTGCCGTCAGGCTCAGGCCCACTTGATCAGGCCCGCCTCCAGCTCGCTGCTCAGGCCGTCGATTACGGGCAGCATCCGCACGCCGACCGCGTAGAGGCCGCTGTCCGGCAGCGTCACCTGGGCGCTGTACTGACCGCCCTGGGCGTGGGCCAGCGGGACGCGGGTCACGTGGTCGCCGCGCTTGAGGACCGCCTCGACGCGCAGGTCCTCGGGGCGGATTCCGGCGGGGTTCACGCTGGCGCGCACCTCGACCGTCTGGCCGGGGCGGGCGGTGGTGGGCAGGTCGGCGCTGGCGCTCAGGCTGGTGTGGGGCCACTGCTGGCGCACCCAGGTTTTCCACCCCGCGATCTCGCGCGCCCGCTGCCCGCCGCCGGCCGCGACCGCCGCGCCGCGCGTGGTGAGGGGCAGGTAGTACCCCTGCACGTAGTCGATCACCTGCCGCTGCATGGAAAAGCGCGGGCTGACCGTCTGAATGGCGCGGCGCACGGTCCCCGCCCAGCCGCCCCGGCCCTCGGCGTCGGCCTGGCCGTAGTACAGCGGCACGATTTGCTCTTCCAGGGTCGAGTACAGGCTGTAGGCGTCGGCGTCGTCTTGCACATTCAGGTCAGCGTACTCACGCTCCTCGCCGATGGGCCAGCCGTTGGTGGTGTCGTACCCCTCGCGCCACCAGCCGTCGAGAATCGAGAAGTTGGGCGCCCCGTTGAAGCTGGCCTTCATGCCGCTGGTGCCCGACGCCTCCAGCGGGCGGCGGGGGTTGTTCAGCCAGATGTCCACGCCCTGCACGAGCCAGCGGGCCACGTTCATGTCGTAGTTTTCCAGAATCACGATTCGGCCCTGGAACTCGGGTTCCTGGGACATCCGGTAGAGTTCCTGGATAAAGGCCTTGCCGGGGTTATCGGCGGGGTGCGCCTTGCCCGCGAACACGAACTGCACCGGCCGCTGGGGATCGTTCACGATCCGGCTGAGGCGCTCGCGGTCGCGAAAGAGCAGGGTCGCGCGCTTGTAGGTGGCAAAGCGGCGGGCAAAGCCGATGGTCAGGGCGTCTTCCGAGAGCAGCGTGTCGGTGGCGGCCACCTCAGCGGCGCTGGCCCCGTTGCGGATCTTCTGCTCGCGCATCCGGCGGCGCACGAACTGAACCATGCCGCGCTTCATGTCGCGCTGCACGTCGGCCAGCTGCGCGTCGCTGAGGCCTTCGGCAGCCTGCCACATCGCCTCGTCCTCCAGCCGCTCTTCCCAGCCCTGCGGCAGCACGGTCGAGAGCAGGTCGCGCATCGCCTGCGAGGTGAAGGTGAGGTTGTGCGCCCCGTTGGTGACGTGGCCGATGGGCACTTCTGCGACCTCGGCCCCCGGGTACAGGAACTTCCACATGTCGCGGCTGACTTCACCGTGCAGCTCGGAGACGCCGTTGGCCGCGCGGCTCATGTTCAGCGCGAAGACGGTCATGGAAAAGGTCGGCACCCAGTGGCCGTCCCAGAACTGGTCGTGGCGGGCCAGCGCGTACAGCTCGTCGCGGCTGACATGCAACCGCCCCGGCCACTTGGCAAGAAAGCGGTCCACCAGCTCGTAGGCGAAGGCGTCGTTTCCGGCGGGCACCGGGGTGTGGGTGGTAAAGAGGGTCGAGCTGGCGACCGCCTCCACCGCCGCGCGGAAGTCCAGGCCGCCCTCGACGAACTCGCGCACCCGTTCCAGGCCCAGCAGCGCGGCGTGGCCCTCGTTCATGTGGTAGACGCCCGCCGGGATGTTCAGTGCCCGCAGCGCCCGGATACCCGCCACGCCCAGCAGCGCGTACTGCTGCAATCTCAGTTCCTGGTTGCCGCCGTAGAGCCGGGCGGTGAGCTTGCGGTCGTCTTCGCGGTTCTCCGGCACGTTGGTGTCGAGCAGCAGCACCCGGATGCGGCCCACCGCCAGTTCCCAGACCCGCACATGAACGTCGCGCTCAGCGATGCGGACCTGCACGCGGGCCTCGTCGCCCGAGGAGGTGCGCGCGGGGCGGATGGGCAGGGTGGTCAGGTCAAGTTCGTCGTAGGCTTCCTCCTGCCAGCCATCCTTGTTCAGCAGCTGCCGGAAGTACCCCTGGTGAAAGAGCATCCCGACCGCCGTGAAGGGCAGCCCCAGGTCGGAGGCACTCTTGCAGTGGTCGCCCGCCAGCACGCCCAGGCCGCCCGAGTAGATTGGCAACGACTCGTGAAAGCCGTACTCCATGCTGAAGTAGGCGACCGGCGCCATCTTTGCCGCGTTCTGCTTTGCCCAGGTGTCTTGCTTGTTCAGGTAGGCGTCGAAGTCGGCCAGCACCTGGCGGTAGCGCTCCAGATAGTCGGCGTCGGCGGCAAGCTCGTCGAGTCGCGCCTGGGGAACTTCCAGCAGGGTGCGAACCGGATTGTGCTGGAAGCGCTCCCAAATTTCGGCGTCCAGGGCCTGATACAGCGCCTGAGCGTGCGGCGTCCACGACCAGTACAGGTTGTAGGCGAGTTCGGACAGCCGCCCGATTGAGCCGGGCAACTCGGGGAGAACGGTGACCTGACCGATGACGTTCATATGGAAAGAAGCTTACCTCACCGTGCCTCGGCACCCCCATGGGGGTTCAGGCCCGCCCGCTGATCTGCCTGGAGCTGCTGGCGCTCCCAGGTCACGGCCCGCTTGAGCACCGTCCGCAGCGCGAAGACGGCCGCGAACAGACCGATCTGGTTCCACGAGGTCAATTCCAGGGTCCGCAGCAGCGTCGCCACGACCTTGAGGTTGAGAGCCAGCAACATGCCGTCCGCGACCTGAAGCCGGGCGCGGTGCAGGTCCGCGCCGCGCAACAGGCTCAGCAGCGCCGAGGCGACGTAGCCCGCGAGTACCAGATTGGTGAGCAGCTCCACGAACAAGCGCAGCACCGACAGCACCGTTCCTATCCCCCTTCCTGCCGGGCCTGGTTCCGCTGAAGGGGAGCCGTGATTTTCGCGTCGGTGCGCGACTGCTCGGCCTCGCGGACCTCGCGTTGCAGGAAATAGTTCAGGGCCGTGCGGATGCCCGCGATAGCGGCGAGCTTTCCGATGTCGTTCCAGGTGGGCGCGATGGCCGTCCGCAGGATGTCGGCGGCGAGCAGGAACTCCAGCACCACCGAGAGCCAGCGGCCCAGGCGCAGGCGAATGGCCTCCTTGAGCGATTCGGGCGTCCCGTGCTGCCGGAAAAACAGCCCCAGCGAGCGCCACAGCGCCTCGATGACCGCGATGCCCACGATGATGCCCGACGCCGCCTCGACCCCGGTCGCCAGATAGACAGTGAATTGCCGCACCACGGCCTCGAATTGCCCGAACAGTCCCGCCATCTCGCCCACCGCTGCGCCTTCCATCCCCGCAGGCTAGGCGCCGGAGGGCCGCGCGGATGATAGGGGGCCACAGCGGATGTTGAGACAGCGGTAGCCTGGGACCCATGCCGCACTCCCCCGCCCCAATGGACCCCGACGACGCCCAGGCGCTGCTGTACGCCGAGGGCGAGCGCCTCGCGCGGCGGCTGGCGCAGACGCTGGGGGGCGGCGAGGGGGACGTGGCCCGCGCGCACCTGATCGGCCTGAGCCTGGCAGTGAATCTGGTCAACGCCCTGGTCCCCACCGTCGAGCAGGTCACCCGCCACGCGGGCCGGCCGCTGCACGCGCAGGTCGTGGCCGACGGGCGGGGCCGCGCGGTGGTCGAGACGGTGACCCCGGATGGCGAGCGGCACGCCCGGCTGCCGGTAGACGACCTGCTCGACTCGGCGCTCTACCGGGGCGGGCGGCTGCACCCCACCGTCGCCGCCCACCTGGGGGACGCGATGGGCGGCAGCGAGCACCACGCGACCCGCGCGCTGGCCGCCTGCCTGAAAAGCGCGCCCGTCCTGGACGCGCTGCGGCGGCAGCTCACGGCGCTGCTCAAGCAGTGAGGGGAAAAGCACCTCCGCCTCTCCCCTCTTCTGCACGGCTTGGACCCGAACTTCAGTTCAGCCGGGTGATGCGGTTCAAGGGACCGGGCGTGACGGTGTTCGCCCTCAGGTAGTTCTGGAAAGCGTCGATGTCGAGGTCGCCGCCCAGGCGGTCCTTGCCCTGCGCGAAGACGGTGAAGCCGTCGCCGCCGTCGGCCAGGAAGTTGTTCACGGTGACGCGGTAGCTCGCGGCCGGGTCAAGCGGCTGGCCATTCAGGGTGAGGCTCACGACCTTCTCGCCCTTGGCCCTGGCGTTGTCCCAGGTGTAGGCGAAGCCCTGGCTGACCTGAAGGATGCGGTTTTCCGTGGCTGTGGGGTTGCCGAACTGCTGCTCCAGCACAGCCTTGATCTGCGCGCCGGTCAGGGTGATCACAGTCACGATGTTGCCGAAAGGCTGCACGGCGAACACGTCTCCAAAGGTCACCTGACGGCTGGGGTTGGACGCGCGGCCAGGCAGGTCCGCGCGGATGCCGCCGGGGTTCATGAAGGCGATCACGGCGCCGCCCTTCTCGGGCGCGCGGGTGGCCGCGAGCTGAGCGTCGGCGATCACGTCACCCAGGGCGCTCTCGCCCGCCGGGTTCTGGGCGCGGGTGATCTGCTCGGTGCCCAGCGTGGCGACCACCTTGTTCGCCTCGGCGTCGGTCAGGGCCTTGGCCTTCTGCACGATGGCGGTCATGGCGGGGTCCTTGGGGGCGGTCGCGGCGTTCACCACGACGTTGCGGGCCTTGAGGCTCAGCACCCGGTTGGCGCGGGTGTCGATGGTGAGGTCGAGGCGTTGCAGCAGGCGCCCGAACGACGCGCCCTGAATGACCACGCGCTCCTGACCGTCCGGCCCCGCCACGCGGCAGTTGTAGCCGTTGTGGGTGTGGGCGGTCATGATCGCGCTGATCGCGGGGTCGAGGCCCCGGGCGATGTCCACGATGTCCCCGGTGAGCGTCTTGCAGTCCGTCACGTCAAAGGCGTCCTTGGCCGCGCCCCCCTGGTGGACGAGCGCGATGATCGCGTCCGCGCCGCCGCGCTTGATCTGCGGGACGGCGGCGTTGATGGAGGCCACCTCGGCCTGGAAGCGCAGCCCCGCCACGCCCGAGGGGGTCACGACGGTGGGCGTGCTCTGAAGCACCGCGCCGACGAAGGCGACCCGCGCCGCGCCGACCTTGACGATCTTGTAGGCCGGGAACACCCGCGCTCCGGTCTTCTCGTCCACCACGTTGGCGGCGAGGTAGGTGAACTCGGCCCCCGCGAAGGTGTTGTTGTACTTGCAGGCCCGGGCCGCGTCGTTGCTGTTGCAGCCGCCCTTCTGGAAACGCTGCAATTCACCCAACCCATAGTCGAACTCGTGGTTGCCGACCACGTTGACGGCCATGCCCAGCTTGCTCAGCGCGTCGATGGTCGGCTCGTCGCGCAGCAGGGCGCTGATGATGGGGCTGGCCCCGGTCATGTCGCCCACGCCCACAAACACGGTGTTGGGGTTTTCCTTGCGCGTCTCGGCCAGCACGCCGCCGATGGCCTCGATGCCGCCCGCCGTCACGGTCAGCGTCTTGGTGCGGTCGGCGGGGTCAGGCACCCGCAGGGTGGAGGGCAGCAGGTTGCCGTGAAAGTCGTTGACGCCCATAACCGTCACGTCGACGGTGGACTGTGAGGGAGCCAGAATCGAGGCGCAGCTGCTCAGGCTGAGGGCCGCGCCGACCAACATCAGGTTGTTCTTCATGTTCGGCTCAGGATAGCGCCAGAGCGGTGACCGGAGCGTCAGGCCGGAGAGCGCGGGGCGGCCAGACGGTCCCGCAGCGCCGCGAAGAAGCTCTCCGGCGCCTCGGTCGTCCCCTGGGCGAGGGTGGCCCGGCCTCCCCCCCGGCCGCCGGTCTGCCGCAGCGCCGCCGCCAGCAACTCGCCCGCAGGCCAGTCAGTGTGCCCGCTGCCGACGCCGCAGCGCCCGCCGGGGGCCAGGGCCGCCCGCAGTTCGCCCGCCGGGGTAGCGGCCAGCGCGGCGGGCAGCAACGCGGGGTCGTCCAGCGCGATCAGCCGCAGGGAAACGCCCGCAGGGTGCTCCAGGGGCGCGGCGTCGGCCAGCGCCCGCGCCAGCCGCTCGCGCAGGACGGCGGCCTCGGTTTTCAGGGTGTCGCGCTCGGCGGCCAGTGCCCGCACCCGCTCGGGCAGTCGCGAGACGGGCACGCTGAAGCCCTGGGCCAGCATGCGGGACTCCTGGTAGACGCCGGAAAGGTACTCGGCCGCCTCCTCGCCCGCCATGAACACGACCCGGGTCAGGCCCGCCCGGATGCGCTCGGTTCGCAAGACGGTAACAGGCGCGGCGAGACTGGCACGCGGCAGGTGGGTCCCGCCGCAGGCGCTCACGTCGAAGGGCACGCCGTCGGCGTCACGGAAGATCACCAGCCGCACCTCTCCGCGCACCTTCGTCTCGCGGCGCAGCGGGTAGCCCAAGAGGTCGGCCTCGGGTACGACCGGGGTCTCCAGCGTCAGGTCGCGGCGGGCCAGCACCCCGCGCAGCAGCGCCTCGGCGGCGCGGGCGTCGGCCTCGCCCGGCTGGCCTTCCAGGTCGAGGGTCACCTCCGCACTTCTCATGCCCACCGCCGCGACCCGGAACGCCGGATTCACCCGCAAAAAGGCCTGCGCGAGCAGGTGCTCGGCGCTGTGGCGGGCCATGTGGCGCCAGCGCCGCGCGGCGTCCACTTCACCCGTGACCGAAGTGCCGACCGGCGGGGCCTCTCCGTCCAGCACGTGCCAGATCACGCCGCTGGCCTTGTCCTTTTGGGTATCGCCCACGCGGGCCTCGCCGCCGGGCCAGCGCAGCGTGCCCGCGTCGCCGTTCTGGCCGCCGCCTTCCGGGTAAAAGGCGGTGGCGTCCAGGGCCACGGCGCCGGGCCGCACGGCCGTCACAGTGGCCCCGAAGGTCAGTTCCAGCGGCGCCTGATGGTAGAGGGGCCGGGTCACCACAGCGGGCGGGGCGTCAGGCCCTGCTGGCGCACCAGGCGCCGGACCTCCTGGCAGCGGCAGGAGGGATAGGTGCACAGCAAGGCTTCGGGGTCCTGGGTCAGCAGCCGGACGGTGGCGTCCACCAGCTCGCGCACCCGGTAGAGCCGCAGCTCGGCGCCGCCCACCCGGGTGCTCACCCCGCGCACGTGGGGTTCGAGCCGCCCGAAATCCGCCGAGCAGTTGGGAAAGGCGGTGGGCAGCACCTGGTCCCCCAGCGGCACGTACCGGGTCAGCAGCGGCATTCCAGCGACGTGCTCGCCGTAGTGGACGGTCGTGTTGCTGCCGAAATCCACCCCCATCAGCAGCGCGAAGCCGTCGAGGTCGTACAGCGCGCCGACCGGCTGGTAGGGGCTGGAGAGCGTCTGCGCCGCCGTGATCCGCTCAGCCTCTGCCCCCAGCGCGACGAAGCTGAGGGTGGGGTGAAAGGAGCGCCGGGCCTCCGGGCGCTCGACCAGTTCCTGCGGCACCCGGCCGATGTCGCGGCTCACCCGCAGGTCCCGGTGGAAACGGGCGTGGACCGGCGAGGTCGCGTGCCGCAGCAGCGTGCTGTAGGTAAAGGCGGGGGCCACCACGGTCGCCGCCCGCGCCGCGAGGGTGTCCACCACCGTGCGCGCGCCGCCGTCGAGTTGCCCGAAGGCGCGCAGGCTGGCGTGGACGATGACGTGCCGGGAGCCGTCCAGCCCCAGCGAGGCCAGCCCCTCGTCGAGGTCGGCCGCCGAGACAGCGGGCTTGCGCAGCAGGTTCAGCACCCCCTCAGCTTACCAGCGCGGCCCCCGTGCGGGTCAGCGGACCGGGCCACAGATCGGGGCTTCCGGTTGGCGTGCCCCTGAGCTGAGGCGCGGCGCGGGAGACGCCCTCCCACTCCGGGCGTCTCCCACGCTTCGCCTCCCCAGGCTTCTCGCCCGTCGCGGGGGGGGGCTGGCCTCACTTCACGAACAGCATCTGCCGGTAGCTGGGCAGCGGCCAGTGCAGGTCCGCGACCACCTTTTCCAGCGCGTCGGCGGCCTGACGGACCTCGGTCATGGCGGGCAGGACGTGGTCGCGCATGTGGTGGGCTTTTTCGTGGACCTCGTCGCCGCCCAGGGCGCGGTTTTGCTCGCCCAGGTGCAAGAGGGCGTCGTAGAGGGCGTCGGCGGCGGCCTCGACCTGCGCGGCGAGGCCCTGCACGGCGCGGCCCGCTCCCGCCTGACGCAGGTCGCCCAGGTAACGCACGGCGGCGGGCAGGATCATCGTCTGGGCGACGTACTCGGTCGTCTCGCCCTCGATGTTCACGGTCTTGAAGTAGATGTCGTACATGATCTCCTGCCGGGCCGTCAACTCGCGCCCGGTCAGGACCCCGAAGCGCTCGAACAGCGCGGCGTTCTTGGGGCTGGTCAGCAGCGGAATCGCGTCGAGGCTGGTGCGCAGGTTCAGCAGCCCGCGCCCGTGCTCGGCCTCGTGGTGCCAGTCCTCGGAGTAGCCGTCCCCGTTGAAGACCACCCGCTTGTGGGCCGCGTACGTCTCGCGCACGATCTCGCCCACCGCGTCGTCGAGGTCGGCGCCCGCGTCCAGCCGGGTCTGGAGGTCCGCCGTGAGGGCCTGCACCGCGTCCGCGATGATGGTGTTCAGCACCGTGACCGGAAAGGAGATGCTCTGGCTGCTGCCGACCGCCCGGAACTCGAACTTGTTACCGGTAAAGGCAAAGGGGCTGGTGCGGTTGCGGTCCCCGGCGTGCCTGGGGATGGGCGGCAGCACGCTTGACCCCAGGCCCAGCAGCCCGGCCTCGGGGCCGCGCCCGCCCCGGCCACTTTCCAGCCGGTCGAGGATATCGGTCAGTTCGCTGCCCAGGAAGATGGAGAGGATCGCGGGCGGGGCCTCGTTGGCGCCCAGGCGGTGGTCGTTGCTGGCGCCCGCCACACTGATTCTCAAGAGGTCCTGGTGCTCGTCCACCGCCCTGATCACGGCGGCGCAGAAGAACAGGAACTGGAGGTTCTCGTGCGGGGTGTCGCCGGGTTCCAGCAGGTTCTCGCCCGCGTCGGTCGCCATGCTCCAGTTGCAGTGCTTGCCGCTGCCGTTGACGCCCGCGAAAGGCTTCTCGTGCAGGAGCGCCACCAGACCGTACTTGCGGGCGGTGTTGCGCAGCACCTGCATGATCAGCTGCTGGTGGTCGGCGGCCACGTTGCTGCTCTCGTAGATGGGCGCGATCTCGAACTGGCCGGGCGCGACCTCGTTGTGGCGGGTCTTGACCGGGATGCCCAGGGCGTACAGCTGCATCTCGGCGTCGGTCATGAAGCTCAGCACCCGGTCGGGAATCGCGCCGAAGTAGTGGTCCTCCAGCTCCTGACCGCGCGGGGGCCGCGCCCCGAACAGCGTCCGGCCGGTCATCACCAGGTCGGGGCGGCGAAAGAAGTACTCCTCGGCGATCAGGAAATACTCCTGCTCGGCGCCCAGGCTGCTGCCCACCCGGGTGCCCGCCGAGGCCCCGAAGAGCCGCAAGGCGGGCGTCACCGCCTGGTTCAGTGCCTCGACCGAGCGCAGCAGCGGCGTCTTGAGGTCGAGGGCCTCGCCGGTCCACGAGGCGAAGGCGGTCGGGATGCACAGGGTCGCCCCGTTGGCGTGGCGAATCAGAAAAGCCGGGCTGCTCGAATCCCAGGCGGTGTAGCCGCGCGCCTCGAAGGTCGCGCGCAGGCCGCCCGACGGAAAAGAAGAGGCGTCGGGTTCGGCCTGGATCAGCTCCTTGCCGCTGAAGGTGGCGATCGCCAGCCCGTCCCCGTTGGGCGAGACGAACGAATCGTGCTTCTCGGCGGTCGAGCCGGTCAGCGGCTGGAACCAGTGGGTGTAGTGGGTCGCGCCCTTTTCCATCGCCCAGGTTTTCATCGCCAGCGCCACCGTGTCGGCAATCGCGGGGTCGAGCCGCGCGCCGCGCTCCACGGTCGCCCGCAGGCTCCGGTAGTCGGGCTTGCTCAGGCGGGTCTTGAGCTGTTCGAGCGTCAGCACGTCGCTGGCAAACAGTTCGCCCACCACCTGCGCGGGCGTGGCCGGGGCGGAAGCGTCAACACGCCAGTTGCGGGCGGCGGAAATCACGTCGAAATCGTGGTTCATGGGCTGTCTCCTGGGCGGGCGGCTGGGGCCGGAGCGCCGCCGCCTTTGCGGGGGTCAGTATAGGAGCCGCCGCGAAGAGCGGTCAACTTTGCCTGCACAACCTGCAATTTTCGGGGCAGGAAGCATGCGCTGGTCAGCCCGGGCCTGCAATTTGTTTTCCGGAACCTTGCTACACGGCAGATCGGGGGCGCGCGGCTTGCAGACCACCCGGCCGACCCGCTACGGTCAGCAGCACACCACGGAGGCGCCTACAGACATGACCCCCCCTCTCCCCACCCTTCAGGCCCTGCTCGACCGCCTCTTGCAGGCAGAGGTCGAATTTCTGCGGCTGCAATTCACCGACATCCTGGGCGCGACGAAGAACGTGGAGGTGCCGCGCTCGCAGTTCGAGAAGGCCCTGCGCGGCGACGTGACCTTCGACGGCAGCGCGGTCGAGGGCTTTACCCGGGTCGAGGAGAGCGACATGCTGCTCTCGCCGGACCTCTCGACCTTCCTGATCTATCCGCCCTTCTCGCGCGAGGACGAGGAGGGGGGCCGGGTCGCGCGGCTGATCTGCGACGTGACCCTGCCGGACGGCACCCCGTTCGGGGGTGATCCGCGGCGGGTGCTGCGGCGGCAGATCGAGCGGGCCGCCGCGCTGGGTTTCGAGATGTCGGTGGGCACCGAACCCGAGTTCTTCCTGTTCGAGCGCCCGGCTCCCGGCAGCGGAGTCAGGCAGGGCACCGTGACCCACGACCGCGCCGGGTATTTCGACCTCGCGCCCATCGACCGGGGCGAGCGGATCCGCCGCGAGATCACCCACCGGCTGGTCGGCATGGGCTTCGAGATCGAGGCCGCCCACCACGAGGTCGCGCCCGGCCAACACGAGATCGACTTTCGCTACGCCCCCGCGCTGGAGGCCGCCGACCGCATCGCCACCTTCAAGTTCGTGGTCAAAAGGGTGGCGTTGGAATACGGTCTGCTGGCCTCCTTCCTGCCCAAGCCGATCCAGGGCGTCAGCGGCTCGGGGATGCACTGTCACCTCAGCCTGTGGCGCGGGGGCGAGAACGCCTTTGCCGACCCCGAGGGCGACGGGGGCCTCTCGCAGACCGCGCGGCAGTTCATCGCGGGGCTGCTGGAGCACGCGGGCGGCATGGCGGCGATCACCAACCCGCTGGTGAATTCCTACAAGCGGCTGGTCCCCGGCTTCGAGGCGCCCGTCAACGTGGCCTGGAGCACCGGCAACCGCTCGGCGCTGATCCGCATTCCGGCCAAGCGCGGCCCCTCCACCCGCGCCGAGGTGCGGATGCCCGACCCCTCGTGCAACCCCTACCTCGCGCTGGCGGTGATGCTCGCGGCGGGCCTGGACGGCATCGAGCAGGGCCTGGAGCCGCCCCCCGCCATCGCCCGCAACATCTTCCGCATGACCGTTCGCGAAAAGCGCCACCACCGCATCCGCGAGTTGCCGGGCGACCTGCGCGAGGCCGTGGACGAACTCGAAAAGGACCCGGTGATCGCGGGCGCGCTGGGAGAGCACGTCATGGACCATTTCGTGGCCGCCAAACGAGCCGAGTGGGCCGAGTACAGCGCCGCCGTCCACGCCTGGGAGCTGGAGCGCTACCTCGACCTGATCTGAGGGCGCTCCGCCTGGCCGGGCCGCACCGCCGCAGGCCAGGCGGCCGTCACAGGCCAGTCACAGCAGAGGCCACAGGCAACAATCGTGCGAGCCGTTGCCGGATCATGGGTTGAGGCGCAATGTTCGCGCACTTGCCTCGGGGCTGGTTAGCTTTTATTGCGATGGCTACGGTGAGGGTGGCGTTGACTTCCCCTTCATGTATCCCTAGAATCGGTCCATCTCAAACAAGGCGCGTGAGCGCAGGAATACCCGGAGGAGATCCATGAAGAAGACTGCCCTGAGCCTGTCCGTACTGGCCGCCCTCGCCCTGGGAAGCGCCAGCGCCCAGACGACCGTCAAGATCGCCACCCTCTCGCCGCTCTCGGGTGGCCAGAGTGACCTCGGCCTCCAGATTCGTAACGGCGCGCAGCTGGCCGTCAACGAGTACAAGGCGCAGTTCCAGCGGCTGGGCATGAACCTGCAACTCGTCGCCTACGACGACCAGGCCGACCCCGCGACCGGCACCGCCCAGGCGCGCAAGATTGCTTCCGACCGCGCGATTCTCGCGGTGGTGGGCACCCTGAACTCGGGCGTGGCGATTCCCAGCAGCCAGGCGCTGGCGTCCAGCCGCGTGGCGATGGTCAGCCCGGCCAACACCGCCAACCAGGTCACCGACCGCGGCCTGAGCAACATGAACCGCATCGTGGCGCGCGACGACGCGCAGGGTCCGGCGGGAGCGAACTTCATCACCGGCAACCTCAAGGCCAAGAAGGTCTACATCCTCAACGACAAGACCGCCTACGGCGAGGGCCTCGCCAAGGAAGTCGAAAAGGCGCTGAAGGCCAAGGGCACCCAGGTCGTCGGCAACGAGGGCACCGAGGAAAAGAGCGACTTTTCCTCCATCGTCGCCAAGATCCGGCTGCAAAA
Source organism: Deinococcus budaensis (assembly GCF_014201885.1). Taxonomy (NCBI): domain Bacteria; kingdom Thermotogati; phylum Deinococcota; class Deinococci; order Deinococcales; family Deinococcaceae; genus Deinococcus; species Deinococcus budaensis. The sequence continues at coordinate 261,117 of NZ_JACHFN010000001.1, read as the reverse complement.
GCCCGACGCGATCTACTTCGGCGGCATCTACAACCAGGTGGGCGTGTTCATCAAGCAGCTGCGTGAAAACGGCATCACCACCCCGGTCGTCGGCGGTGACGGCCTGGACTCCTCCGAACTCGCCACCATCGCGGGCAAGGGGGCCAGCAACATCTACTTCACGACCGTGGCGGCCCCCATCGAGGCGCTCCCGGCCGCCAAGACCTTCGCCGCCAACTTCCAGAAGACCTTCAACGACGGCGCGCAGGGCTTCGGCGCCTTTGGCTACGACGCCGCCAAGGTCGTCTTGCAGGGCATCCTGAAGGCCGCTCAGGCCAACGGCAACAAGGCGCCCAGCCGCCAGCAGGTCGAGGCCGCCATCCGCAAGGGCAGCTTCACCGGCCTGCTCTCGGGCAACGTGTCGTTCAACAGCGTGGGCGACCGCAAGGCCGCGACCCTCTACGTGATGAACGTGGAAGGCGGCAAGTACAAGCTGGCGACCAGCGTGCCGGTCAGGCCCGTCCGGCAGTAAGCACGACCCGTGCGGGAAGTGGGCCTCCTCCTTCCTGCACCCCCTGGGCTGGGCCGCCGTGCCCGGCCCTGTTTTTTGAAAACCTGCCGGGGAAGGGGTCATGCTAGAGGGGTCGGTTCGCAGCCGCGCCCCGTCACGCTAAGGTGCTCTGGCGCCGGGGGGGGCGCGCGCCCGCCCGCGCCTCTCCCGCCAGAAGCACTCCATTCGCCGTTTTTTCGTTTCTGCCCTGGCCCGGCTGCGCCGGGGCACCCCTAGAGAGGAGCAAGGATTTTGGATCTCGCCACATTGCTGCCGTTCGTCGTGAACGTGATCGTGGGCGGCCTGGTGCTGGGGTTCGTCTACGCGATCATCGCGCTGGGCTACACCATGGTGTACGGCGTCTTGCAGCTCATCAACTTCGCCCACTCGGAGGTCTTCGTGACCGGCGCCGTGGTGGGCTTCGAGGTGTTCCGGGTGTTGACCCCCAGCCCCATGAACGGCTACCTCAAGCTGGGCGTCGCCCTGCTCGCCGCGATGGTGGTGTCGGGCCTGCTCAACGTCTTGATCGAGCGCCTGGCCTACCGTCCGCTGCGCAACGCCCCGAAGCTGGTGCCGCTGATCACCGCCATCGGGGTGTCGCTGATCTTGCAAGACACCCTGCGGGTCATCGAGGGCTTTCAGGGCCGCTTTGACCTGACCTACACGCTGCCCGACGGCTTCAGCAACAAGTTCTGCGCCGCCGAGAGTTCCTGCGCGGGTCTGGGCAACGCCCTGCGGACGGTCGGCGTGGACCTGCAACTCAAGGATGTGATCCTGATCGCGGTGTCGCTGCTGAGCCTGGCCGTGCTGAACTACCTGGTCAGCCGCACCCGGCTGGGCAAGGCGATCCGCGCCGTGGCGCAAGACCGCGTGACCTCGGGCCTGATGGGCATCGACGCCAACCGCATGATCAGCGCCACCTTCCTGATCGGCGGGGCGCTGGGCGGCATCAGCGGCGTGCTGTTCGGCGTGAAGTTCGGCACCGTGAACGCCTACTCGGGCTTCGATCCGGGAATCATCGCCTTTACGGCGGCCGTGCTGGGCGGCATCGGGTCGATTCCGGGAGCCGTGCTGGGCGGCCTGTTGCTGGGCGTGATCCAGAACCTGATCGGCGTGAGCAACATCTTCGGCAGCCTGCTGGGGATCGCCAACCTCGAAGCGATCGATGCCAGCTACCAGCGCATCGGGGCCTTTCTGGTGCTGGTGCTGATCCTGATCTTCAAGCCGACCGGCCTGCTCGGCAAGAGCAACGTGGAGAAGGTATGACGGCCGCCAGTCCCCTGACGCCGCGCCGCACGGCCCCGCCTCCCGACCGCACCGGGCTGCTGGTCCTGATCTTTTTGCTGACCAGCTCGCTGCTGCTGCTCTCGCACAACAGTGACGTGCTGGGGGGCCTGGGCGGCGTGGGCGCGTTCCTGCGCAATCCCATCGTGGAAGCGATTGTCGTGTCGCTTTTCCTGGCGAATGTGCTGTTCGCCTACCTGTGGCGCGCGGCACCCTGGGCCAAGGCGCTGGTCGGCCTGGGCAGCCTGCTGCTGGTGTTGCCGTGGGCCGGGCAGGAGGACACCTCGCTGCTCGACCTCAGCATCCAGATTATGATCTTCGCGGCCCTGGCGCTGGGGCTGAACATCGTGGTGGGGCTGGCGGGGCTGCTCGACCTCGGGTACGTGGCTTTCTTTGCGGTGGGCGCGTACACCTGGGGCATCTTTGCCAGCCCGCGCTTCGGCGAGATTCTGCGCTACTACGGCGAGAACCCCGGCGCGACGAACGCGGGCACGCTGGCGCTGGGCCTCTTTCTGACGGCGGTCACGGCGGCCAGTCTGGTCTACATCCGGCGGCGCGGGCGGACGGCGCGGCCCAGCCGCTTCGCCTCCTGGAGCTTCGCGCTGGCGAGTTTCGGGCTGCTGGCCGGGCTGACGCTGACGGCGCGGGCGCTGATCGTGCTCAACGCCTTCCGCGCCCAGGGACTGGCGAACGGCATCGACCCGGCCTTTTTCTGGCTCTTCCTCGCGCTGAGCGTGATGGCCGCCGCCATCGTGGGCGTCCTGATCGGCCTGCCGGTGCTGCGGCTCAAGGGCGATTACCTGGCGATCATCACGCTGGGGCTGGGCGAGGTGATCCGGGTGCTGGCGAACAACCTCGACCTGTACTCGGCGGGGTCGCAGGGCATCACGCCCATCCGGAGCGCCTCGGTGCCGTGGTTCGACGCGCTGGCCGCCCGCCTGGGCTTTGCCGAGGACCAGTATTACCTGCTCTTTCTGTACGCGCTGTCGCTGGCGATGGTGGGGCTGATCCTGCTCGTCAACGTGCGCCTCGACCGCTCGCGCATCGGACGGGCCTGGATCGCCATCCGCGATGACGAGGTCGCGGCGCAGGCGATGGGCGTGCCGCTGGTGCAGACCAAACTGATCGCCTTTGCCACCGGGGCGAGTTTTGCGGGCGCGATGGGCATGATCTTCGCGGCCAAGCAGACCTTTATCAGCCCGGAGAGCTTCAACCTCTTTCAGAGCATCGGCGTGCTGGCGATGGTGATTCTGGGCGGCATGGGGTCGTTTCCCGGCGTGATTCTGGGCGCCACGGTGGTCACGCTGCTCAACCTGCGCATTCTGCCGGGGCTGGGCGAGGCGACCGCCAACATCGCCTGGATTCCCCAGCAGGTCAACCCCGGGCAGCTCCAGCGCTTCGTGTTCGGGGTCATTCTGGTCACGATCATGCTGCTGCGCCCCGAGGGCCTGCTGCCCAGCCGCCGCCGCACGCTGGAACTGCACCACGAGGACAACCAGGAAGACGACAGCGCGCGGGGCAACGCCGGGGCGCTGACCGCCGGAAGCGGCCACGTGTACAGCCCCGGCCTGGCCCCCCTGAAAGAAGAAGACCGGGCAGGAGGCGCGAAGTGACGGGCACCGCAACGAGACAGTCCAGCTTGCGGGGGGGCGCCCCCATGGGCGCGGGCAACATTCTGGAAGTGCAGGGGGTCACCAAGACCTTCGGCGGCCTGACGGCCGTGAACGACGTGACCTTCGAGGTGCCCGAGCGCAGCATCATCAGCGTGATCGGGCCGAACGGGGCGGGCAAGACGACTTTTTTCAACCTGATCACCGGCATCTACGCGCCCGACCGGGGCACCGTGCGGCTGGCCGGGCGCGAGCTGATCGGCCTGCGTCCCGACCAGGTGGCCGCCGCCGGCATCGCGCGCACGTTCCAGAACATCCGGCTCTTTTCCACCATGACCTCGGAGGAAAACATCATGGTGGGCCGCCACAGCCGCCTGAAGGTGGGCTTCTGGGACGCCGTGCTGCACACCCGCCGCTTTCACTCCACCGAGGCCGAGGCGCGTGAGACGGCCCGGGTGATGCTCGATTTCGTGGGGCTGAGCAAGTGGCGCGGCGAGCTGGCGACCAATCTGCCCTACGGCGACCAGCGCAAGCTGGAAATCGCCCGCGCGCTGGCGACCACCCCGAAGCTGATCTTGCTGGACGAACCGGCGGCGGGCATGAACCCCCGCGAGACCGAGGACCTCAAGGCATTGATCCGCTCGATCCGCGACGACCTGGGCGTGACGGTGGTCCTGATCGAGCACGACATGCGGCTGGTGATGACCCTGTCGGAGAACATCACGGTGCTGGACTACGGCACCAAGATCAGCGAGGGCCTGCCGCACCAGGTTCGCAACGACCCGCGCGTGATGGAAGCCTATCTGGGCCGGGGCGCGGCGGCGGGCGAGTACGGCAAGGAGGCGGGGCACAGTGGTTGACCGAGCAGCAGCCGAGACACAGGTGATCGTGGGCGCGGCCCGGCCCGGAACGGTCGAGACGGAGCGGGACCCGGGCGGGCAGCCTGCGGCCCCGGCCTCCGGCCCGGTGATGCTGGAGCTGAGGGACGTGCACACCTACTACGGCCAGATTCACGCCCTCAAGGGCCTGAACATGACCGTGAACCAGGGCGAGATCGTGGCCCTGATCGGCGGCAATGGGGCGGGCAAGACGACCACCCTGCGCACGATCAGCGGCATGATGAAGCCCAAGCACGGGCAGGTCGTCTACGAGGGCCAGAGCATCGGCGGGGTGCCCGCCCACACCATCCTGGGGCGCGGCATGAGCCACGTGCCCGAGGGCCGCCGCATCTTTCCGCAGCTCAGCGTGCGCGAGAACCTGGAGGTCGGCGCCTACACCGTGACCGACCGCGCGGTGGTCGAGCAGCGCATCGAGGAGGGCTTCGCGCTGTTTCCGCGCCTCAAGGAGCGCGAGACCCAGCTGGGCGGCACCATGTCGGGCGGCGAGCAGCAGATGCTGGCGATTGCCCGCGCGCTGATGGTCAATCCCCGGCTGCTGCTGCTGGACGAACCCAGCATGGGCCTCTCTCCGCTCTTCGTGGAAGCGATTTTCGACATCGTCGAGAAGCTCAACCGCGAGCGCGGCACGACCATCTTGCTCGTCGAGCAAAACGCGAGCATGGCGCTGGGGATCGCGCACCGCGCCTACGTGTTGCAGACCGGCGAGATCCGCCTCAGCGGCCCGGCCGCCGACATCGCCCGTGACGAGAGCGTCCGCAAGGCGTACCTGGGCGACGAATAACGCGCAGCGGAACGCGAAAGGCAGAAGGCCGAGCAGGAACGCCTTCTGCCTTCTGCTGTGGGCCTTTCGCTGGCCTTGCTTGCACCCGGTTCATGGCCCTTCCCACGTCTTCCCCACGCCCGGGCCGGGTAAGGTCAGCCATGCGACCCCTCCGTGTCGGCGCGGCGTCCGTCCTTGCGGCCCTGGTGCTCTCCTCGTGTCTGCCCGCGCCGCAGGCCTTCGACCCGGCGCGGCTGCCCGAGGCCCGCGACCTGGGCGCGAAGAACGCGCCGATGGAGTGGTGGTACGTGTCGGGCTACCTGCCGGGGTCGGGACTGGCCTTTCACTGGGCGCAGTTCAAGGTCAATTACCGGGGCATTCCTTACCACGCCGGGCACGTCGCAATCACCGACCTGAAAACCGGGCGGCTGACCTTCATCGAGAACGACGCGCAAGACGCGCGCTTCCGCTTTCCGCCGCTGCGGGTCGAGCAGGGCGGGTGGCGGCTGAGGCAAGGCGCCGCCACCTACACCCTGCGGGCCGGGCCGCTCAACCTGACACTGACGCCGCGCAAAGGCCCGGTGGTCCACCCGCCCGGGTACTCGGGCACTCCGGAGGTCGGGCGGCTGTACTACCAGAGCGTGACCCGGTTGGACGTGGGCGGCACGGTCGAGCTGCCCGGCGGCGAGCGGCGCCCCGCCCAGGGTCAGGCCTGGCTCGACCACCAGTGGGGTGACCAGCAGCCCGGCGCCCAGGCGCGCTGGGACTGGTTCGGGCTGCACCTCTCGGACGGCTCGGACCTGATGCTCTACCGGGTGCGAGACGCGGCGGGGCAGGTGGTGCAGGTCGCGGCCTCGCGCGTCGGGGTGGACGGTGTGGCGCGGGAGGTGCCGGGCGTCACCATGACCCCGGGCCGGGTGTGGCGCAGTCCCAGCGGGCGCGAGTACGTGCTGACCTGGGACGTGACCGCGCCCGACCTGCGCCTGGCGCTGGAGGCCGTGCGCGACGAGCAGGAGCTGCTCTCCAAGACCACCTCGGTCGCCTACTGGGAGGGGCCGGTGCGCGGCGCGGGCACCCTGGGAGGTCAGGCCCTCACCGCCGAAGGCATGGGCGAGTTCGTCGGCGGCGTGCTGACCCAGGCTGAGGGGGGCCGCTTCCTTCCCCCAAGGCGGTAGGGCAGGGCAACGGCTACCTTATTCAAGACTCCACAAACTTGACATAACCGCACTCAAGTTTCAAAATGGGAGCACTTGAGGAGGAAACTGCCTTGAATCCCGAACGTTTCACCGAGGCTGCCACGCAGGCCATCGCCAGCGCCCAACAGCTGGCCCAGGCGAACCAGCAGCAGAACCTGACCGTCGCGCACGTGCTGCGCGCCTTGACCGACAACGACACCGCCGCGCGTGCCCTGACCGCTGCCGGGGGCGACCTGAACGTGATCCGCGCCGCGCTCGACGCCGAGCTGGGCAAGCTCCCGCGCGTGCAGGGCGCAGGCGAGAACCTCTATCTCGACCCGGCGCTGAACCGCGCGTTCCAGAAAGCCGAGCAGGAAGCCAAAGCCCTGGGCGACGCCTTTATCGCCGCCGACGCGCTGCTGCTCGCCCTGCGCGGCGAGAGCCGCACGGTGGGATTGCCCCCCGAACAGGCCCTGCGCCAGGCCGTCTCTGAGGCGCGGAAAGGAAAGACCGTGACGAGCAAGACTTCCGAGCAGCAATTCGACGCGCTGAACAAGTACGGCACCGACCTCACCCAGCGCGCCCGCGACGGCAAATTCGACCCGGTGATCGGCCGCGACGAGGAGATTCGCCGCGCGATGCAGATTCTGCTGCGCCGCACCAAGAACAACCCCGTATTGATCGGTGAACCCGGCGTGGGCAAAACCGCCATCGCGGAGGGCCTCGCCATCCGGGTGGTGCAGGGCGACGTGCCCGAGGGCCTGAGGGACAAGCGCATCGTCTCGCTGGAGATGGGCAGCCTGCTGGCCGGGGCGAAGTTCCGGGGCGAGTTCGAGGAGCGCCTCAAGGGCGTGATCGACGAGGTGGTGGCGTCCCAGGGTGAAGTGATCCTCTTCGTGGACGAGATTCACACCATCGTGGGCGCGGGCAAGACCGAGGGCAGCCCCGACGCGGGCAACATGCTCAAGCCCGCGCTGGCACGCGGCGAGCTGCACCTGATCGGCGCCACGACGCTCGACGAGTACCGCGAGATCGAAAAGGACCCGGCGCTGGAGCGGCGCTTCCAGCCCGTCTTTGTGGACGAACCCAGCGTGGAGGACACCATCTCGATCCTGCGCGGCATCAAGGAGCGCTATCAGGTCCACCACAACGTGGAGATCACCGACCCCGCGCTGGTGGCCGCCGCGCAGCTCTCGCACCGCTACATCTCCGACCGCCAGCTCCCCGACAAGGCCATCGACCTGATCGACGAGTCGGCGGCCCGGCTGCGCATGGCGCTGGAGTCCAGCCCCGAGCGCATCGACCAGCTGGCGCGCCGCAAGCTGCAACTGGAGATCGAGCGCGAGGCCCTCAGGCGCGAGAAGGACCAGGACTCGCAAAACCGCCTGCTGGACCTCGAGGAGTCCCTCAAGGCCGTCACGGACGAGCTGGCCGAGGTCCGCAGCCGCTGGGAAGCCGAGCGCGGCGAGGTGCAGCAGCTGCGCGAGAAGCGCGAGGCGCTCGACCAGGTCCGCACCGATATCGAGCGAGCGCGGCGCGACTACGACCTCCAGAAAGCCGCCGAGCTGGAATACGGTACCCTGCCGCAACTGGAGCGCGAGGTACAGGAGCTGGAGCGCAAGCTCAAGGGTGCCGAGTTCGCGCACATGGAGGTGACCGAGGAGGACATTGCCGCCGTGGTGAGCCGCTGGACCGGCATTCCGGTGAGCAAATTGATGGAGGGCGAGCGCGAGAAGCTGCTGCACCTCGAAGAGCAGCTGCACCGCCGGGTGATCGGGCAGGACCGCGCCATCGTGAGCGTGGCCGACACCATCCGCCGGGCGCGGGCGGGCCTCAACGACCCCAACCGGCCCCTGGGATCGTTCATGTTCCTGGGACCGACCGGCGTGGGCAAGACCGAGCTGGCCAAGGCCCTGGCCGAGTTCCTCTTCGACTCGGCGGACGCGATGGTGCGGCTCGACATGTCCGAGTACATGGAGAAGCACACCGTGGCCCGCTTGATCGGGGCGCCTCCCGGCTACGTGGGTTACGAGGAGGGCGGGCAGCTCACCGAGGCCGTCCGGCGCCGCCCCTACGCGGTGCTGCTGCTCGACGAGATCGAAAAGGCGCACCCCGACGTGTTCAACGTGCTGCTGCAAGTCCTGGACGACGGGCGCCTCACCGACGGTCAGGGCCGCACGGTGGACTTCCGCAACACCCTGATCATCCTGACGAGCAACATCGGCTCGCCGCTGATCCTGGAGATGCAGCACCGGGGGGAGGAGCCGGAGGCCATCCGCGACGCCGTGCTGGAGGAGCTGCGCGGCGAGTTCCGGCCCGAGTTCCTCAACCGGGTGGACGACATTATCGTCTTCGACGCGTTGACCCCGGCCGACCTGCACCGCATCGTGGACATCCAGATCAGCGGCCTGAGAAGGCGGCTGGCCGAGCGCCGCGTGACGCTGCACCTCACCGACGCCGCCAAGGACCGGCTGGCCCAGATCGGCTACGACCCGGCCTTCGGCGCCCGGCCCCTCAAGCGCGCCATCGCCCGCGAGATCGAGACGCCCCTCGCCCGCGAGATCCTGGCGGGCCGGGTGACGGACGGCAGCAGCCTCACGGTGGACTACACCGGCCAGGGCTTCACCTTCGAGGCCGGAGTGCTGAACTGAGGTTCTGCGCCTCCAGCCAGAGAGAAGAACATTAAAAAGCCGCCGCCCAGGCTCGGGCGGCGGCTTTTTCGTTCGCGGGGATCAGCGGCGAACGGTGGTGGTTTCCGTGTAGCGCTTGCCCGCCAGGCCCGCGAGGCCCAGCAGACCGGCGAGGCCCAGCCAGCCCCAGTCGGTGGCGGCGTCGGTCGCCTCGGCGGGAGCCTCGGTGCCCACGGTCTCGCTCTCGGTACCGTCGGTCTGGGCATAAGCCTGGACGGGCAGGGCGAGCACGGCGGCGAGGGTCAGCGTCTTCAGAACGTTGCTCTTCATGAGACGCAGTGTGACGCATGGCCCAGAGTGCACAGATGACGTGCCCTTGAGCAAACCTGCATGTGCGGTCCCCGGCTTCAGGGCACGGCCTGCCAGACCTGCCCGACAGCCTCTTCCACGCTGCGGACGCCGCCGTGTCCCTCCACGCCGGGCGGCACGATCAACCGGCGGTAGCCCGCGCGGGTGGCCTCCTCGGCGCGGCGCAGGGTGCCCTGGGTGCTGCGCACCTCGCCCGCCAGTCCGACCTCACCGAAGACGGCCACGTTGCCCGGCAGGGCGCGGCCCACGACGGCGGAATACACCGCCAGCGCGGTGGCGAGGTCGAGGCCGGGATCGGGCACCTTCAGGCCGCCCGCGAGGTTGACATACACGTCCAGCCCCCCCAGCGTGAGGTCGAGGCGGCGTTCGAGCACCGCCAGCACCACGTCCACCCGCCGGGGATCGAGACCGACGACCACCCGCCGGGCGTTGGGATAGGGCGTCTTACTGGCGAGCGCCTGGACTTCGAGCAACATGGGCCGCTGCCCGTCGATGGTCGCGGCGACCACGCTGCCGGGCACCCCGACGGGCCGCTCGGCCAGAAAGGCGCCGGACGGGTTCTCGACCGCCACCAGTCCCTCGCCGCGCATCTCGAACACGCCGAGTTCCCCGGCCTGCCCGAAGCGGTTTTTCACGCTGCGCAGCAGCCGGAACGATCCGACCGTCTCCAGAAAGACCGTCGTATCGACGATGTGCTCCATCACCTTCGGCCCGGCGACCGTACCCTCCTTGGTGACGTGGCCGACGAGGACAGTGGCAGTGCCCGTCTCCTTGGCGGCGCGGGTCAGCAGCGCGGTGCCCTCGCGGACCTGCGCGACGCCGCCGGGGGTGCCGTCCCCCTCCACGGTCACGGTCTGAATCGAGTCCACGATGCACAGCGCGGGCTTGTGCTCGGCCATCAGCGCGGCGACGTGCTCGGCGCGGGTGTCGCGGGTGAGCTGAATCTCGGCAGTCACCCCCAGGCGGTCGGCGCGCAGGCGAATCTGTTCCAGCGACTCCTCGCCCGCGACGTACAGCACCGTCTGCCCGGTTCGCGCCAGCCGGTCGGCGACCTGAAGCAGCAGCGTGCTCTTGCCGATGCCGGGTTCGCCGCCGATCAGTGTGACGCCGCCCGCGACCAGCCCGCCCCCCAGCACCCGGTCGAGTTCGGGAATGCCGGTGGCCGTGCGGGGTTCCTCGCGCCGCCCGACGGTCGAGAGGGCGGTGAGCTTACCGCCCGCCACGCCGCCGTAGCCACCCGCGCCGCCGCTGCGGGCCTTGCCTGCCAGGGCGGTGGGGGCTTCCTCCTCGAAGGAGTTCCAGGCCTGGCAGTTCGGGCAGCGGCCCAGCGGCTTGGCGGACTGGTAGCCGCAGCTCGTGCAGGCGTAACGGGTGGTGACCCTAGCCACGGGGCCTACCCATTGGGCCTCGCGTCCGCGCGCCAGTAGCCCCCGTCCCCGGCGGCGAGGTAGTCCCCGTCCACCAGTTCGGTGAGCAGGACGGCCGGGTCTTCCAGGGTGCTGTGGTCATGCAGCAGGGCCGTCACTTCGGCCTCGCTATAGCGGCGGCCCGGCTCGAAGAGGCCCGTGAGGTGGTCGAGGATGGCGAGCTGGTGCGCCCGGCGGCGATCCGAAGGCCAGCCGGTGATGCGGCCGTGTTCGTCCTGAAAGGCGGCGATGCTTTTGGTCATGGCGTGCATGGTAGCGGTTGGGTGCGGCCAACACAGGAACCCTATGCCCCAGCGTCCCCTGCGGTCTGGCCGGCAGCGCAGAGGGCGGGAGAGCCTCGCTGGAAGCTCTCCCGCCCTCTGCCGCGTGTCCTGCTGACGTCTACGCCAGAATCTGCGGCGGCGCCGTCGTGCCGCGCTCGAACTGGATGCCGTCCTGGCCGAGCACCACCCGCAACTCCTCGCCCGCGTGGCCCATCAACTCCAGCGCCAGCGGGTCCTCGATCTCCTCGCGGACCAGGGTGCGCAGCTGGCGGCTGCTTCCGACCGCGTGCTTGGGGCTGCGCGACTTGAGTTTGCCCACCAGCCACGCGGCGATCGCCGGGTCGAAGGTGACGCTCAGCTCGCGGCTGGCGAGTTCCTCGCGCATCTCGCCCATGAGCTGCTGCGCCACCCGCACGAGTTCCTCCTCGCCCAGCGGACGGAAACGGATCACGTCGTCGAGGCGGTCGAGGAACTCCGGCGTGAAGATATGCCGCAGCGGCGTGTTGGAATCCTGGGTGACCGGACTGAAGCCCACCGTCGGGTTGACGTTGAAGCCCGTGTTGCTGGTCATGATGATAATCGTGCGGCGGAAATCCACCGTGCGGCCCAGGCCGTCGGTCAGGCGGCCGTCGTCCAGCACTTGCAGGAAGGTGTTGTACACGTCGGGGTGCGCTTTCTCGATCTCGTCGAGCAGGATCACCGAGAAGGGCTGGCGGCGCACGGCTTCCGTCAGGCGCCCGCCCTGCTCGAAGCCCACATAGCCGGGAGGCGAGCCGATCAGCTTGGAAATGGAGTGGGACTCCTGGAATTCGCTCATATCGACCCGGATCAGCGAGCGCTCGGAGCCGAAGAGGGTGCGCGCGAGCGCCTTGGCGAGGTGGGTCTTGCCCACGCCGCTGGGGCCGACGAACAGGAAGCTGGCCGCCACGCGGGTGCGCCCGCCCAGGCCCACCCGGGCGCGGCGCAGGGCGCTGGAAAGGGCCTTGATCGCGTCGGGCTGGCCGTAGACCTGATCGGTAAGCTGGTCTTCGAGGTCGCTGAGCTGCGCCGCCGACTCCTCGGAGTACACGCCGCCCATCGAGTTGATGACGCTCTCGATGTCCTCGCGGGTCACGAAGGGTTCGCCGTCCTCGGTCTCCGCGACGGGCAGGCCGACACTCATGTTCAACCGGACCCGACTGGCCGCCTCGTCGATCAGGTCGATGGCCTTGTCGGGGAAGTTGCGGCCCGGGAGAGAGCGTTCCCCGATGCGGACGGCGAGTTCCAGCGCCTGATCGGGAATCTGGACCCCGTGGTGCTCCTCGTAGCGGGGGCGCAGGCCGCGCAGAATCTGGAGCGTCTCGGCGGGGCTGGGTTCCAGCACGATGACAGGCTGGAAGCGGCGTTCCAGGGCGGCGTCCTTTTCGATATAGCGGTGGTACTCGCCGGTCGTGGTCGCGCCGATGACCTGAATCTCACCACGCGACAGCGCGGGCTTGAGGATGTTCGCGGCGTCGAGGGTGCCCTCCGCGCCGCCCGCCCCGACCAGGGTGTGCAGCTCGTCGATAAAGGCCATCACCTTGGCGTTACGCAGCTCCTCGATAATCTGGCGCAGCCGTTCCTCGAACTCGCCCCGGTACTTTGTGCCCGCCACGACGCCCGAGAGGTCGAGGCTGACCAACCGGACGCCATGCAGGTTGGGCGGGGTGCGCTTCTCGTGGATGGCGAGCGCGAGGCCCTCCACGATGGCGGTCTTGCCCACGCCGGGGTCCCCGATCAGGACGGGGTTGTTCTTGGTGCGCCGGGTGAGGATCTGGGTGACGCGCCGGATCTCCTCCGAGCGGCCGATCACCGGGTCGAGCTTGCCCTCGCGCGCCTGCTTGGTCAGATCCCGGCCGTACTCGTCGAGGAAGGGCGTGGCGACCGGCTTGGCGGCCTTGCCGGAGCTGCCGCCCTCGCCCTGGGCGAGCACCCGCCAGCGGATGGTGTCCACGTCCTTGGTGAGTTCCTGCAGGATGCGGAAGGCCACCCCGTCGCCCTCGCGGATGATGCCGAGGAGGATGTGCTCGGTGGAGGTCACCTGGGCGCCGAGGTTGCGGGCCTCCGAGGAGGCGAGTTCCATCACCCGGCGGGCGCGCGGCGTGATAGAGGGCGCGTCGTTGAGGCGGTTGCCCTCGCCCCGGCCGATGATCTCCTCGACCCGGCGGCGCAGACCGTCGAGCGAAGCGCCGAACTCGGTCAGGATGGTCGCGGCGGTGCCGCCCTCGCGCATCAGGCCGAGCAGCAGGTGCTCGGGGCCGACCATCGCGTGCCCGAGGCGGTTGCCCTCTTCGCGGGCGTAGTGAAACACGAGGCGGGCGCGGTCGTCGTATCGGTTCATTGGGCTACCCCCTGTGTGGCTGCGGGCTGGGGCCGGGCGGTCAAAGGCGGCCCCGGAGCGCGGGGCGAGAAGAAGGCGGGGAAGCGTGACACCTGGAGTCTAGTCTACGGGCGGGTTCCCGCGTACTGGGCGGCCAGCGTCACCTTCTGCCTGCGCCCAGGCTAGCGCCGCCGGGCCGGGGGGCGTCTGTCGTCCTGGCCGCCTTTGGAGGCGTGGCTCCGGCGCGCGTCACCGTGGCGGCCCCGTCTCCCCCCGCCGCGCCCTGCTGGGTGGCCAGGGCGCTCAGGGCCGTCAGCGCGGCTTCCAGGGTGGTGTCGCGGCCCTCGGCCGTCAGGGCCGCGATGTCGGTGGGCGCGGAGACGTCCGGCGTCAGGAAGGCGGGCAGCGCCTCGTCGGCGTCGGTGTAGGCGCGCAGCACCGTCAGGGACAGCACGCCGCCGTCGGGCATCGGCTCGAACAGCACGCCGCTGTTGCCCACGCCGCGCGTCCGCTCGCCCACCACGACGGCGCCCGCCCGCCGCGCGTGGTAGGTGAAGACCTCGGCGCACGAGGCGGTGCCGGGGCCGACCAGCACCGCGAGCGGCCCCGGCCAGACGTTCCAGTCTGGCTTCGCGGCCCGCGCCAGCAGGGGCAGCGCCTCTTCGCCGCGCAGGCCGCCGTAGGTGTGGCCCCCACCCTGCCAGCGCGACTGGTACAGCACCGGACCAAAGGCGCTGGCCGCCGCCACGCATTCACCCAGCGAGCCGCCGCCGTTGTAGCGCAGGTCCACGACCAGCGCCGCCGCGCCGCCCGCCCGCGCCTCGCCCAGCCGGGTCAGGAACAGCTCGGAGCTGTCGGAAGACAGGAAGGTCGGCAGCTGAATCACGGCTGTCTTGCCCCCGGGTCCGGCCCAGGCCAGGGTCGGCTCGTCGCGCGCCTGAAGCCGGGCGGTCGTCAGGCTGAGGTCGCGGTCGGGCGCCCCGGCGCGGCGCAGGGTGACCGGAATGGGCGCCCCCGTCCGCTCCAGCCGCACGAACTCGTTCGGCCCGGCAGCGAGGTCCTGGCCCGCCGCGTCCTTTCCGGCAGGTTGGCCGTTCACGCGGGTCAGCAGGTCGAATCGCCGCACGCCCGAGGCCTCGGCGGGGCTGCCGGGCATCACCGACACCACCAGCAGGCCGCCGGTCACGCGCACCACGCGGGCGCCCGTGCGGCTCACGGCGCGGTTTTGCGAGACCTCGGCCAGCCGCTCGGCACCCTCGGGGTCGCGCAGGTTGGTGTGGGGGTCGCCCAGCTCGGTCAGCAGTTCGCCCACGACCTTGCGGGCGGTCGCGTAGTCGCAGGCGTCGCCCTGGGGCGCGCAGCGCTCCTCTAAGACCGCCGCGTACTTGCCGCTCAGCGCCGCGCGGTCGGCGGTGGACCAGCCGAAATACCGGGTCTCCACCGCGCGGGTGGCGGCGCCGAACAGGTCGCTGGCGGGACTGGCCTGCGCCAGAGCGGAAGTCAGGGCCGCGAGCGCGAGGACGCGCAAAAAACGTGGGTTGTGGCGCACGCCTCCAGGCTAGCGCGCGAACTGGAGCGCAAACCGTGCGGGCTTACCCGATCCGGGTGGTGAGCACCCCTATGCCCCCCACCTCGACCTCCACCGTGTCGCCCCGGTGCAGTGGGCCGACGCCCTCGGGCGTGCCGGTCAGGACCACGTCGCCGGGTTCCAGGGTCACGAAACGGGTGACGTAGGTCAGAATCTGCACCACGCCGAAAATCATCTGGGCGGTGCGGCCGTCCTGGCGCGTTTCACCGTTCACGCGGGTCACGACGCGCACGTCGGCGGGGTCCAGCTCGGTTTCCAGCCACGGCCCCAGCGGGCAGAAGCGGTCGGCCGCCTTGGCGCGGAACCATTGGAGGTCGGTCTTCTGGAGGTCGCGCGCGGTGAGATCCAGCCCGCAGGTGTAGCCCGCGACATGCTCCAGCGCGTTTTCCGGCGTGAGGTCCCGCGCCCGCCGCCCGACCACCAGCGCGAGTTCGCCCTCGAAGTGGAAGTTCCGGGTCCACTCCGGGTACCCAACCGTCTCGCCGTCGGCGGCCAGCGCGTTGGGTCCTTTCAGAAACAGGCCCGGCTCCTTCGGAAGATCGCCCGTGTCGTTGCCCAGTTCCCGGATGTGGTCGAGGTAGTTGCGGCCCACGCAGACGATCTTGGTCGGCTCGGCGGGAGCCAGCAGGCGGGTACCGGACAGCGGCGCGGTCTCCCCCGTCCGCTCGCCGCCCATGCCGCGCGTGAGGTACACCGTGTCTCCTTCAACCTGCCCCCACTGCGGGGCCTCCCCGTGCTCGATTCGGACCAGACGCATGGGGGGAGGATATACGCTCGGCCATGCCGACCCTTTCGCAGCTGCGCGAACTCCAGTCCCTGGCCCAGGCGGGGCTGACGTACACCCGCGATCCCTACGACCGCGAACGCTTCGGGCGCCTGCTGGCCCTGACCGCCGACCTGCTGGCGGAGGGCACCGGGCAGACGCCGCAGGAGGTACACGGGCTGCTGAACGTGGAGCGCGGCTACCTCACGCCCAAGGTGGACGTGCGGGCCGTCGTGCTGAACGCGGCGGGCGAGGTGCTGCTCACCCGCGAGCGGGTGGACGGCCTCTGGAGCCTGCCCGGCGGCTGGGCCGACCCCGGCGACAGCCCCCGCCGGGTCGCCGTGCGCGAGGTCCGCGAGGAAACCGGGCGAGGAGTGCGGGCCACGCGGCTGCTCGCGCTGCTGGACAAGGACAAGCACCCGCATCCGCCCGACCTGTGGGCCGTGTACAAGGTCTTTATCGCCTGCGAGCTGCTGGAGGACACGGCGCACCCCGGCAACACCGAGACGCTGGAAAGCGGCTGGTTCGCGCCGGACGCGCTGCCGCCCCTGTCGCTGGGCCGCAATCTGCCCCAGCAGGTGCAGCGGATGGTCGAGCTGTGGCGCGAGCCGGGGCTGGGCGTGGACCTGGACTGAAAAAGCCGCGCCCGCTCCCCGCCGTTACACTCACCCCATGCTTCCCTACTCGCCGGTCACCTCCGCCCAGCGCGACCTCGACCGGGCGATCCGGGCCGCCATCAAGCAGGACGACCGCATCGGGCACGCGCTCGCCTACGGCAGCTTCACGCAGGGGACCGCCGACGCCTTCAGCGATCTGGAATATTTCGTGTTCCTGCCGAGTGCCGAGCTGGCGACCTTCGACGTGAGGCGGTGGCTGGAGGCGGTCGCCCCGGTGCGCCACTTCTTCGTGAACGATTTCGGCACGCCGAACGCGGTGATGGACGGGCTGCTGCGGGTCGAGCTGCACGCCGAGCCGGAAACGGCGCTGGCCGGGGTCGAGAGCTGGCCGGGCTTTCATATCCGGCCCGAGGCCATGCTCGTCAAGGACCGGGACGGCCGCCTCGCCCGGCACCTCGCCGCGCTGGCCGCGAAAGGCAGGCCGCAGCCTGAGACCGAGGCCCAGCCCATCCACGACCGGCTGCTGGGCTGGCTGGTCTTCGGGCTGAATGTGCTGGAGCGCGGCGAGCGGGTGCGGGCGCTGGAACTGCTGGGCTGGGTGCGCGCCGGGCTGCTGCGGCTGGCGCGGCTGGCGGAGGGGAAGACCGGGCACTGGCTTACCGCCTCGCGCCGGGCGGAATGGGAGCTGAGCGGGGCCGCGCTGGGCCGCTACGCCCGGCTGACGGGTTCGCTGGACGAGCTGGAGCGCCTCTATGCCGAGGCCTGGGCCTGGACGCAGGAACTCGCCGGGCAGCTGCCGGGGGTGCGGGGAGCGGCGCCGGAGCTGGCGAACGCGCTGGGTGCGCGGGTCAGGCGGCTGGATCAGGCGGCTGGGCAGCGGGCGCTACACTGCCGTCCATGACCGCCTCCCCCTCCTCTCCTGCGCTCCCTCCGGGTCTTCCGGCACCCCTGCCCCCGGACCCCGGCTCGCCCCTGCCCGCCGCCCAGCTTCCCCCCGGCTTCATCCGCGCGGGGGACGTGCTGGAGGGCCGC
This sequence comes from Deinococcus budaensis, assembly GCF_014201885.1. Taxonomy (NCBI): domain Bacteria; kingdom Thermotogati; phylum Deinococcota; class Deinococci; order Deinococcales; family Deinococcaceae; genus Deinococcus; species Deinococcus budaensis. The sequence goes on along the minus strand of NZ_JACHFN010000001.1, from coordinate 243,833 downwards.
CTCAGCCCGGCGCAGACGCGCACCCTCGACCAGCGACACGGCAACGAGGAACTGCTTTTCGGGCTGGACCTGCTGGGCCTGGCCGGGCCGTTCTCGCGCGTGACCCCCTGGGAGCTGGAAGACGAGCGCGGCGTGCGGCGCATCAACGCCTCGGGCTACGCGGCGGTGCCGTTCGGGGAGATGCCGCCCGTCATCACCGACTTTTTGCGCGAATTCCTGACGAAAAACCGCGCGATGGGCCTGCCCCAGCAGTCGAGTTCGCCGTGGCGGGCGGCGCTTCAGAGCAACCTCGTGCGGCTGCTCGCGCGCGAGCTGCCCAGCCACGCCGACTCGCAGGTCTTTTTCTGCTCCAGCGGCACCGAGGCCATCGAGGGCGCACTGAAATTTGCCAAGGCCTGGCGCCCGAGGGCGAAGTTCTACCTCTCCTTTTCCAGCGGCTACCACGGCAAGACGCTGGGGAGCCTGTCCCTGACGCCCAACCCCGAGTATCAGGACGTGTTCCGCCCGCTGCTTCCCGGCGCGCTGACCAGCCCCTACGGCGACCTGGACGCCCTGACCCGGCTGGTGCGGCGGCTGGGGCCGGACAACGTGGTCGCGGTCGTCGTCGAGCCGATTCAGGGCGAGGGCGGCGTGAACATTCCCCCGCCGGGCTTTCTGCGCGGGGTGGGCGAGCTGTGCCGCCGTCACGGCATCGTGTGCATCGCGGACGAGATTCAGACCGGGCTGGGGCGCACCGGCCACTGGTTCGAGTCGGCGGCGCAGGGCCTGGACCCCGACATCGTGACCCTCGCCAAGCCGCTGGGCGGGGGCATGACGGCGGTGGGCGCGACCATCGTCCGCCACGCGATCTACAAGAAGATGCTGGGCGGCCTGAGCAGCAAACGGCACTCCAACACCTTCGGCGGCGGCGCGCTGGCGATGGCGGTGGGCCTGAAATCGCTGGAATACCTCGTGGAGCAGGACCTCCCGGCCCGCAGCACCCGCCTGGGAGCGTTGGGGCTGGAGAGATTGCAGGCCACTCAGCGCCAGCACCCGCGCCTGCTGGAAAACGTGCGCGGCCAGGGCCTGCTGCTGGCGATGCAGTTCCGGCCGGTGGTGGGGGTACCCCTCCCCGGCGTGCTGAAGGAGATCGTCTTCGAGGCGACCGCCATTCTGGCCCTGCGCGAGCTGCACGCGGCGGGCGTGATGGCGAACCTCAGCCTCAGCTCCAAGCGCACCGTGCGCCTGACCCCGGCCCTCGACATGCCCGAGGACCTCTTCGGCGCGATGTTTGACCGGGTCGGCGTCTTTGCCGCCCGCAATCCCGCCTCGCGCCACCTGCTGACCAACACGCCGCCCGCCGTCACCGCCCGGTTGGCGAAGTTCGCCGCGAGCAAGCCCAAGAAGCGGACGGAAAGCGACGGGTAAGAGGCAGGACGCGGGAGGCGGTGCGCGGGACGCAGTCACAGAGCTTTTCCCGCGCACCGCGCACGGCGTCCCGCCTCCCCTACGCCAGTCCGCACGCCCGCTGCACCAGCAGATGCACCTCGTCGCGGCCCAGGCGCCGGGGCTGGAGGGGCAGGCTCAGCGGCAGGTCAGAGAGGCCACGCACGATGGGCGCGTACTTGAACTCGGGCCGGGCAACCAGGTCGCGCGCGGCTGTGAAGGCCAGCACGAAATTCACGTTCAGCTCAAAGTGGGCGTTCAGCTCGGCGCGCAGGGGACCAGGGTCGCCCGCCAGCAGGGCCAGCAAGGCCGGGTGCGTCTCGAAACCGTCGTCGAGGGCCTGGGTGACCCGGCCCACGTCGAGCATCAGGGCCGCGCCAGGAAGGGAGTAGCCGGTCACGCGGCGGCGGCACAGCTCGGGATCGTCACCGCGTGGGGACCGCACCTCGCGCCCGGCCCGCTGGGCACCCCCCAGGTAGGCCCAGAAGCGCCCCAGGCTGCTGTACCGCGCGAGTTCCACGTATCCGGCCGGGCGCGCGGGCAGTGGGCGGGTGGGCTTGAGGGTCACGCCGTCATGGTAAGGGGTGGGAGCACCGGGCCGGTCGCCGCACCCTCCCCGCTCAACCGGCCTGCGGCACGGCAGCGCCCTTCTCATCCCTCGCCCGGCAAGGCTCAACGTCAGGTGAATGCGGCCTGGGTCGGCGGTCGCAGTCGCGGCACGCTGGACTGGGTACAAAGTTGAGCATGACATCCCAGCCGAGAAATCCGATGGACCTGCTCGCGCAGCTCGACCTGGAAGCCCTGGGGCGCCTGAGCCAGAAAGTCGATCTGCCCGCACTGCTGAACGGCGCTTCGCGCCTGAACGACGGACAGCTGAAGCAGCTCTCGCGGATGCTGGCGGGCGGGTCCGAACAACAGCGCGCCCTGCCCGAAGCGAACGGGGACTTCTACGGGCAACTCGCGGAACTGGGCGCCGAGCAGCGGGCGGTGGCCGCGAGCGTGGCCGACTTCATGCGTGCCCACGTCGCGCCGATCATGAACGAGCACTGGAGCCGCGACGAGTTCCCCCAGCACCTGATTCCCGAACTCCGCAAGCTCGACCTGCTGCGCCGCGTCTGGAACGAGGACGGCACCCGCAAGAGTGATGCGACCGTCATGGAGGGGCTGATCACCCTCGAAGCCTGCCGGGTGGACGTGTCCACCGCCGTCTTTTTCGGAGTCCACGCGGGGCTGGCCTTCGCATCCATCGCGCTGGGCGGCTCGCCCGAGCAAAAGGCCGAGTGGCTGCCCAAGATGCTCGACCTGGAGGCTATCGGCGCTTTCGGCCTGACCGAACCCGAAGGCGGCTCGCAGGTCAGCCAGGGGATGCGGACGACCTGCCGCCGCGACGGGGACAACTGGGTGCTGAACGGCGAGAAATACTGGATCGGGAACTCGCCCTTCAGCGACTTCACGGTGGTGTGGGCGCGCGATGTGGACACGCAGGAAGTCCGGGGCTTCATCGTGCGCACGGGCACCCCCGGTTACAGCGTGCGGAAAATCGAGGGCAAGGTGGCCCTGCGGATCGTGGAGAACGGGCACATCACCCTGGAAGGCTGCCGGGTGCCCGAGACCGACCGCCTTCAGGAGGTGCAGGGCTGGCGCACGACCGCCGAGGTGCTGCGCCTGACGCGGGCCGGGGTGGCGTGGCAGGGGGTGGGCTGCGCGCTGGGCGCCTACGAACTGGCGCTGCGTTACGCCCAGACGCGCGAGCAGTTCGGCAAGCGCATCGGGGAGTTTCAGCTGATCCAAAACCACCTCGTCCACATGCTGGGCAACGTCACGAGCAGCCTGAGCATGGTGCTGCGGCTCTCGCACATGGCTGACACAGGGCAGATGCGCGACGAGCACGCTTCTCTGGCCAAGGTGGTCACGGCGGCCCGCTGCCGCGAGACGGTGGCGCTGGCCCGCGAGACCTTCGGCGGCAACGGCATTCTGCTTGACCACGGGGTCATCAAGCACTTCGCGGACACCGAGGCGATCTACTCCTACGAGGGCACCAACGAGATCAACACGCTGGTGGTCGGGCGCGCGATCACGGGCTTCAGCGCCTTCGTGTGAGGCCGGAAAGCAGGCCCCGGCAGGCGGCCACGAATGAGCCGGGCATTAAGCATGCGAGGGAGACACAGGCCGCAAGGGCCGCTTAGGGTGGGTTCTGACAGAGCTTCAGGCCTCCGGAGGGGGGCCGGGAGCGCGCCGCGAGTCTTTTCCCCGAGGTGGGAGCGGCGCCGTAAGGAGACCCTATGACACTGAACACCGACGCCCTCTCCCGCCGCCTGAGCTGGCGCGGAATTCTCGCGGGCCTGGTCATGGGCCTGGTCAGCACGCTGACGATCATCGCGCTGGGGCTGGTGATCACGGCCCTGACCGGCATCACCCTGACCGGCACCGGCATTCAGGCGCTGATCTGGACCGCCATCGCGGCGCTGGTCGGCGCCTACGCGGCCGGGCGCACGGCGGTGCGGGCCAGCGCGCCTTCGACCCGCAACGACGACGGCATCGCCGCCATGACCCACAGTGACGCCAGCCTGACCGGGCTGATCACCGGCGGCCTGCTGGTGCTGCTCTCGACCCTGCTGCTGTTCAACGCCGCCCGCAGCCTGCTGGGCCTGGCGACCAACGCGGTGAGCAGCGTGGTGGGCACGGCGGCCAACGTGGCCGGGGACGCGGCCCAGAGCGGCAACCTCCAGAACGGTCTTCAGAACTTCATCAGCGGCGTCAACCAGCAGGACGTGGTGGACCTGATCGCCCAGAACAGCCCCAGCCTCAACGAGGAGCAGGTGGACGCCGCCGCCAACGTGGTGACCAACATCTTCCGCCGCTCGGCCTACGACCTGGGCCAGCAGGACCTCACCACCATCACCGACTTCCTGCCTGCCCGCCTGACCGCCATCCGCAACGCGCTGACCGGCGAGTCCTTTGAAACCCGGCTGGAGCGCCAGGGCCTGAGCGGCGCCCAGGCCGAGGAAGTGCGCACCGTCATCAACAACGAGATCAACCGCCTGGAGCGCCAGACCCAGCAGCTGGCCGACACCGCCGAGCAGACCGCCCGCACCGCCGCCCGCAACACCGGCCTGGGCTGGCTGCTGGCCGCTGGCCTGACCCTGCTGGCCTCCACCATGGGCGCCCGCAGCGCGGCGACCCACCGCGCGATCCCCACGCTGCCGGTCGACCGCCGCTAACACTTCTTTCCAGGGCGCCGCTCTCCCAGGTGGGGGGCGGCGTTTTGCTGCTGCGCCCCGGAGGCTTTTCTCGGTGTGGGGGGTGAAGAGCCGCCCCTTGAGCAGGCCGACCTGGCGTTCCGGCGCTCTAGGCTGGGCGGGTGACCCTTCGCCGCCGCCCGCGCCTGACGCCTTCTTCCCGTGCCCGGCGGGCGCTGCAACTGGGGGTGGTGCTGCTGCTGGGGGCGGCAGCCGGGCGCCTCAGCCCGGTGGTGGTGCGCCCGCCGCTGGTGCTGGGGCAAGACGCGGCGTATCCAGGGGCGGCGGGAACGGCCCGCGTGACGCTGGAGTGGGCGCCGCAGCCCTTCATCAACATCGAACCCCGGGGCCGGGCGGCCGGGACACTGCTGGTCTTCTACGGCGGCGGGCTGGTGCGGCCCCAGGCCTACGAGTGGCTGGGGCGAGCGCTGGCGGCGCGGGGCGTGCAGACGGTCATCCCGGTCTTTCCGCTGGACCTGGCCGTGACCGGGGTGAACCGCGCCGGGAGCCTGATCGGGCGTTTCGGCGCGGGCAAACGGGTGGTGCTGGCCGGGCACTCGCTGGGCGGCGCGGTGGCGGCCGGATACGCGGCAGAACAGGGCAGCTCACTCTCGGGGCTGGTGCTGCTGGCAGCCTATCCGGCACGGAACGTGGACCTGCGCGCCGCCCCCTTTCCGGTGCTGTCGCTGCTGGCCGCGCGTGACGGGGTGGCGGCGGCGGAGGACGTGCGCGGGGGGCTGGACCGCCTGCCGCCGGGGACGACCCTGACGGTGTTGCCCGGCGCGGTCCACGCCTTTTTCGGGCGCTACGGGCCGCAGCGCGGCGACGGCCTGCCGGACGTGACGCGTGAACAGACCGAGCGCGAGATCGTGCGCGCCGTGGGCGGGTTTCTGGACACGCTGCCGCCGCGCTGAAGCCCGCCTTCACCCAGGAGGGAAAAGGGGCCGGGCATCCAGTCTCTCCTCGGGGCGGGGGGAGTAGCCTGCCGGGCATGAGTGACGCCGCCTCCCTTTCCCCCAGCGCGCAGCGTGCGCGGCAGCTCGCCACCTCGGGCCTGATCCTGGGGGTCTTTCTGGCCGCGCTGGAGTCCAGCGTGGTCGCCTCGGCCATGCCCAGCGTGATCGCCGACCTGGGCGGACAGCGGATGTACGCCCTCCCCTTCGCGGTGTACCTGCTGACCAGCACCGTGAGCAGTCCGCTGTGGGGCCGCGCCTCGGACGTGTGGGGACGGCGGCGGCTGTATCTGGTGGGCGTGGTGCTGTTTCTGGCGGGCAGCGCCCTGTGCGGCCTCGCGCAGAGCATGGGCTGGCTGGTGGGCGCCCGTGCGCTCCAGGGGCTGGGAGCGGGCGCGGTGCTGCCCCTCACGCTGACGATCATCGGGGAGACGTACGCGCTGACCGAGCGCGGGCGGGTCCAGGCGTTCATCAGCGGGGTGTGGGGCCTCTCGGGGCTGACCGGGCCGCTGCTGGGCGGCTGGCTCACCGACACGCTGTCGTGGCGCTGGACCTTTTACGCCTCGCTGCCGTTCGGGCTGGCGGCGCTGGTGATCGCCTGGCGCCACCTGCGCGAGACAGGCACCCCGCGCCCGGCGCGGCTGGACTGGGCGGGCGCGGCGCTCTTTACGCTGGGCAGCGGCCTGACCGTGTGGGGGCTGGAGGGCCGCGCCTGGACCCTGGTCGGCGCGGGGCTGCTGATTCTGGCCGCCGCCATCGTCACCGAGCGGCGGCACCCCGAACCGCTGCTCCCCATGCGGGCGCTGGGGCAGCGGGTCACGGCGCTGGCTTTCGCGGGCAACCTGCTGGGCGGCGCGGCCTACTTCGGCGTGATCGCCTACCTGCCGCTGTACGCGCAGGGGGTGGGGGGCGGCGGCGCGACCGGCGCGGGCGCGATCCTGACGCCGATGCTGGTGGGCTGGACCCTCAGCAGCATTCTCAGCGCCCGGCTGCTGACCAGGGTACCGCTGGCGCGGCTCTCGCAACTGGGCTTTCTGGTGCTCACCGTGACCTTTGCGGCGCTGATCTTCGCGGTTCACGCCCCACTGTGGGTCACGTCCGCGCTGGGCTTCGTGGTCGGGATCGGGATGGGCTTCTCGATGCTGAGCCTGCTGCTCTCGGCGCAGGAAAAGGCCGCGCGCGAGGAACTCGGCGCCGTGACCAGCGGCGTGCTGTTCGCCCGGCAGATGGGCGGGGCGCTGGGGGTCGCCTTGATGGCCCTCCTGATCGGCCCGGCGGCGATCCTGACGGGCGGCCTGGCGCTGGCCGAGGGCTTGCAGCGGGCGTATGTGCTCGCCTTCGGGCTGGTGACGCTGGGCTTCGTGCTGACGCTGGGGCTGCGGGTGGTCCGGCCGGGTGCGGGGGGGGCGCCGGAGACGAAGCCCTCCGGCGCCGATTGAGCCTGCCTGCGGCCTACCCGTCCAGCGCGGTCAGCACCGCGTCCACGATGCGCTCCCCGTACGCCTCGATGCGCTTGTCCCCCAGTCCCGGCAACCCGCGCAGCTCGGCCAGGGTGCGCGGCTGCCGGGCGGCCAGGGCGTCGAGGGTCGCGTTGGGAAAGATCACGAAGGCGCTCAGGCCTGTCTCGCGGCACAGTTCCTTGCGAAGTTCGCGCAGCGCCTCGGCCACCTCGGGGTTGGGGGGCAGGGTGGGAGCGGCAGCTTGGGGCGCCTCCGGGAAAAGGGCGGCGGGCCGGGCGGAAGGCGGAGCTTCCGGGCGCGGGCGAACGGGGGGCGCCGGGACCGGGGCGCCGCTTCCCCGCAGCAGCCCCAGCACCGCCGCGTTGCCCGCCGCGCCGCGTTCGGCCTCCGTGGGCGGGCGGCTGACCGCTGGCCGCTGGCTGCCCCCCGAATGCTCCCGCACCACCGCCAGCACCTCCTCGCCGTACTCCGCGAGCTTGCGTGATCCGACGCCGCCCACGCTGCCCAGGGTGTTCAGGCTGCCGGGCCGCAGCTCGGCAATGGTTTTCAGGGTCGCGTCGTTGAAGATCACGTAGGGGGGGACGGCCTGCTCGCGGGCCTTCGAGAGCCGCCACTGGCGCAGCGCCCCGAACAGCGGCTGGTCCTGGGCGTCCACCGGGGCGCGGTTGCCCCGGGCGGCCCGGTCCCGCCCGGCGCGGGCCGCCCTCGGAGCCAGGGTGTCCTCGCGCAGGGTCAGCGTCTCCTCGCCCTTCAGGATCGCGCGGGCTTTGGCCGTCGCCGTCAGGCCGTGGTGCTCGCCCGCCGCGAGGTACCCCAGGCTGACCAGCTGGCGCAGCAGCCCGCGCCAGGTCTTCTCGTCGTGGTCTCGCCCCACGCCGAAGGTGGGCAGCGTGTGGTGCCCCATCGCCCGGACCTTCTCGGTGTCGCGGCCCAGCAATACGTCGGTGAGGTGCGCGGCGCCGAAGCGGTTGCCGGTGCGGACCACGGCCGAGAGCGCCATCTGGGCTTCCCGGGTGGCGTCGCGCACGCGCGGAGGGGTCAGGCACACGTCGCAGTTGCCGCACGGCTCCGGCAGGGTCTCCCCGAAATACGAGAGCAGCACCTGACGGCGGCAGGTCGCGGCCTCGCAGTAGGTCAGCAGCGCGTCGAGCTTGGCGGCCTCGACCCGTTTCACGTCCTCGGGGGCCAGGCTCTGCGAGAGCATCCGCTTGACGTTCACCACGTCGGCCAGGCCGTAGACCATCCAGGCGGTGCTGCCCAGGCCGTCGCGCCCGGCGCGGCCCGTCTCCTGGTAGTAGCCTTCCAGGCTCTTGGGCAGGTCGAGGTGCGCCACGAAACGCACGTTGGGCTTGTCGATCCCCATGCCGAAAGCGACCGTGGCGACCACGATCAATCCTTCCTCGTTCAGGAAGCGCTCCTGGGCCGCGTTGCGCTCGCGCGGCGAGAGGCCCGCGTGGTAGGCGACCGCGTCCACGCCCTGCGCCTGGAGCCATCTGGCGGTCTCCTCCACCGACTTGCGCGAGAGACAGTACACGATGCCCGCGTCGCCCGGGTGCTCGGTGCGGATGAAGTCCAGCAGCTGCGACTTCGGCCCCTCCTTGGCCGCCACCCGGTACTGGATGTTGGGGCGGTCGAACGACGAGATGAACTGCGGGGCGTCCCCCAGGTCCAGCACACGCAGGATGTCCGCCCGCGTGCGCTCGTCGGCGGTGGCCGTCAGGGCGAGGCGGGGGATCTGCGGAAAGCGCTGCGGCAGCACATGAAGCTGCCCGTACTCGGGCCGGAAGTCGTGGCCCCACTGAGAAACGCAGTGCGCCTCGTCGATGGCAAAGAGCGCCACCGGGGCCTGCGAGAGCAGGTCGAGGGTCCGCCCCAGCAGCAGCCGCTCGGGCGCCACGTACAGCAGGTCGAGGTCTCCGGACATCAGCGCGGCCTCGACCTCGCGCACCCCTTCGGGCGGCAGGGTCGAGTTCAGGAAGGCCGCCCGCACGCCGACCTGCCGCAGGGCGTCCACCTGGTCTTTCATCAGCGCGATCAGGGGCGAGACGACGACGCCTACCCCGTCCCGCAGCAGCGCGGGCACCTGATAGCACAGGCTCTTGCCGCCGCCCGTGGGCATCAGGACCAGCGCGTTGCCGCCCTGGGCCACCGTCCGCACGATGTCGGCCTGCACCCCCCGGAAGGCGCCGTAGCCCCAGACGCTTTTCAGGAGGTCCAGGGCGCGCTGATCGGTGGGCGGAAGGACAGCGGTCATGGAGGAACAGGATAGCGCGTTACGCCTGAGGCGTAATCAGGACGGGTCCCGGCGGGGAGAAGCGCGCGCCTACCACTCGATGAGGCCGGACTGGTCGCGCCAGACGGTCCGCGTGTCGGCGGTGTCCCCGATGGTCCCCCGGGCGCTGATCCCACCCAGACCGGAACTGGCGTCCAGCACGATTCCCAGGACGTTCCAGCCCTGTTTCGCCTGAACGTTCACCGTCACGGCCGCCCGGGGAAGGCCGAGCAGATTCCCGCAGTCCAGGGTGCCCGTCAGCCGGGTGGCCTGGTCGGCGTACAGCCAGGCGTAGCCTTGCAATCTGGCCCGGGGGGGCAGGTAGCTGAAGTCCACGGTCGCGGCCACGATGGTCTGCGCCTGCGCCGAACTCCGCGCGTTCAGGGCCAGGAAGCCGTAGCCGCGTGCCGCCGGGGTGCTGCTGCTCAGCGTCCCTGTGCAGCCCAGTTGCGCCAGCGCACTGGCCGAGTCCCGCAGCGCGCCCGCGCCGGTAAGCGCCCCCTCGGTGGGCAGCGCCAGGCTGAAGCTCCCGTCCGCCGCGACCTCCGCGCTGGCGAGCGCCTGACCGGCGGGGCCGGGGAGGGTCACGGTGCCCGTCCCCGCCCAGTTGGCGATCTCTCCCCGCACGGCCGCCACGGGAGGCTGGTTCTCGGGAGCCGGGGGGAGCCGGGCGGAACCGCAGGCGCTGAGGGCGAGGGCGGCGCCGACGAGCAGCGCGGGGCGCGTCAGGGTCTTCATGGCAACAGCTTAACAAGCGCGGGCTGGGGGCCGGGGGCCGCCGTGGAAAGTCAAGCTACGCCCCCACCTCGACCACCGTGCGGCCCCGCACCCGGCCCGCCAGAATCTCCTGCGCGAGCGCGGGAACGTCGCTCAGCGGGCGAACCTGGGTCACGTCCGCGAGCCGGGCGGCGGGGAGGTCGCGGGCCAGCCGGGTCCACGCCGCCCGGCGGCGCTCCATGGGGCAGGTCACCGAGTCGATGCCCAGCAGCCCGACCCCGCGCAGGATAAAGGGAAAGACGCTGGTGTGCAGCTCGCTGCCGCCCGCCAGCCCGCAGGCGGCGACGGCCCCGTGGGTGCGGGTGCTGGCGATGGCCCCGGCCAGCGTCTCCCCGCCCACGCTGTCGACCACGCCCGCCCAGCGCTCCTTTTCCAGCGGGCGCTTGAGGGCAGGCACCTCCTCACGGCCGATGATGTGGGAAGCGCCGAGGGAACGCAGGTAGCCTTCTTCGCCCGGGCGGCCGGTGCTCGCCGTGACCGTGTGCCCCGCCGCCGCGAGCAGGGCGACCGCTGTACTGCCCACGCCGCCCGCCGCGCCGGTAACGAGAACCTCGCCGCCACCGCCGGAGGTCAGCCCGTGCTCCTCCAGGCTCAGCACCGCCAGCATGGCCGTGAAGCCCGCCGTGCCGACACTCATCGCCCAGGCGGCGTCGGTGCCGGGCGGCAGCGGCACCAGCCATTCGGACCGGACGCGGGCGTACTCGGCGTACCCGCCGTCTTGCCGCTCGCCGATGCCCCAGCCGGTGAGGACCACCGCGTCCCCGGGCTGGTATCGGCCCGTCTCGTCTTGCACGACCGTTCCGGCAAGGTCGATGCCGGGCGTCATGGGCAGCGAGCGCAGCACGCCGGGACGCCCGGTCACGGCCAGCCCGTCTTTGTAGTTGAGGCTGGAGTGGGTCACGCGGACCAGCGTGTCGCCCCCTGGCAGGGCGCTCAGCGGCAGCGTCTGGAACTCGGTGCGGAAGCCCGCGTCGTCTTTCACGGCGCGCAGGGCACGGAACTGTTCGGGCAGGGGCAGGTTGGATCGAGTCATGGGCAAAACCTCCTGGGTCTAGGCTGCTGGAACGGGGAGGCTTCAGCCTACCCCGGGCTGCCGTGGCCGCGAGCGTCCGCTGAGAGAGTCACCCCTCCCGCGCAGGAGGGCGCCTTACATCTCATGAGGGGCTGCTCAATGTGAAAAACCTCATACCGGGTCATGCTGGCTTCAGCCACCACAATTTCAGACGGTCTCTTCCCGGTGGCTAGAGGTCTGCACCCATGCACCCACGACGTTCCTTGCTGCTCGGCGGTACCCTGACGCTTCTCTTGGCGGCATGTGGTCAGCCCCAGATGCAGCCCGCCGAGGCCGACCCCTACGCGAACGGCGCCAGCTACCCCTGGGCCTACACCGCTCCGGCGGACAGGCTCACTCCCCTCACCCTCACGCCCGGCGAGAACACCCTGCAATACGAACCCGTTCTGGCCGCGCGCAACGGCTGGGGTCCCATCGAGGTCAACCGCTCCAACGGCGAGCAGGCCCCCGGAGACGGCCGGACCCTTTCCATCAACGGCAAGACCTATACCCGGGGCTTCGGCACCCACGCGGGCAGCGAACTGCGCTTCAGCCTGAAGGGCACCGGAGCGACCTGCACCCGCTTCACGGCGGACGTGGGGGTGGACGACGAGGTCGGCCCCCGGGGCAAGGTGGTCTTTCAGGTCTACCTGGACGGGGTGAAGGCCTACGACAGCGGCGTGATGAAGGGCAAGGACGCGGCCCGGCGGGTGGACCTGGACATCAGCGGCAAGGGGGAGCTGCGGCTGGTGGTGACGGACGCGGGGAACGGGATCAACTACGACCATGCGGACTGGGCGGATCCGAAGATCTATTGCCAGGCGGTACAGACGCCGCCCACGACCGGCAAGCCCGGCACGTTGGACCTTGCCTTCGACGGAGACGGCTACGTCGCTTTCCCGAACGCAGGCCAGACTGGGTTCTATGGTTTGTCGAATCTCCTTCAACTGCCCAACGGGAACTTGCTCGCTATCGCTTTCCAGGACCGTAAGATCGTGCAGTTGATTCCTGACGGCCAGTTCAACCGGGCGTTCGGCAATCAGGGTGTGGCGCCACTCCCCTTCTCTCCAAGACGTGCGGTGCTGCAAGACGGCCGCTTGCTCATCTTAGGTTGCCTCGACCCTTACTGCCTTGAGCCACCTCAATACGTCCTGAATCGCCTCAGGCCGGACGGCACCGTGGACCCGACATACGGCGTGAATGGAACGGTGACCATCGAAGCCAGGCCGAGCAACGAGGGCGTGTCCAGCGGCGTGTTTATGGAGTTACAGCCGGACGGCAAGGTGATTGTGGCGACGGCGGAATATGACGCACCCAAGAACCCGGTCGGAAGCGGGAAAGCCAGCCGTTGGAAGTTGCAGAGGTACACGCAAAACGGCGCCCTGGATTTCACCTTCGGCACCGCCGGGGCGATCCTCACGGACGTGGGCGACGACGCGGCGATTCGGGACATGGTCATTCAACCTGACGGCCGGATCGTCCTCGGCGGCGTCACCGGCACCCTGGGCAGCCAGGCAGCCACGTTCATCCGGTACACCGTGAACGGCCAGGTGGATGCGTCCTTCGCTGGTGGAACCGTCCGGATCAACTCGGCCGCGACCCGTCAGGAACTGCACGACCTGGAGGTGCAGCCGGACGGCAAGCTGCTGGCCGCCGTCACCCTGATGGGGGACGAGGACCCCTATCTTGCGAAGCTGGCGCGCCTCAACACCGACGGGACGCTGGACGCCAGCTTTGGAGTGGGTGGCGTCGCCTCGTTCGCCCCCTTTGATCAATTTAACGGCATCGAACTTCAAACGGACGGCAAGATTCTGGGGTGGGGTGACAATGTATTCACGCACCATTACCACCCAAATCAGCCTTACATCTCTGGATTGGCCCGGTTAACGCCCCAGGGACAGCCAGACAAGACGTTCGGGACCAATGGGATTGCGCGCATCGTCTTGAATGACGCGGTGTCGGGAGCCACCCAGTTCAACCTCTTTGATTTCCTGGTCCAGGCCGACGGAAAGATCGTGCTGAGTGGCTACACCAACACGGGCTACAACCTGAACAACGGGTACATCGTTCGGCTGCTGCCTTGAGAATGGCCTGACGCCACTTCTGATCTGTGCTGAGGGGACCACGCATTCCCTCCCCCTCAGCGCACGTCCTCGAACTCGGTCACCGCCTGCGCCAGGGCGTCGGTCGTGGTCGCCTGATACCCGGCCCAGACCAGCCAGAGGGCGTGCAGCGTCTGCCGGGCGTGGCTGAGAGCCGCCTGCACGCCGGGCGTGGCCTCGTCCCCGGCGGCGGCCAGGGCGACTGTCAGGTGCAGCTTGGCGTTGAGGTAGCGGGCCTGCTCGGAACGCGTGCCGTCGTAGACATACACGACCTCGTCCCAGCCGGGGACGAAGTCCCGCCACAGCAGGCGGGTCACGCCCGGATGACTGCCCAGGCACAGCAGCTGGGCGGGCGTGCCGTCAGGGGCGCGCAGATCACGCTCCCCGCACTGCTGGGCCGCCAGACCGCTCACGTCGCGGTCGACACTCTCCTGAAAGCGGGCCTGGATAACGACGCGGGCGGAATCACGGGCAGCTTTGGACATATTGTCAGTATTATATTCTGTTTTCAGCGAACCGTGTCGGGGAGGCAGAGCGGCCCGGCGCGCTAGCCTGGCGAACATGACGCTGCCCTCCTCCCCCACCCCCCCGCCTCTGGAGGGGCTGTCCCCGGAGGCGCAGGCCGTGACCGCGCGGGCCGTGCAGGCGGTCCACGCCCACGCCGACGCCTGCGAGGCCGCCGGGGACGTGACGCCGGGCGCGGCGGCGGCGCTGCGGGCCAGCGGGTACACCCGGCTGACCCTGCCGCGCGGGGCCGGGGGTCTGGGGGCCAGCCTGACCGGGTACGCGGCGGCGCAGCTCGCGCTGGGCCAGGCGAACGCGGCGCTGGCACTGGTGCTGGCGATGCACACGCACGTGGTCGGGGCGGCCTTTCAGGCCAGGACGCTTCCCGGGCCGCTGCTGGAGGCCCTCGCGCAGGCCAGCCGGGACGGGCGGCTGGTGAACGCGCTGGCGAGCGAACCCGAACTCGGCAGTCCCTCGCGGGGGGGGCTGCCCCGTACCGTGGCGGTGCCGGACGGGGACGGCTGGCGAGTCACGGGCCGCAAGACCTGGGCGACGGGCGCGCGCGCCCTGGACCTCGCGCTGGTGAGCGCCGCCGCGCCGGGGGGCGAGGTCGTGCGGCTGCTGGTGCCGATGGACGCGCCGGGCGTGGGGGTGGAGCCGACCTGGACGGGCGCGCTCGCGCTGCGCGGCAGCGGCAGCCACGACGTGACCTTTGCGGAGGTGCGGGTGCCCGCCGAGCACGCCGCGCCCCCTGGCGCGCCCCACCCGGCGAGCAGCGCGTGGTTCTGGACGGCGGTCGCGGCGACGTACCTGGGGGTCGGCTTCGCGGCCCTGCACGCCCTGACCCGCTACGCCCGCGAGCGGGTCCCCACGGCGCTGGGCGCGCCCCTGGCCACCCTGCCGCGCGTGCAGGAAAACGTGGGCCGGATCGCCTCGGAGCTGCACGCGGCGCGGGCGCTGCTGGAGGACAGCACGCGGGGCTGGGACGCCCACCCCACGCCCGGCGCTCTGCCCCGGCTGGCGGCCGCCAAGGCCCACGCCACGGGCGCCGCCGTGAACGCGACCGACCTCGCCGTGCGGACGGCGGGGGGCGCGGCGCTCATGCCCGCGCTGCCGCTGGAGCGGCTGCTGCGCGACGCCCGGGCGGGCCTGACCCACCCGCCCTCCGACGAGGTGGGGTACGCGAGTCTGGGCGCGGCGCTGCTGGCAGACGGCTGAAACGCGGGCCGCCAGCCCACCCTGCGGCCCCGCGCCCGGGAAGCGGTGGGCCGCCGCCGACCTTATCCTGATCCCCGATGCGCCTGCTGCCCCGTCACGATCCCCTCAGCCAGGGCTGGCGACTGGCGCTGGCCGCCCTGGCAGGGCTGCTGCTGGGAGCCTTGCTCGCGCGCGGCGCCGTGAGCGTGGTGCTGGCGCTGGTGCCGCCGGGGCAACCCTACGTGCGGACGCTGGTGGGCGGGCTGAGCGCGCTGATCAGCGTGACGCTGGGCTTCGGGCTGGCGGGGGGGCTGTCGGCGCGGGCCTTGCCGCTCGCGCGCCTGGGGCTGACGCGCGGGCAGGCCCGCCTGCGGGCAGGGGCGGCGGCGGGGGCGACGGCGGGCCTGCTGGTCGTGCCGGTCGGCGGCCTGATGGGACTGGCGGGCATCTACCAGGGCGGGCTGCTGGGGGACGCCCTGGGGGGCACCCAGCTCGTGGGGCTGGTCACGGCGGCGTGCGCGCTGTACGGCCTGGTCTCGGGCGGGGTGCTGGGGCTGCTCACCGTGCGGGCGGGGCTGGCGTGGCGCCCGGCCCTGGGGGGCCTGCTGGGCTTCGGGGCCGCCGGGCTGCTGGGGGGCAGCCTGCTGGCCTGGCGCGGGGTGCCCGACCTGCTTTCAGGGGGCGGCTGGGCGCTGCTGCTCGTGCTGGCCGTCTTTTTCGTGACCCTCCAGGTGGTGGGCGACCTGCTGATCTCGGGCGGCATCGCGGCGGCGGCCGAGCACCCGGAGCGCGACGCCGCCGACGACCGTCAGGTCAAGCTCACGCTGGCCGCGCTGGGGCTGGCGCTGCTGGGGGGCTGGGGGCTGGCCGAACGGGCGGTCGCCTTCGTGCAGTCGCGCCCGGCGCCCTCCGCGCCGCTGGCGGTGCCCCTCGCGGCCGGGGTGGACTGCGCGGCGCCCACGGACCCCCTGGAACTTGCCGTGTGGCGGGTCACGACCCGGGGCGGGCGGCCCGACCTCTCGTGCGGGAACGCCTACCTGGGGATGCTGCACACGCCGAATCCCGACCCGGCCTTCAGCGCCGCCGCGCCCACGCCGCACGGGGCCTACGACCGGCTGGCCGCACAGATCGCGGGCGCCCGGCGCGAGGTGCTGTACGCCGTGATGGAGTGGGCCGACGAGCCTGGGCGGGGGCCAGGCGCGGTGATCGCCGGGGGGGTCGCCGCGCTCTACCGCCGCGTGCAGGCGGACCCGGCGGCCTACCCGGACGGGGTGACGGTGCGGCTGGCGCTGGGCAACTTCCCGGTCACCGCGACGCTGGAATGGGGACCGCAGGTGTACGCGGCCACCCGCGACCTGCTCGCGGCGGGGGTGCCGCTGCAAGACGAGCGGCTGGGCTGGCGGGTCGAGGTGGCGAACTACGCGGGCAGCTTTCCCCACAGCCACGCCAAGTTGCTCGTCACCGACGGCGTGGACCTCACGGTGACCGGCTTCAACGTGGGGCCGCTGCACCTGCCTTCCGGCCCTACCGGGGGCTACGGCGGCGACCTGCGCGACCTGGGGCTGCGGCTGCGCGGCCCGGTGGCGCGCGACGGCCTGAACGTCTTCGACGACCTGTGGGCGCGCAGCCGGGTGCTGGCGTGCGCGCCCGGCGTGACCCCCCGCAGCGTGCGCGCCGCCTGTCAAACCGGGGGGCTGGGCGTGCCCGAGCACCCGCAGGGCACCGACCGCCAGCCCCTGACGCGGGCGGGGGACGTGCGGGCCTTCAGCCTCTACCGCCGCGAGGGCTTTTCCGCCGCCGACGAGGCGCTGGTCGCGGCCCTGGACGCCGCACAAGGCAGCATCGAGCTGCTGCACGTGAGCTTCAGCATGAACGTGCGCTGTAACCTCGCGCTGCTCAACCCCCGGCTGTGCACCGAAGGCGACGCGCTGCCCTGGATGCGGGCGCTGGTGCGGGCGGCGGCGCGCGGGGTGCAGATTCGGGTGATCCTGCACGAACACAGCCTGCTGGGGCTGGAAAACCGCATCGGGCTGGCCTCGCTGCGCCGCGAACTCGCCGCGCGGGGGCTGTCAGGGCGCTTCGAGGCCCGCTGGTCCCCCGGTCCCCTCCACGCCAAGGCGGGGCTGATCGACCGGCGGCTGCTCACGGTGGGCAGCCAGAACCTGCACTACTCCTCGTGGACCCCGCGCGGCCTCAACGAGTACACCGTCGCCACGACCGCGCCCGCCGCCGCCGCCGAGTACGCCCGCCTCTTCGGCTGGCTGTGGGAACAGGCGCCGCCCGCCGAGTTGCCGGGGTGGCTGCTGGGGGGCGGAGAGTGACGCGGGGCGGGTTTTGCGTTGCGTTGACGCGGCGGGACCTAACCTGGATGCACTCAGGCACGCTCTTTCCCGGTCCAGTCAGGATGAGGGGGCGCCGCCGCAGGAGCCAAACGTGAGTATGCACCCCAGCCCCCACGCCCCCCCGGCGCTTCAGCAGGCGCGCCAGCGAGTCCTCTCTGGGCAGAGCGCATGACGGCCCCCGGACCGTCTCCGCTGGTCTCGGTCATCATCCCGGCGTACAACGCGGCGGGCTACCTGGAAGACACGGTGGACTCGGTGCTGCGCCAGACCTACCCGCACGTGCAGGCCGTGATCGTGGACGACGGCTCGACCGACGAGACGCCCGGGGTGGCGGCGCGGCTGGCGGCCCGGGACCCCCGGGTGCAGGTGGTGCGGCAGGAGAACCGGGGCCTGCCCGGCGCGCGCAACACCGGCATCCGGCACGCGGCGGGCGAGTACCTGGTCTTCCTGGACGCCGACGACCTGATTGCCCCCGACAAGGTCGAGCGGCAGCTGGGTTACCTGCTCGCGCACCCCGGGACCGATCTGGTGTATTCGGACTACCTGATGGTCAGCGAGACCCTGTTTCCGCTCTCCTACGAGCGCACCCGCAAGCGGCTGCCGCTGCGCGAGGCGTACCGCTACACCAATGTCTTTCCGGTGATGGCGGCGCTGCTGCGCACCTCGCTGGCGCGGCGGGTGGGGGGCTTTGACGCCTCGCTGCACGCCTGCGAGGACTGGGACTTCTGGCTGCGCTGCGAGCGGGCGGGCCGCTTTGCCTACCTGCCCGGCCAGGTGTGCGTGTACCGCCAGCACGGCACCCAGATGCACCGCCGCTACGCCTTCATGTGGGCCAACATCACGCGGATGGCAGACAAGAACTTCGGACGGGGCACCCGGGCCTACCGCAGCGTGCTGGGGGCCTTTTGCTGGTGGCAGTTCCGGCTGCACCGCGAGGGCCAGCCGCGCTGGGCCTGGCTGCGCGACGCCCAGACGCGCGGCGTGCTGCTGCGCTTCTTGTGGGTGTTGCGCGACCCGCGCGAGATGTGGTTCATCGTCCGGTCCTACCGGCGCGGGATGTGACCGCGCGCCGGGAAGGGGGGCGACCCTTCCCCACAAGGCTCCCCCGCGCCGGTCCCGGAGAGGGGCGGCCCAGCGCGCTTACCGGGCCAGGGAGCGCCCCAGCCAGTGGCCCAGCCGCGCCGCGAACTCCTGGCCGTTCCAGTCGGCCACACTGAACCTCGGCAGCGCCAGGGCCTGGTCGCCGCGGCGCACCCCCCGGCTGACGGAGGTGCAGGCCCGGACGAACCCCGCCTGACGCACCAGCTCCAGGGTCTGGTCGCTCCGCGAGCCGTAAGGCAACGAGAAACTCGTCACCGGACGCTGGAGCAGGCCTTCCAGGCGGGTCTTGCTGGCCTGAATCTCGGCCCGCTGGGCTGCCGGCCCCAGCTCGGCCAGCGGGGGATGCGTCACCGTGTGGGCGCCGATCTCGACCAGCGGATGCGCGGCCAGGCGCTCCAGTTCGGCCGGGGTGAGCGGGCGGTTGTGGGGGTCCGGGGCGCCGGGACCCTCCGCCGGCGGGGAAGCGCCCACCCAGGCGCGCACCGCCGAGAGCAGCGCTTCTCTGTCGGGGCCGCTCAGGGTCCGCAGCCGCCAGTACAGGTCGAGGTACAGCCGCCCGCGTGGCCCGGGGTCCGCCGCCGTCTCGGCCCGCCACGCCGGGGACACCGGCCCCTGGGCGGCGCGGCCCAGCCTCCACTCCTGATCCGGGTTCTCCAGTCGCCACCGCTCCGGCAGGACGGGGCTACGCAAGATCAGCTGCGCCAGCTCGTCCCACCAGAAAGGCCCCGGCTGCCCCAGGTAGCCGCTCGCCACAAAGACGGTGGCGGGCACCTCGTGGCGCGCCAGCAGGGGCAGGGCGGCGTGGAGGTTGTCGGCGTACCCGTCGTCGAAGGTGACCGCGACCAACCCCCCGCGCCGGCGCCCGGCACCCGCGTCCTGTCCCAGCCGCGCCAGCGCCGCCGGGCGGGCCAGGCGCCGCAGCACCTCCAGATGCTGCGCGAAATGCTCGGGCCGCACGCTGATGCCCCAGGGGTCCACCTCCGGGCAGGCCACGCGGTGGTAGAGCAAGATGACGCCCGGCGGGTCAGCGAGGTGCTGCACCCGCCCCCGCAGGCGGCGCAGGCCGCGGCGCACCCGGCCGCTGCCGGGCACCCTCACCCGGAGGTGGGCTTGGTGGCCCGGACGGTGTAGATCACCGGATAGCGGGGATCGTGGGCGGCGAGTTCCGCGGGCCGCAGTTCGGCGGCCGACAGCCCCTCCAGAAAGGCGACGGCCGACAGCACGTTGCCGTGGCCCCCCACCTCGACGTGGCTCTCCGGAAAGGCCTCCTCGAAGCAGCGCCGCGCCGAGTGCCCGGTAAAGCTCCAGTACCACGGCCAGTCGTCGCCGCCCGTGGGCGTGATGCCCGGCAGGGTGGCGAGCACCACGCCCCCGGGTTTCAGCACCCGGTAAATCGTGGCGACGGCCGCCGGAAGGTCGTAGATGTACTGAAGCGTCTGCGTCAGGATGAAACAGTCGAAGGTCCCGGAGGGCAGCGCCTCGCCGTGCGCGAGGTCACCCACAAAGGTCGCGGCCGGATGCCCGGGATCGACATGCAGCACGTCGCTGCGGGTGACCCGCCCCGCGCCGAAGCGGAGCGTGTAGGCATTGTTCGCGATTTCCAGCACGCGCCCCTGCACGTCGGCGGCGTGCCGCTCCAAAAAGGCCTCGATATAGCTGCGGTCCACCGGCACCCCCCGGTCGAAGCCGTAGTCCTGGCTGATGGGCTGAAGCCGCCGGAAGCTGCCGAACTCCACCGCGCCGACCGGGGGGGGCGCCTCCGGCCGCAGCTGCCGCCTCAGGCGGGCATACAGCGGCGGCGGCAGCAGGCGCCGGGTGAGGGGACCGAGCACCGGAACGGCCGCGCCCAGCACCTGCCGCAGCGGACGCGGCCGCCGTTCTGGCCCCCCACTCACGCGCGCCCCGGGAAAAACTTGCGGCGACCCCACGTCCTTGTCCACACTCTCCACCGGCTGATCTTAGCCTGGCTCATGAGACGGCCTGAGCCGCTCCGGCCTGGGCGGTGACCTGCTCGCGGCGCCACTCCGGCGTGAGGTAGATCAGGCCCGAGCTGCGGCTCAGGCGCCGGGTGGTCAGCCGCCCGCCGTCCACGACCTCGAAACTCAGGCAGTCCTCGGCGTAGTCGTGGGTCTCGTCGGCGTAGTCGCTGCCCGCCCACAGCCCGACGTAGTAGATGTCGGGGTAAAAGCGCAGGTCGCGCAGGGTGACGGTCAGCGTCTCGTGCGGACCGAAGTCGCGCAGGTCGAAGTGGGAGTCCACGTCGTTGAGGTCGCACACCCGCGTGCCGTCGGCTGCCCTCACGACCACCGAGAGCCGCACCTGCCGCTCGGTGAAGCGCGGCGTGAAGTTCACCCGGAACCGGATCGCCACGTCCTCGCCCAGCGAGAATTCGCGGCGGGGCGCGCCGTCCGCGCCCTGCACCTCGGCCCACTCGAAGCGCGCCGCCTGGGTGCCGGGCCGGGGCGGTCCCGAGGCGAGGTCCGCCGACTCGCCCACCGCCCCCATGCGGCTCAGGTACGCCGAGACGACCTGCCCCACCGGCCCCGCCACCTCGACCTGCCCGCCCGAGAGCAGCAGGCCGCTGCTGCACAGCTGGCTGATCGCGGCGAGGTTGTGGCTCACGAAAATCACGGTGCGGCCCTCACGGCCCACGGCCTCCATCTTGCCCAGACACTTTTTCTGGAATTCCAGGTCGCCCACCGCCAGCACCTCGTCCACGATCAGAACCTCGGGTTCGAGGTGGGCGGCCACCGCAAAGGCCAGGCGCACGTACATGCCGCTGGAATAGCGCTTGACCGGCGTGTCCAGAAAGCGCTCGATCTCGGAAAAGGCCACGATCTCGTCGAAGCGGCGCCGGATCTCGCCCCGGCGCATGCCCAGGATCGCCCCGTTGAGATAGATGTTCTCGCGGCCGGTCAACTCGGGGTGGAAGCCGGTGCCGACCTCCAGCAGGCTGGCGACCCGCCCGCGCATCCGCACCCGCCCGGAGGTCGGCTCGGTGATGCGCGAGAGCACCTTGAGCAGCGTAGACTTGCCTGCCCCGTTGCGCCCCACGATGCCCAGGCGGTCGCCCTCGCGCACCTGAAAGGCCACGTCGCGCAGCGCCCAGAAGGTCTCGCTGCCGCCTCTCTCCTGCCCGCCGCCGCGCGCCCGCTGCCACAGCGCCCGCGCCCCGTGCGCGAGCTGATCGCGCAGGGTGTCGTGCGTCTGTTCGTGGCGCAGGGTGTAGCGCTTGGACAGCCCTTCCACGTCGATCACCGTCATGTCTGTTTTTCCTCCATGGTTCAGATCACGTCCGCGAACTGGCGCTCGGTGCGGCGGAAGACCCACAGGCCCAACCCGAACAGCGCCGTGACCACCCCGCAGGCCAGCACGAAGCCCGGCCAGTTCATGCTTACCCGGTCGCCCAGAATCGCCCAGCGAAAGCCGTCAATCACGCCCACCATCGGGTTGAGGGCGTACAGCCCCCGCCACGCCTCGGGCACCACGTTGCTGCTGAAGCCCACCGGCGAGAGGTACAGCCCGAACTGGGTGATAAAGGGAATCAGCACCCGCACGTCGCGGAAGCGCACGTTCAGCGCCGCCAGCGTCATCCCCAGCCCCAGCGCCCCCAGCAGCGCGGGCACCACGAACAGCGGCAGCAGCACCATCCGCCACGACGGCACGAACCCGAGCGCGAGCATCAGCCCCAGCAGCACCGCCAGCGAGATCAGAAAATCGACCACGTTCACCAGCACGGTGCTCGCCGGGATGATCAGCCGCGGAAAATACACCTTGGACACGATGGCCGAGCTGCCCACCACCGAATTGCTGCTGTCACTCATGGCCCCCGCGAAGAGGTTCCAGGGCAGCATCGCCGCGTAGACCAGGATCGGGTACGGCACGCCCTCTTCGGAGGGGAGGCCCGCGACCCGGCTGAACACGAAGGTGAACACCGCCATGGTCGCCAGCGGGCGCAGGACGCTCCAGGCCACGCCCAGGACCGTCTGCTTGTAGCGCACGAGGAGGTCCCGCCACGCCAGAAAGAGCAGCAGTTCGCGGTAGCGCCACAGGTCGCGCCAGTAGCCGCGCTCGTGCCGCCCGCCCTCGATCACCAGATCGAAGTCGGCGGCGGCGGGCGGCGCGGGAGCAGAGTGGCCCGTCATGGGGAGCGGCGCCTCACGCCGCCTGCCCCCGGCGCAGGCGGTGCAGGTAGCCCTCGCGCAGCAGGCGCAGGCTGCGCTCCGGCGCCAGCAGGGTCGCGCGCAGAAAACGGCCCAGTCCGCCCAAACGGCGGCCGTTGTTCCAGCGGTTGCGCGCCACGTAGTAGTGCATCTCGTGCCTCAGCTGCCGCAGCAATCGGGCGAGCTGCTCCGGATGCTCGGCCAGGTGCGCGTAGAACTCGTCGTAGCTGTATTCCGGCAGCCCCGCGCGGCGCCGCCCCGAGTTGGCGCGGACCCGCCGGGCATTGAGCATCATGCGGACGTAGCTGCTCTCCGAGATGTTCTCGCCGTGCATCCGGTAGTAGGTCAGGCGCCCGGGCAGGTTGAGCACCACCCCCCGCCCTGCCAGCCGGGTCCACAGGTCGGTGTCCTCGGCGGGCGTGTAGTCCGCGCGGTAGCCGCCCACCTCGAAAAAGAGGTCCTTGCGAAACACCACCGACGAGTTGATCATCGCCATCTGCCCGATCTCGTCGCGCCAGTAGCGGTAGTCCTCCAGCGTGGTGATGCCCAGGTCCTCGACCCGCCGCACCTGCCCGAACCGGTTGGTGATGTACCCGGCGGTGCCCAGCGCGGCGAGGGGACCGTGGGCCCGGTCGTCCCACGCCGCGATAAAGGCCGCCTGCTTTTCGAGCTTGTGCGGGTTCCAGGTGTCGTCGGCGTCGCAGATCGCCAGCCAGTCGCCCCGGGCGTGCTCGATCGCGAGGTTGCGGGTGGGCGAGATCCCCCGGTTGGGGGTGGACAGCAGCCGGAAGCGGGGGTCGCTGATGCAAAACTGCCGGGCGATCTCGGCGCTCTGGTCGGTCGAGCCGTCGTCCACCATCACGACCTCGAACTCCCGGTAGGTCTGGCGTTGCAGAGACACCAGCGTCTCCTGAAGGTAGTTCTGGGCGTTGTAGACCGCGACGATGACAGAAAATTGCTTGACCATCCTGCTCCTGGGTGCGGGAAAATTCTGGCTTGTGGGGAGGGTGCGGGGCAGTTCCGGGGTCCCGCTGGGGATGCCCGGGCCGGGCGGGCGGGGGGGGGGCGAAGAGGGGTCAACCCAGGGCCGACGAGCGACCGCTCCTCAGTCTCCTCCCGCAGCCCCGCACGGTCTCTCACCCCCAGGAGCTTGCCGCGCCGGGGGTTGCGGGAACGTCTCCAGTTCGTCAAGTGGCCTGCGGGTCCCGGGGGTCCGCTCTGCGGAACTGGCCCGGCCCGCCGCGATTGTGCCTCATCCGCGCGCCCGCTACACTCGCCCGGTGCGCCGCGCCGCCCTTGTCCTCCTGACCGTTCTCGCGGGCCTCGTCGCCCTCGCCGCTCCCGCCTTTCCCGCCCTGAGCCGTTACGGGGCGCTGCCCCGCGTGGCGGACGGTCCGGTCAACGTGCTGCTCGCCGGGGTGGACGTGGACTACGACGACGCGGCCGCCGTGTGGCCGTACCCGCCCAAGCCGGAAGCCTACGACCAGCGCACCGACACGTTGATGCTCGCGCAGGTGCGCCCCGACGGCGCCGTGAAGTTGCTGAGCATTCCGCGCGACACCTGGGTGAACATTCCCGGCTACCGCTGGAGCAAGATCAACGCCGCCAACCCCCAGGGCGGGCCGGAGTTGCTGGTCCGCACCGTGCAGGAGCTGACGGGCCTGCGGGTGGACGCCCACGTGCTGCTCTCGCTGGGTGCTCTGCGGGCGCTCACCGAGGCGGCGGGCGGGGTCACGCTGGACGTGCCGGGGCGCATGAAGTACGACGACAACGCCGGGCACCTGCACATCGACCTTCAGCCGGGGCGCCAGCACCTCAGCGGCGAGCAGGTCGAGGGCTTCCTCCGCTTCCGGCACGACAACCTGGGCGACATCGGGCGCGTCGCGCGGCAGCAGGCGTTCCTGACGGCGATGACGAACCGGATGACCAACCCGCTGAACTGGTGGCGCCTTCCCGGCATGGTGGGCGCCCTGCACCAGAACACCCGCTCGGACCTGACGCGGGACGAGGTCGGCGCGCTGCTGGGCGCGGCGCTGCACGGGCCGCGCATCAGCACCTACACCGTGCCCGGCGACTTCGGCGGCCCGACCTGGGTCCCCGACCGCGCGGCGCTCTCGGCGCTGATCGCCGAGCACTTCCGCGACCCCAATGACCCGCGCGGCCTGCGGGTGGCGGTGCTGAACGTCGGCGCCCCCGACGGCAGCGCCCGGCAGCTGCGCGAGCAGCTCCTGACCCTGGGCTACCAGAACGTGTGGGTCGCCGACGCCCCGCGCGCCGACGTGGGTACCACCGTGAGCGGCGCGGCCGCCGAGCAGGTGCTCCGTGACGTGGGCCACGGCCAGCTCAGCCGGGACGCGGGCGCCCCCGGCGCCGACGTGACCGTGCGGCTGGGCACCGACACCCCCGCGCCCTGAGCCGCGCGCCCCGCCCGGGCGTTTGTGACGTGCTGCTGCGCGTCCCCGCCAGGCTGAGGTATACTTCCAGACGAATTCCTCGAGGTGGGGTGGGTTTTTCGCCCACCCCTTTTCGTGGAGGGGGTGGTTTCCGGCCCGCTCTTCTGCGGCCCACAATATGAATAACAACGCAACGCACAATTCAGACACTCTTCAGCGCCTTGCCGACGGCGTCTTGCGGCCCCTGGGCTTCGAGGTGCTCGACGTGCAGGTGCAAAACCCCGGTCGGCGGCCCATCGTGGTGATCCGGATGGACCGCCTCGACGAGCAGCCCGTGACGGTCGAGAATCTGGAGGCCGCCAGCCGCGCGGTCGGCGCGGAGTTCGACCGCACGGACCCCATCGCGGGCGAGTACCGGCTGGAACTCGAGTCGCCGGGCGCCAAGCGTCCGCTCACCCGCGCGCGGCATTTCGAGCGCATGGTGGGTCTCAAGGCCCGGGTGCGGCACGAGGCCCACAGCTTCACCGCGCCCATCAAGGCGGTCGAGGGCGACGCGGTCACCTTCGCGGTCGAGGGCCAGGGCGACGTGACGCTGAGGGTCGGGACCTTCCAGGGCAACCTGGCCGAGTTCCCCGACCGCCACCGCTAAGACCCGCGCACCCCCTCAGCCCCGCCGCCCGGCGAGGCCCCCCAGCAGGAAGGAAGTGGTATGACCCAGGGAGAATTCAACTTCGCGGATGCACTGCGCGAAGTGGCGCAGCAGCGCAACATCAACGAGATGCAGCTGATCGAGGCCTTCGAGCAGTCGCTCGCGCAGGCCTACACCCGCAACGTGGAACCCGACCGCCGCGTCGAGGTCCACCTCGATCCCCAGAGCGGCGAACTCGAAGTCTTGATCGTGCGCGAGGTCGTCGAGAAGGTGGAGGACGAGAACCTCCAGATTTCTCTCGCCGACGCCCTCGAACTCGATCCCGGCGTCGAACTCGGCATGGAGATGGAGTTTCCGGTGGACCGCGAGAAGTTCTCCCGGATCGCTCTCCAGGCCGCCAAGCAGACCCTGACCCAGAAGATGCGCGAGACCGAGCGCAACGTCGTGTTCAACGAGTACAAGGACCGCGAGGGCCAGGTGCTCACCGCGCAGGTCGCCCGCAGCGACAACAAGGGCAACTGGTTCGTCGAACTCGGCGCCGGGGAAGCGATCCTGCCGCCCCGCGAGCAGATTCCCGGCGAGAAGCTGACCCCCGGCAACCGGGTCAAGATCTACCTCAAGGAGGTCCGCAAGACGCCCAAGGGGCCGACCATCCTGGCGAGCCGGGCCGACGAGCGGCTGCTGGACTACCTGCTCCGGCAGGAAATCCCCGAAGTCGCCAACGGCATCGTGGAGGTCAAGGCGATTGCCCGCGAGGCCGGGCAGCGCTCCAAGGTGGCGGTCTTCTCGCACAACGCCAACGTGGACCCCATCGGCGCGTGCATCGGGCACCGCGGCAACCGCATCCAGGCCGTGACGGGCGAACTCGGCCGCGAGCGGGTGGACGTGATTCTCTGGGACGCCAACACCCGCGACTTTATCCGCAACGCGCTCTCGCCAGCCAAGGTGGGCCTGATCGACCTGCACCCCGACAGCCGCGAGGCGACCGTGACGGTCACGCCCGACCAGCTCTCGCTCGCCATCGGCAAGGGCGGGCAGAACGTGCGGCTGGCCGCCAAGCTGACCGGCTTCAAGATCGACCTGCGCGAGACGGCGGCCGTTTCCGACCTCGACGCCGCCATGCAGCAGGCGCTGCAAGACGAGCAGGAGGGCGCGGGCCAGGGCAGCGCCGCCGCCTCGGCCTTCGACGCGCTGTTCCGCGACAGCAAGTCGGTGGCGACCGCCAGCCCGGACGACGCCCAGGAGTAATTCCGCCGTGACCGTGCCTGCTTCCCTCCCCCCCACCGCGCCCTCCCGGCATGTCCCGGAGCGCAGTTGCGTCGCCTGCCGCGCCAAACGTCCCCAGGGCGAGTTCGTGCGGGTGACGCGGGTGGAGGGCGGCTGGCGCGTGTTGCCGGGCCAGCGGACAGGCCGGGGCGCCTACGTGTGCGCCGATTCGCCCGCGTGCTGGGCCGAAAAACGGCTGCGGCGGGCCTTCCGGGAAGGTGCCCCGGCGATCAGCGCGGCGCTGCACGCCCGGCAGGCGCCGTCCGTCCCCCCCATCACCCCAACCCCGGATCAGCCCTGACCCCCTGATCCTTTGCCCGCGTCCCTGCCCCCTTCTCAGCGGCGCACCCGGCGCGGGCCTCACCGGAGGTGAGTATGTCGAAAGTTCGGATCTATAGCCTCGCCAAGGACCTTGGCGTGGACAACGCGAAAATGCTGGAAATTCTCGACGGCCTCGGCGTGTCGTACAAGAGCGTGAGCAGCACCATCGAGGAGGACACCGTCGAACTGATCAAGCAGATTCTGGAGGAAGAAGCGCGTGACGGCGCCCCGGCCGCTGCGGCGGAGGCCCAACCGCAGACGACCCCACCCGCCCAGGCCCAAGCGGCCCAGCCTCAGGTGAATCAGGGGCAGGCCCAGGGCGCTCAGCCCCAGGTCGCCGCGGCCTCCAGCCCCACCGCCACCGCCGAGCGCGAACCCCAGGTGGCCGCCGCCGCCCCCGCCGAGGCCGAGGTCCCCCACCGCGCCCCGGTCGTCACGATCATGGGGCACGTGGACCACGGCAAGACCTCTTTGCTGGACTACATCCGCAAGACCAAGGTCGCGGCCAAGGAGGCGGGCGGCATCACCCAGCACGTCGGCGCCTTCGAGGCCCAGACCAGCAAGGGCCGCATCGTCTTTATCGACACGCCCGGCCACGAGGCCTTCACGACCATCCGGGCGCGCGGAGCGAACGTGGCCGACATCGCCATCATCGTGATCGCCGCCGACGACTCGCTGATGCCCCAGACCCGCGAGGCCATCGCGCACGCGCAGGCCGCCAAGGTCCCCATGATCGTGGCGATCAACAAGGTGGACCTGCCGCAGGCCGACGCCGAGCGGGTCAAGACCGACCTCACCCAGCTCAACCTCGTGCCCGAAGAGTACGGCGGCGACCTCGTGGTCGTGCCCGTGAGCGCCAAGACGGGCGAGGGCGTCGAGGACCTGCTGGAATACATCTCGCTGACCGCTGAGCTGGAGGACCTGCGGGCCGATCCCAAGGCGCCCTTTTCCGGCGTCATCATCGAGAGCCGGGTGGACCGTCAGGCGGGTGTGCTGGCCACCGTGATGGTGCAGCAGGGCACCCTGCACGTGGGCGATTTCCTGGTCGTGGGCGAGGGCTACGGCAAGATCAAGGCGATGACCGACTCGGCGGGCGGGCGCATCAAGGAGGCCGGGCCGAGCACCCCCGTGCAGGTGCTGGGCTTCTCGGAAGCCCCGGCGAGCGGCGAGACGGTGCTGAGCGCCAAGAACGAGCACGCCGCCCGCGAGGTGATCGGGGCCCGCGCCAGCGACCGCCGCGACAGCGAGAACGCCCGCGAGCGCCGCAAGCTCACCCTGGAAGAGATGATGGGCGAGCTGGGCGAGACGCGCACGGTGAACCTGATCCTGCGCGCCGACACCCAGGGCAGCGTCGAGGCGATCCAGGGCATCCTGGCGCGCAAGGAAAGTGACGACGTCAAGATCAACGTGATGCTCGCGGGCATCGGCGCCCCCACCGAGGGCGACGTGCTGCTGGCCTCGACGGCGGAGGCGACCATCCTGTGCTTCAGCGTGACCCCCTCGGGCGGCGTGAAGAAGGTGGCCGACACCAAGGGCGTGGACATCAAGTCCTTCCGCATCATCTACGAGCTGATCGACGAGGTGGACCGCCTGCTCAAGGGCAACGTCGAACCCGTCTTCGAGGAGCGCTACCTGGGCCGCGCGGAAGTCCGCATGGTCATCCGGCACCCCAAGAGCGGCAATATCGCCGGGTCCTACGTCACCGACGGCATGTTCCGCCGCAACGCGAAGGCGAAAGTCACGCGCGGCAAGGCGGTCGTGTACGAGGGCACCGTGGTCGGCCTCAAGCGCTTCAAGGACGACGTGCGCGAGGTCCAGCAGGGCTACGAGTGCGGGATCAACCTCGACTGGGAAGGCGTGTTGGAAGGCGACATCATCGAGGCCTCGGAGATGGTCGAGGTCGAGCAGGCGTAAGGGCAGGCGGCCAGCGTCCAGCGGCCAGCCACCAGCAGAAAAAAGAGGGCGGCTTCCCGGTGGGGGCCGCCCCCCTTTTTCGTTGCTCTGGCGTTCAGCGGTGGTCGGGCGCAAGACCCCTTCCCCCCTTTCCGCGCGAGGCCCCTCCGCCAGCGGCCGTCCCCATCTTCCCCTGGGTGAGGGGGCTTTGTTCCAGGGGCCCATTCTTGTGCCAGCGGCTAGCGGTTGAAGGGCCGTTCGTTGACCCAGTGAAAGCCGCGCGTGCGCAGCAGGTCGCCTTCCTGCGCCGCCGCCCGCCGGGCCTCCTGAAGCCTGGGCAGGCCGCTCAGGGTGCTGGCGACCGCGCCGCCGAGCAGCAGGACGGTCAGGACCCAGGCCGAGGGGGCCGCCCAGCGGAAGCGGGAGGCCACTGCCCGGCCGGCAAACGCCCGGCCTGTCACAAAGGCCCACAGCCGCTTCCCGTCCAGCGCGAGCAGCACCAGGGCGGCGAGGAGAAGATGCAAGCTGAACAGCTTGACCGGCACGTCGTAGAGGAGATTCAGCGCCGCGACGTTGGTCATCGTGACGGCGGCGAGCAGCGCCCCCAGGGTCACCGTGCGGCGGTGCAGCAGCAGCAAGGCGGGCAGCAGCTCGGCCACGCCCGCCACGTACTGATAGCCGGGGCTGGCCGCCATGAAGCGCCACAGCAGGCCCATCGGGCTGGACTCGCCGTAGGTGCTGACGAGCTGGCCCGCGTGCAGCAGCCCGAACTGCCCGAAACTGAACTTCGCCAGGCCGTACACGCTCAGCCACAGCACCAGGGCGGCGCGCAGGCCCGCCTCCAGCCAGCGCAGGTGGGCGGCGGAGGGGGCGCGGCGGCGCCGCAGGGTCCAGAGCAGGCCCCCCACCAGCGCCAGCCCCAGCACCAGCAGCGCGAAGGTCCAGTCAAAGCGCGTGTCGCCGCTGCCGGTCGGCGTGAAGGGGGGCAGGCGGCGGCCGAACAGCAGGCCGTGCAGCGCGTCGGCCGCCCGGAACCGCAGCTCGTGCAGCCCCAGCAGCGGCTGGCCCCCGATCAGGAAATACAGCCCCAGGTACAGGCTGCCCACGTTCAGCAGCAGGCGCCGCCACGCGGGCCAGCGCGGCGGCGCAACGTCGGCGGGGGGAGCCGGGGAGGGAAGCGAGGTCACGGGGTCATTGTCACCCGCGCGGCGGCCTTGCCGGGCCGCACCTGCGGCCGCCGCTCAGGTTCCGGCCGTGTCCCCGCTGGTGACTCCGCTGGTGTCGCCGCCGCCAGCGCCGTTCGGCACGTGCGGGTGGCCGAAGCCGCGTGGCCCGCCGTCCATCTGGCCCCAGCCGCCGCGTCCGCCGGGGTCGTGGCGGCCCCGGTCAGGGCCGCCGAAGCCGTGCCGCCCGAAGCCGAAGTTCAGCGGCGCGTCTTCCAGGCGCTGTTTGATCGCCGCCGCGCGTTGTGCGGACAGGTCCCCGGCGCCTACCGCCTGGTCGAGGGTGGCGCCCCCCGCCGCGACGGCCGCCGCCCGTAGCCGCTCGACGCTGACCCCGAGCTGCGCGGCGAGTTTCTGGAAGAAGACCTCGGCGTAGTTGGTGCCGCTGGCCTGGGTGCGCGGCTGCCCGGTCTGCCCGCTGCCCGGCTGGGCGGGTTGCGCCTGCTGCGTTTGGGTCGGAGAGGCCTGGGGCGGCTGGGCGGCCGTGCCCGCAGCCAGGACCAGTCCGGCGGTGAGCGGCAGGGCGGCAAGGGCAAACAGGACGGAACGTTTCTGGTGGGGGGTCATGGGGAAAGCACACTCCTTGCTGAACTCGCCCGGCCACCCTGACCGGGACAGGGGAAGCATGGCCGGGGGCGGTTAAGCGGGGGCTAACGCGGTGCGGCCCCGGCCGGAACGCGGTCCGGCCTCCTTTGCGGCCGGGGCGCTCTGCTATCCTGTGGCGCTTTTGCACGCCTTTGCGCGCATGCGGATTTCCGCTGGCGGTCGCGGCCCGTGCGCGGCTCCCTTCTTCTGCCTATGTCCCAGCCTTCCCCCACGCGCTCCGACGTGACGCCGCCCTGGCGCTCGCGGCTGGCGGCACGTCTGCTGCCGCGTTTACCCGGGAGCCTGGGCGGCTGGCCGGGCCTGCTCACGCTGCTCTCGGTGCTGGCAGTCTGGCTCGGGCAGCAGCCTCCGGTGGCCGCCGACGCGGGGCCGCGCGTCACGGCGGGGGCGCAGGCGCCGGTGGTGCCGGAACTGCGGCCCGCGCCCACCCCCACGCCCGGCCCGGCGTTGCTGACGGCCCCCCCTCCGGCCGCCGTGTGGGCCGCGCCGCTGGCCCCGCCCTCCCCTGCTGGCGCGCCGCGCTGGGCCGCGCCGCACCTGCCGCGCACCCTGGCGCTGCTGGGACGCCGGCAGACCGACGGAGGCTGACCCGGCGGCCAAGACCAGGCGTCCCATGTTCTTTATTCCCCGCTTTCTTTCCCTGGAGTTGTCCCCGTGACCTACAACAACCGCAACCGCAAACGCCCGCCCCCCAGACGCGCGGCGCCGACCGCCAGCCGCCCCAACCTGTGGACCGGGCTGCTGCTGCTGCTCACGCTGCTGGGCAGCCTGCTGTACATCTGGCGTCCCTGGGAGCATCCGCAAACGCCCCTCTCGCTGTGGAACGCGCAGTACCAGTTCATCACGCTGGGCCTCGACCTCAAGGGCGGTCTCAGGATCGAACTTGCGCCCGAGAGCGGCAACGCGACCCGCGAGGAACTCGACCGGGTCAAGACCGTGATCGAAAACCGCATCAACGCGCTGGGCGTGGCCGAGCCGACCGTCACCGTGGCGGGCGGCAAGCGCGTGGTCGTCGAGATTCCTGGCGCCACCCCCGCCGTGCAGCAGCGGGCGCGCGACATCATCGGGCAGACCGCGCGGCTGGAGTTCCGGATCGTGGAGCAGGGCGCGCAGCCGGATCCCGCGCTGGCCCAGCAAAAGCCCGAGACGGGCGGCTACACCCTCGAAGACCTCGGCCCGGTGCTGGCGACCGGCGAGGCCATCGACAACGCGCAGGCCGCCACCGACCCCACCTCGGGGCGCTGGCTGGTCACCTTCCAGACCACCGACGAGGGCGCCCAGACGTTCGGCGAGTTCACCGGCCAGAACGTGGGCCGCCTGATGGCGGTCGTGCTTGACGGCCAGATCCAGTCGGTCGCCACCATCCAGCAGCGCCTCTTCCGCGACGTGCAGATCAGCGGCAACTTCGACGCCGAGGAAGCCAGTCAGCTCGCGCTGGTGCTGCAATCGGGCGCCCTGCCCATCCAGATCACGACCGAGGCCGAGCGCGCCATCGGCCCCACGCTGGGCGCGGACGCGATTCGCAGCGGCGCCATCGCCTCGCTGGTCGGCATCGCGCTGGTGTTCGGCATGCTCTTTTTGTACTACGGCTTCTGGTTCGGTCTGGTCGGCGCGCTGGGCCTGCTCTTTTCCATCGTGATCATCCTGGGGATGCTGGGCGGCTTCGGCGCGACCCTGACGCTGCCGGGCATCGCGGGGCTGGTGCTCACCATCGGCGCGGCCATCGACGGCAACGTGATCTCCTTCGAGCGCATCAAGGAGGAGATGGCCAAGGGCAAGGGCTTCCGGGGAGCCATCGGCGCCGGGTACGAACACTCCACCGCCGCGATTCTGGACGTGAACGCCTCGCACCTGCTCTCGGCGTTGGCGCTTTACAACTACTCCACCGGCGCCGTGAAGGGCTTTGCCGTCACGCTGATCATCGGCGTGATCGCCTCGACCTTCTCGAACCTGGTGTTTGCCAAGTGGCTGATGCAGTGGCTCTCGCAGCGCAGGGCGAACATCAGCGCGCCCACCCGTATCGGCAAGACCAACATTCAGTTCATGAAGGCCGCCACCCTCGTGACCACCGTCAGCGTGCTGCTGGCGCTGGCGGGCGGCCTGATTCTCGCCACCAAGGGCCTGAACTACGGGGTGGACTTCACCTCGGGCACCACCCTGACGGTCCGGGCCAGCGAGGACACCTCCACCGAGCAGGTGCGCGGCGCGGTGACGGGCGCCGGGCTGAGCAAGGTCACCCCGCAGAGCGCGACCATTCAGCGGGACATCATCCCCGGCATCGAGGGCGCCCAGTACACCGTGAAGGTGCCCGAACTCAGCGCCGCCGAGGCCGACCGCCTGGGCACCGCCATCGGCGCGCTGCCGCAGGGCGAGGTGCTGGCCCGCGAGACGGTCGGCCCGGCCGTGGGCCAGGAACTGACCCAGAAGACCGTGTACGCCGTGCTGCTGGGCCTGGGCCTGATCCTGGTGTATGTCGGCTTCCGCTTCGACTTCATCATGGGGCTGGGCAGCATCGTGGCGGCGATCCACGACGTGGCGATCGCGATGGGGCTGTTCAGCCTGCTGGGCCTGGAGTTCAGCGTGGCGACGGTGGCCGCGCTGCTGACCCTGATCGGGTACTCGCTCAACGACTCGATCATCGTCTCGGACCGCATCCGCGAGAACCTGCGCGAGATGCGCGGGCGGCCCTACCGCGAGATCGTGAACACCTCGATCAACCAGACGCTCTCGCGCACGGTGATGACCTCCATCAGCACCATGCTGCCGCTGCTGAGCCTCCTGATTTTCGGCGGCCCGGTGCTGCGCGACTTCTCGCTGATCCTCCTGACCGGCATCCTGGTCGGCACCTACTCCTCGATCTACATCGTGGCCCCGATGGTCGTGTACTTCGAGGAATGGCAGGCGAAGCGCAAGCGCGCCCAGGCGGCGGCCAAGGCCTAAGGCGCGCAGGAACACCAGGGGGCGGCTTCCGGAGAGGGGGCCGCCTCCTGCTCCTGTGGCCCGTGCGAGAGAGCAGGCCACGGCGGCGTGTGAGTCGCGGGGGGGAAACGTGTCCTGCTCCACCCTTCCAACCCCGCTTTAATCGGCGGCACTTACGCTGCGGGCACCCTTTCAAGGAGGTCCGCCCATGAACCTGCACCCCGCGCACCCCGACGACGACAACGACGACGAGACCATCGGCACCCTGCTCAGCCGCCGCCACGCCCTGCGCCTGCTGGGCCTGGGCGGCGGGGTGGCGGCCCTGGCCGCAGGCGGGGTCCTGGCCCAGCGCGGCGGCACCAGCGCGGGCACGGGCGGCGCGGCCAGCCTGCCCGGCTGCGTGGTGCGGCCCGCGATGACCGAGGGACCCTACTTCGTGGACGAGGGGCTGCGCCGGGGCGACATCCGCAAGGACACGACCACCGGCAAGGTCAGCGCGGGTGTGCCGCTGGTGCTGGAGTTCGTGACCTCGCGGGTGGCCGTGAACGCCTGCCAGCCGCGCGCCAACGTGCTGGTGGACGTGTGGCACTGTGACGCGCTGGGCGTGTACTCGGACGTGGCGGGCAACACGGGCGACTTTCTGCGCGGGGCGCAGGTCACGGACGCGCGGGGCAAGGCGACCTTCACGACTGTCTATCCGGGGTGGTATCCGGGCCGCGCGGTGCATATCCACTTCAAGCTGCGGCCGCTGAACGCCGCCGGGCAGGCAACCGGCGAGTTCACCTCGCAGCTCTTTTTCCCGGAGGCCGTCACCGACCGGGTCCACGCCCGCGCGCCCTACAGCAGCAAGGGCAGGCGCAACACCCTCAACGCGCAAGACGGCCTCTACCGCAACGGCGGCAATCAACTGCTGCTGAACCTCACCGGCAGCCCGGAGCGGGGCTACCGGGCGACCTTCGACGTGGGGCTGAATATCGGGTGAGCGTCAGGGGACCGGGGTGAGGGCTTCGACCTCCCCGTCCCTTTGGAACCGCACACCGACGAGCTGCATCAGGTCTTCAAGCGTGGTCACCGCGCGCAGCTCGTGGGCGGACAGCCACTCGCGCAGGCGCCCGTCCGGCCCCACCTCGAAGACGGCGGGCAGGGCCACCCCGCTGACGCCGAACCCGGCCCGCAGCTCGTCGCGGTGCAGGAAGCGCACATCCGCCCCCAGGCCCCGCACGTACTCGCGCCACGCGCGCTTCATGCCCAGGGGGCCGTAAGTGACAGCGCACAGCGAGCAATCGTAGTCCTGCGGGCGCACCGTCTTGATCCACAGGTCCTTCAGGCCGTTCAGCACACCGCCGTCGGCGTTGTAGACGAAGATCAGGGACCGGGAGGAAGCCGCCACGCCCCGAGGGTACGGGAAACAGGGCCGGGGAGACTGCGCGCCTCCACCCACCCTGCCCTGGCCCTGCCCGGCCTGTCTGTCCCGCCCGCCTTCCCCCGCCCCACCTTTGCCGTAGCGTGGGGCATGACCGACACCCGCACCGGGCGCAGGGCCAACTGGAACAGCCACCACGTCACCCAGGGCGACGAGCGGGCGCCCAACCGCGCGATGCTGCGGGCGGTGGGCTTCGGGGACGGCGACTTTGACAAGGCGATCATCGGCGTGGCGCACGCGCAGAGCACCATCACCCCCTGCAACAACGGGCTGGGCGAGCTGGCGGACCACATCACGGACGCGATCCGCCGGGGCGGAGCGATGCCGCAGGTGTACGGGACGATCACGGTGTCCGACGGCATCAGCATGGGCACCGAGGGCATGAAGTGTTCGCTCGTCAGCCGCGAGGTGATTGCCGACTCCATCGAGACCGTCAGCCGGGGCCAGAGCCACGACGGCGTGATCGTGGTGGGCGGCTGCGACAAGAACATGCCCGGCGCGATGATCGGGATCGCCCGGCTGAACATCCCGGCCATCTTCGTGTACGGCGGCACCATCAAACCCGGCCACTACGACGGGAAAGACCTCACCATCGTCAGCGTGTTCGAGGCGGTGGGGGCCTTCGGGGCGGGCAAGATCAGCCGCGAGGACTTTCAGGAGATCGAGCGCCGCGCCTGCCCCGGCAACGGCTCGTGCGGCGGCATGTACACCGCCAACACCATGAGCAGTGCGTTCGAGGCGATGGGGATGAGCCTGCCGTACTCCTCGACCATGAGCGCGGTGGACGCCGAAAAGGCCACCTCCAGCGCCGACAGCGCCCGCGCCCTGCTGCACCTGATCGAGCAGGACATCCGTCCGCTGGACATCCTGACGAAAGAAGCCTTCGAGAACGCCATCACGGTGGTCATGGCGGTCGGCGGCTCGACGAACGCGGTGCTGCATCTGCTGGCGATCGCCCACACCTGTGATGTGCCGCTCGACCTGGCCGATTTCGAGCGCCTCCGCGAGCGCACGCCGGTCTTCTGCGACCTCAAGCCCAGCGGGCGCTACGTCGCCACCGACCTGCACGAGGTGGGCGGCATCCCGCGCGTGATGAAGATGCTGCTCGCGGCGGGCCTGCTGCATGGGGGCTGCCTGACGGTGACCGGCAAAACCGTGGCCGAGAACCTCGCGGACGAGCCGGAGGAGCCGGACGCGGGCCAGGACGTGATCCGGCCCTTCACGCAGCCGCTGTACGGCCAGGGTCACCTCGCCATCTTGCGCGGCAACCTCGCGCCGGAGGGGTCGGTCGCCAAGATCAGCGGCCTGAAGTCCATCAAGATCACCGGCCCCGCCCGCGTCTTCGACTCGGAGGAGGAGTGCATGGGGGCGATCATGGCAGACCGCATTCGCGCCGGGGACGTGCTGGTGATCCGCTACGAGGGGCCGAGGGGCGGCCCGGGCATGAGGGAAATGCTCTCGCCGACGAGCGCGATTATCGGCAAGGGCTTGGGCGACAGCGTAGGCCTAATCACCGACGGGCGTTTCAGCGGCGGCACCTACGGGCTGGTCGTGGGCCACGTGGCGCCCGAGGCCTACGTCGGCGGCCCCATCGCGCTGGTGCAGGAGGGCGATACCATCGAGCTGAACGCCGAGACCTGCGAACTGACCCTGCACGTGGAGGAAGCCGAGCTGGAGCGCCGCCGGGCCGCCTGGACCCCGCCCGAGCCGAGGTACCGGCGGGGCGTGCTGGCGAAATACGCGCGGGTGGTAAGCAGCGCGGCGCGCGGCGCGGTGACGGACTGAGCGCAGGTCAGCAGCCCCTTTTCCCTACACTGACCGGGTGCCCCTCCCCGATTACCAGGCGTTCATGCGCCCCCTGCTCCTCGCGCTGAGTGATGGCCAGGTCTGGAAGATGCGCGACCTCTACGTCCGCCTGGCCGCCGAGTTCGGTCTCGACGAGGCGGAGCTGGCCGAGATGCTGCCCAGCGGTCGCCAGCCGACCTACATGAACCGCATCGGCTGGGCCAAGACGTATCTGCTCAAAGCAGGCGCGGTGCAAAGTCCGCAGCGCGGGACGGTCGAAATTACCCCGCGCGGCCGCGACCTGCTGACGGCCTCTCCAGGAGGCGTCACCACCAAGCAGCTCTTCGCCTTTCCCGAGTTTGCCCGCTTTCAGGGCACAGCACACTTGGAGCCGGCACAAGCCGGGGAGGAAACCCGGGCGCCCGCACAGCAAGCTCTGCCGTTCCTCTCTCCCGAAGAACAGTTCTCCACTCTCTATGCCGAACTCACGGCCAGCCTTGCGGACGAGCTGCTCGCGCAGGTTCAGCAGCTCACGCCCGCTCAGTTCGAGCGGTTGGTGGTGGAGGTACTGGTGGCGCTGGGCTACGGCGGCAACGTGCGCGACGCGGGACAGGCGTTGGGCCGCAGCGGTGACAACGGCATCGACGGCGTCATCAAGCAGGACCCGTTGGGCCTCGACCGCATCTACCTTCAGGCCAAACGCTGGCAGAACACCGTCCACAGCCCGGAAATTCGCACCTTTTCCGGCAGCCTGACCTATCACAAGGCCAGCAAGGGCGTCTTTATCACCACGTCGGGGTTCAGTGACGGCGCGAGAAACACGGCTTCCCACATCGGCAGCATCATCCTGATCGACGGCCCGCAGCTCGCCCGGCTGATGATCGACTCCGGCGTGGGGGTGCTGACCCGCGAGACCTACCGCATCCACCGCGTGGACAGCGAGTTTTTCGAGGAACTGTAAGCCCGCTTCCCCTCCAGTCCCGCTTCACGCGGGCGTGTGCTCGGCCTGGGCGGGACGCGACCCCGAGGCAGACTCGCTGGACGCGGCGGGGGTCAGGCTTTCTTCCGCCAGCACCTGCGCGGGCGTCAGCGCGCAGCCCTCGGCAAACAGGACGGCGAAGCGGGCGCCCCCCAGCGCCTGACGGGCCGCCGCCGTCTCGCGGGCGCGCAGCTGCTGGGCGGCGGGCGGCAGCGGGATGCCCGCCGTCTCGCGCAGGGTCTCGGCCGCGCCGAACAGCCGCGCGCCGCGCTCGGGCCAGCCCTGGGCGACGCGCAGGGCCGCCAGCGCTTCCAGGGCGCGGGCCGCCGTGGTGCCGTCGGCGCGGTCGAGGGCCAGCGGCACGCCCTCACGCAGCAGGTCCCCCGCGCGGTCGAGGCGCCCCTCCTCGCGCTCCAGCTGGGCCAGCCCGACCAGCGCAAAGGCGAGTCCGGGACCGTCGCCCAGCTCGCGGTGGGCACGCAGGCCCTCCTCGTAGAGGGTGCGGGCGCGGCCCAGCTCGCCCGAACGGCGCAGGGCGGTGGCGAGTTCGCTGAGCACGAACGCCGCCTTGTAGCGGTGCCCGCACGCGCGGTACAGGGCGAGCGCCTCTTCCAGAAAGTGCCCCGCCTCCGCGTTGTCGCCCTCGTCGGCGGCGATGAGGCCCAGGCTCTGGAGCGCGTTGGCGACCCGCAACCGGTCACCCAGGGTGCGCGCCACCTCCAGCGCGTCCCCGGTCAGGGTGCGGGCCAGCGCGAAGTTGCCCTCGAAGCGCGCGACGACCCCCAGGTTCATCAGCGCGAAGCCCGCGCTGGCGCGGTCGCCCACCTCCTGAAAGCCGGTCAGGCTCTGCTGGTAGAGCGGGCGGGCCTCGGCCAGCTCGCCGCGCAGCAGCGCGACGTTGCCCAGCGAGAACAGCGAGTCGGCCACGCCGCGCGGGTCGCCCAGCTCGCGGCGCAGCGCCAGCGCTTCTTTGTGCGCGGCGCGGGCGTCTCCAGAGCGGCCCTGGTGCGCGGCGAGGTTCCCGAGCAGCTGGAGGCTGGCCGCGACCAGCCGCCGGTCCCCCGAGGAGCGGGCCAGCCCCAGCGCCTCTTCCAGCTGCGGCAGGGCGCCCGCGTAATCCCCCTGGCGCCAGGCCATCATTCCCGAGGCCAGCAGGGCGCCCGCCCGGACCAGCGGCGGGGTCCCGGCGCCCCCCAGCACCGCCGCGCTCTCCTGGCGCCCTTCGCTGAAGAGGCCGCGCGCGTCCCAGTACCAGCGCAGGCAGGCGGTCAACCGCTGGGCCGCTTCCAGGTCGTGGGCCTGAAGCCAGTGCAGCGCGGCGCGCACGTTGCCCGCGTCGCGGTCGAGGCGGTGCAGGGCCGCGAGCTGCTCGGGGCCGAACAGCAGCGGGACGGTCGCCTCGGTGAACTTCAGAAAGGCGGCGGCGTGGGCGGCGCGCGCGGCCTCCTCCTCGCCGTGGGCCGCCAGCCCCGCCAGCGCGTACTCGCGCACCGACTGAAGCAGGCTGAACCGGACCTCGTCCTCCCGCTCCTCCTGGCGCGCCAGGCTGTGATCCACCAGGCGTTCGAGCGCGTCCAGGGCGTCTCCGGTGCCGCCCACCTCGCGGCAGGCCTCGCCGCACACGCCCTCCACCGCCTCCGGAGAGGCGCCGCCCACGAACACGCCCAGGCGGCGCAGCAGCGCCTGCTCGGGCAGGCTGAGCAGCTGGTAGCTCCAGTCGAGGGTCGCCCGCAGCGTCCGCTGGCGTTCGGGCACGTCGCTCGGGCCGCCGCCCAGCCAGTCCAGGCCGCGGGCCAACCGCGCGGCCAGCAGCTCGGGCGTGCTGGTCCGCAGCCGGGCGGCGGCAAGTTCGATGGCGAGCGGAATCCCCTCCAGCCGCCGCACGATCGCCAGCAGCGCGGGCAGATTCTGCCGCGTGATCTCGAAGTCGGGCCGCACGGCGCGGGCGCGTTCCACAAACAGGGCCACGGCCTCGCTGCCTTGCGCGTCCTGCTCGCCGTCGCCCTGCGGCAGCTCCAGCGGGGGCACCGGCCACTCCTGCTCGGCGCTGAGGCGCAGGGCCGCGCGGCTGGTCACCAGAATCTGGAGGTCCGGGAGGCCCGCGAGCAGCCCCGCCACATCGGGCGCCGCGCCCTGCATCTGCTCGAAGTTGTCCAGCAGCAGCAGCAGCCGCTGCCCGCGCAGGGCGTCTTGCACGCTGTCCAGCGCCGGACGGTCCGCGCGCTCGGGCAGGCGCAGGGCGTGGGCCAGCGCCGCCGCGAAGCCCTCGCGCTCGCGCACGTTCGCCAGCCCCACGAAGCGCACCCCGCCTGCGTAGCGGCCCTCGGCCAGCGCCCGGCGCGCGACCTCCAGCGCCAGCCGGGTCTTGCCGATGCCGCCGGGACCCAGCAGCGTCACCAGCCGCACCCCCGGCCGGGCCAGCAGGGCGCCGATCCGCTGGAGCTGCGCCTCGCGGCCCACCAGCGACGTGAGCGGCTGGGGCAGCGGCGCGGGCGGCGGCGGGACCTCCGGGGGCGCGTCCTGCGGCTGCGGCCCGGCCCCGGCCCGCGCGAGGTCAAAGCGCTCGGTGAGCAGCAGCGCGAGGTCGTTTTCCAGCAGCTCGCGCAGCTCCTCGGCGCCCGCAAAAGGCCGGTAGCTCGCCTGATCGTCGCGCTGAATCTGCTCGATCAGCCCCGCGAGCCGCGCCTCGCGCTGGGCCGCCGGGGTCTTGACGTAGATCAACTTGGGGCGGGTCCCGCTCAGACGGTATTCGTCCTCCAGGCCCGACACCGTCTCGCCGGGCGCGACCCAGCCGTAGCGCTCCCAGTAGATGCCCACGAAGACGTCCGACTGCGCCAGGTAGGCCCGGTACAGTTCGCGCGGCGGATGCGGCCGGGCGCCGAGTTCGAACAGCACCGGGGACAGGTGCAGCCGCTCGATGGCGCTGCGGGCGGCCCGGCGCTCCTCGGCGAGTTCCTGCAAGGTCGAACTCACGAACACCCGCAGCCGCTGGTCCGGCGTGCGGATAGGCATGGAAGCGGTCCGCGTCTCCTCCGACATGCGATCTGCCCTCCCACCTGAGCGTGAATGGCGAAGGTGCCTGGACTCCGGCCTGCCCAGTCTCTGCGCAGGCTGCGGCGCCCGGCAGGTGTCCGGCCAAGCGCCCGCTGAGGCCGAGTGTACGAAAGCTCACATCCCGCGTGCTCTCCAGCCTATGAGGAAGATGAGGCGCGGCCGGGGGACGCCCGCCCCCTGCGGCTGGGCTAGACTCGCCCCATGTTCGTCTCCCCCGGCGCCCCGTCCGTCACGGTGGCCTTTCTGGCGGGCCTGCTCTCGTTTCTGAGTCCGTGCGTGCTGCCGCTGGTGCCCAGTTACCTGGGCGTGATCGGGGGGGCGCGGGCGCCGCTGGTGCGGGCCTTGGGCTTCATCCTGGGGTTCGGGCTGGTGTTTATCGCGCTGGGGGCGACCGCGAGCAGCCTGGGCGCGCTGCTGGCGCCCTACAAGTTCGTGTTGGGGCAGGTGGCGGCGGCGCTGATCGTCTTTTTCGGGCTGGTGATGCTGGGGGTGATCCGGCTGCCCTTCCTGATGCGCGACACGCGGGCGCTGGCCGACGCCGGGGGGTACGGCCCGGTCGCGCTGGGCGCCGCCTTCGCCTTTGGCTGGAGTCCCTGCCTCGGCCCGGCGCTGGGCAGCATCCTGGGGCTGGCGGCCAGCAGCGCGAGCCTGGGCACCGGCGTGGGCCTCCTGACCGCCTACACGCTGGGGCTGGCGCTCCCCTTCTTGCTGGCCGCGCTGCTGTGGAACCGGCTGAACCTGCGCCGGCTCAACCGCTATGCCCCTCTGTTCGAGAAGGTCGGCGGCGCGGTGCTGGTCGTCGTCGGCGTGCTGATGCTGACCGGGCAGTTCACGCGGCTGGCGACCTTTTTCTATGAGGTGATGCCGGCGTGGCTGACGCTGTAGGGGATCAGGGCGCGGTGCGCGGGGCGCAGGAAAAAACTGTTCTCACCGCGCACCGCGCCCCGCCTCCCGCTTCCTCCCACGCCCTGCAACTCCGCGACGTGTGGCTGCGCCTGGGCCGCGAGGTCATCTTGCGCGGCGTGACGCTGGACGTGCCCGCCGGAGGGGGCGTCACGCTGCTGGGCGAGAACGGGGCGGGCAAGACCACGCTGCTGCGCCTGATCGCGTCGGGCTTGCGGCCCACCCGGG
Source organism: Deinococcus budaensis (assembly GCF_014201885.1). Taxonomy (NCBI): domain Bacteria; kingdom Thermotogati; phylum Deinococcota; class Deinococci; order Deinococcales; family Deinococcaceae; genus Deinococcus; species Deinococcus budaensis. The sequence goes on along the minus strand of NZ_JACHFN010000001.1, from coordinate 201,605 downwards.
GGGAAGGCCGGGTGCTGGGCTTCGACCTGCGCGACTCGCGGGCGGTGCGCGACCTCGTTCACCTGATGCCGGTGGACGCGGGGCTGTATCCCGACCTGACCGGAACGGAAAACCTGGACTTTGCCCTGAAGATGCACGGGCAGCGTGGAGACGCCGCCGGGGCGCTGCGGCGGGTCGGGCTGGAGCGGGCGGCGGGGCGGCGGGTGCGGTTCCTGTCGGCGGGGATGCGCAAAAGGCTGGCGCTGGCGCGGGCGCACCTGCTCGCCCGGCCCCTCACGCTGGTGGACGAGCCGTTCGCCAACCTCGACGGCGCGGGGCGCACGCTGGTGCTGGAGCTGCTGGGCGACCTCGCCGGGCGCGGGGTGACGCTAGTGATCGCCGCCCACGAACCGCACCTCGCGCGGCAGGTGGCGCCCCGGGCGCTGCGGGTGGCGGGCGGGAAAGTGGAGGAGGCGTGAGGTCAGTGGGCAGGGAGCAGGGGTCGGGGGATGGGTCGCCTGGTCTGTTCTGCTCACCACTTTCCACTTTCCACTTCCGGCGCCCACCGGGCGCCCCATGAAGTCCGCCCTCCACGTCGCCGCCAAGGACCTGCGGGTGGCCGGGCGCACGCGCGACACGCTGCTGGCGACCGCCTTTTTCGCGGGGCTGGTGCTGCTGGTGCTGGGGCTGGCGCTGGGGGGGGACACCTCGGGGCGGACCCCGGCGCAGACGGCGGGAGTGGCGGCGGGCGCGGTGTGGACGGCGCTGGCTCTGGCGGCGGCGGTGGGCGCCCAGCGGGCTTTCGCGCAGGAGCAGGAGGCGGGAGCGCTGGAGCAGCTGACCCTCTACCCGGGGCCGCACGGGGCGCTGTACCTGGGCAAGCTGCTGGGGGTGCTGGGGCCGCTTTGCCTGGTCGCCGCCTTCACGCTGCCGGCGGGGCTGGTCCTCTTCGGCGCGGCGGGCGCGGGGCGGGCGGTGCCGTGGCCCGCGCTGACGCTGCTCTCGGCGCTGGGGGTGGTGGGCTTCGCGGCGGGGACGACGTTTTACGGCTCGATCACGGTCAGCCTGCGGGCGCGCGAGGCGCTGCTCCCGGCGCTGGCCTTTCCGATCCTGGTGCCGGTCGTGATCGCCACCGTCAAGGGCACCAGCCTGCTGCTGACCGCTGGCTGGACCCCCGAGGTCACGACCTGGGTGGTCTTTCTGGCCGCCTTCGACCTGGGGACGGTCATTCTGGCGACGCTGCTGTTTCCTTTCGCGGTGGAGGGCTAGGACGGCGACGGATACAGTGGCCCATGCCCACCCCGGATGTCTTCCCGCCGAGCCACCAGCACCCCACTGGCGCACGCGGTCCCGCACTGCTGGCAGCGCTCGAACAGGACGCGGAGCGGCTGCCCAACGAACTGAATCTGAACGGCTGCGGCCTGTCGGAGTGGCCCGGGAGCCTGCGCCGCTGCACCCACGCGCGGACGCTTAGTGTCTACGACAACGCATTGACCACCGTCCCGGACTGGCTATGGAGCTGGACCGGGCTGCGGACCCTGAACCTCTCGGCCAACCGGCTAACGTACCTCTCGCCAGGAGTGGGCAACCTGACCGGGCTGGAGATGCTCGACCTCGGGCACAACGGGCTGGAGGCGCTCCCGGACGCTTTCGCCGGGATGGCCGAACTGCGCTTTCTGTACCTCAGCAACAACCGGCTGACGGCCCTGCCGGAGTCTCTGCGGCACCTGCGGTCCCTGGCGTACCTCAACGTCACCGACAACGCGCTGGAGCAGCTTCCCGGGTGGCTGGGCGAACTTGGCAGGCAGGTCGAGTTCCGCGCCTACAACAACGCGCTCACGGCGCTGCCCGCCAGTCTGGGCCAGTTGTCCGAGCTGCGCGAACTGCATGTCATGAACAACCGCCTGACCCGCCTGCCGCCCGAGCTGGGGCGCTGCACCCGGCTGGGCAAGCTGATGGCCCAGGGCAACCGCCTCACGGCGCTTCCGGACGAGATCGGGCGGCTGACCGCATTGGGCGAACTCGACCTGCGTTTCAACGGGCTGACGGAGCTGCCCGCCTCGCTTGCGGAACTGGAGAGCTTGCGCGTTCTGGACCTGCGGGCGAACCGCCTGACGACCCTGCCGCCGGAACTCGCCGCGCTGCCCCGGCTGGAAAAGCTCGACCTGCGTTGGAACCGGCTGAGCACCCTGCCTCCGGCCTTTGCCGAGCTGGAGGCGCGGGGGTGCCTGATCTACGCCTGAAGCCCGCCCTTACGTCTCCTTTCCCTACCCCCCCGCCACCAGCAGCACCGCCCGCCCGTCGTGGTCCCCGGTCGTCTCGGTGGGCGTGTCGAGGCGTGACCCCATCTCCACGTATCCGGCCCGTTTGAAGGCGCTGCGCCCATTCAGGCGGTCGGCGAGGTCCTCGCGGGCGACCTGAAAGGAGCGGTAGGGATGGCCGGGGCGGGGAAAGAGGCGGATGCCCTCCAGGCTGAAGGCCCCCGTGAAGGCGAAACCGCCCTCCACCGGCACCGGCCCGAAGATTCGCCCGTGGTTGTTGGGCACGAAGAAGGGATCGTCGCTGAAGGCCTCGCCCTCACCGGTGGGCAGCATGGGGTACAGGCGCCCGCCCACCTCGCCCCAGTAGCCGGTCGAATGGCCGCCGCGCGGGGGGTAGCCGGCCGCCCTCATCGCGGCGAGCAGGCGGGTGGTAGCTTCTTCAGGGGTGCGGGCCACGCGGTCGATCAGCAGCACGTTGACCGGCTCGCGCAGCGTGCGCCCACCGAGTTTCTCGCCCAGCCAGGTCGCGGGCACCAGGGTCTTGGTGATCATCCAGCGCCCCACCTCCCCGATGCCGGGGACGGTGACCGGAGCATCGGCGGGGCGGTAGGTCGCCGGGTCGGGCAGCGGAGCGGCGGGCGCGGTGGTGGCCGAGGGCGCGCACGCGGCGAGGACAGCGGCAGACACGGCGGCGAGGGCCAGCAGGGACAGGACGCGGGAACGCTTCATGGCGGGAAAACCTCCGGGTGAATTGGGCGTGGCCTCACCGTAGCAGGCGGGAGGGCGGGGCCGCGAGTCAGGGGGCGGACACCTCGGCGCTCCTGGCCTGCACCTTGCGGCCTCGTGCCCTGGGGCCGCCCTCTCTCCGGGGACACTCGCACTTGCCCCAGCCTGTGCCAGACGCGATGCTGCGCTCACGAAGGTTTCCTGCGCTTCCCCTGCCTCACGGTGATGCGGGCGGCGCGCGGGTCAGAATAGGGAGTGACATGAGACAAGACCGCGTGACGACGCTGCTGGGGGCCGCGACCCTGCTGGCGCTGGGAGTGGCCGTGGCCCTGGGCCTCAGCGCGCCGCTGGACCTCAACCAGGGATCGCTGGTAAGGCTCTTTTTCGTGCATGTGCCGACCGCGTGGCTGAGTTACCTCGCCTATGGGGGCACCGGGCTGTTCGGGCTGCTGTACCTGCTGACCCGGCAAAGGCGCTGGGACCGCCTGGCCCTGAGCAGCGCCGAGATCGGGGTGCTGTTCACCGCAGCGACCATCGTGGGCGGGATGCTGTGGGCTAAGCCGACCTGGGGCACCTACTGGGTCTGGGACGCCCGGTTGACCACCACCGCCCTGAGCCTGGTCGTGTACGGCGGTTATCTGCTGATCCGCAGCCTGATTGACGACCCCGAGCGCCGGGCGCGGATCGCGGCGGTCGTGGGGCTGGTGGGCACCCTGTACGTGCCGGTCAACTACATGGCGGTCGAGTGGTGGCGCGGCGTGCACCAGACGCAGACCTTGAAGCTGCTGGGCGATCTGGACTGGTCCGCTCGCTGGAATGCCGCGCCCGTGTACGGCCTGGTGTTGATGGTGGCGACCTTCGCCTTCACCCTGCTGTACGTCTACCTGCTGCGGGTGCGCGCGATCCTGGCCGCCCGCGAGGAGGCGCGCGAGGAACGCGAACTGATGGACGACCTGAATGGACTGGAGGCCGCCCGTGGATAAGTACACCGGATATGTGGTCGTCGTGTACGTGGTGACCTTTGTGCTGCTGGCCGCCTACCTGGGCTGGATCTGGTGGAAGCTGCGGGCCGTGCGCGACGAGGAGCGGCGATGACCGCGCCCTCCCCCACCCCGCTTCCGCGCGCCCGGCGGCGGCGGCGCAGTCCCCTGCCCACCGTGCTGGGGGTGCTGGCGCTGGTCGGGCTGACCTCCTTTATCGCCTTTGGCAACCTGGGCAAGAGCCTGGAATACTTCGTGACCCCCACCGAGTACGTGCAGCAGCGCTCGGAGCTGGAAGGGCGCCCGCTGCGAATCGGCGGACTGGTCAAGGCCGTGAACTACGACCCGCAGACCCTCAACCTGCGCTTCGACGTGACCGACGGCGGCGCGACCTTTCCGGTGCAGTACGTGGGCGCGGTCAGCGACCTGTTCAAGGAAAACCAGGGCGTGGTCGTGCGCGGCGAGTTTCAGGGCGAGACCTTCCACGCCTCCGAGCTGGTCGTGAAGCACTCGGAGGAATACAACGTGCCGCAGACACAGGCCGAGCTGAAAGACCTGCTGCGCCAGCAGAGCGAGTGATCCCGTGCTGAACCTGATCTCTTTCGAGGCGAGCGCGGCGGGCGCCCTGGGGCAACTCGCGCTGCTCGGCGCCCTGGCCTTCACCCTGGGCGGGGGCTGGCTGGCGGTGGTCGGGGGCCTAAAGGCCGACACCCGGGCCACCGAGGCGGCGCGGCGGGCGATGTGGGCGGTCTTCGCGCTGGTTTCCCTCGCCACGGTGGTCCTGATGGCGGCGCTGCTGCGCGACGACTTCTCGGTGCGCTACGTGGCCGAGCATTCCATGCGCGCCTCCCCGACCTGGATCAAGGTAACCAGCCTGTGGGGGGCGCTGGAAGGCTCCATTCTGCTGTGGGCCTGGCTGCTGGCGGGGTACGCCTTCGTCCTGAGCCTGACCCTGCGGCGCGACGCGCTGCGGCCCTGGGCCTTGGCGGCCATGTTTGCCAGCCTGCTGTTTTTCGTGGGGGTGTGCGTCAGCATCGCCAGCCCCTTTACACCGCTGGCGCAGATTCCCGCCGACGGGCGTGGCCCCAACCCCGCGCTGCAAAACCACTGGATGATGGCCGTTCACCCGGTCCTGCTGTACCTGGGCTTCGTGGGCCTCGCGGTGCCCTTTGCCTACGCGGTCGCCGCGCTGGTGACCGGGCGGCTTTCCGACCACTGGGTCGTGGCGACCCGGCGCTGGACGCTGACCGCCTGGGCCTTTCTGACGGCCGCCATCGTCGCGGGCGGCTGGTGGAGCTACGAGACGCTGGGCTGGGGCGGCTACTGGGCCTGGGACCCGGTGGAGAATGCGTCATTCATCCCCTGGCTGCTGGCGACCGCCTTCTTGCACAGCGTGCAGATTCAGGAGCGCCGGGGCCTGATGCGCTCGTGGAACGTCTGGCTGATCGTGCTGGCCTACGCCTCGACCGTGCTGGGCACCTTCCTGAACCGCTCGGGCATCGTGCAGAGCGTCCACGCCTTCGCGGGCGGGCCGGTGGGGCCGGTGTTCCTGGGCTTCCTGGCGTTCCTGCTGATCGCCGGGATCGGTCTGGCGGCGTGGCGTGCCCCGCAACTGCGTGACGAGGGCGAAGCCCCCGCCGCGCTGAGCCGCGAGGGGGCGTTCCTGGCGGGCAACTGGCTCTTTCTGGTGTTCGCCGTGATGGTCCTGGTGGGAACCCTCTTTCCGACCTTCGTGGAAGCCATTCAGGGACGGCGTGACGCCTCGGTGGGTCCGGCCTTTTACAACGCCTTCGCGATTCCGCTGGGGCTGGGGCTGCTGGGGCTGATGGGCGTGGGGCCGCTGCTGCCGTGGCGCCGGGCCGAGGGCCAGGGCCTGTGGCGGGCGCTGCGGCCCCTGCTGCTGGCCGGGCTGGGGGCGGCCCTCGTCGCTTTCGCGTTCGGCCTGCGCGGCTGGGGCGTGCTGGGCACGGTGGCGCTGTCGGCCTACAACCTCGTCGGCCTGGGGCTGCTGACCGCGCGGGCGCTGCGCCAGTACCGGGCGGGGGGGCGCGGCGGCGGGCTGCCGGGGCTGGTACGCGAGCAACCCCGCCGCTACGGGGCCTACCTCGCCCACGCCGGGCTGGTCGTGATGGCGCTGGGGATCGCCTTTTCAGGCGCCTACCGTCAGGACGCGCAGATCACGCTGAACGCGGGCGCCGCCCCGGTGCGGCTGCTGCACGAGACGCTGGCGCTGGAGGGCACCCGGCTGGAGCAAAAGCCTTACGGCACCTCGGCGGTGGCGCGCGTCCGCATCGACGGCCGCCCCTTCGAGACCCGCATGAACACCTACGTCCAGGGCGGCGACACCCTCTTTCCCGCGCCCGCCGTGCGCTACGGCCTGCTGGGCGACACCTACCTCGTGGCGACCGCCTTCGACCCGGGGGGCAAGTGGGTCAGCGTGCGGCTGATCGAGAGTCCGCTGGTGTCGTGGATCTGGTGGGGCACATTGATCGTGGTGCTGGGGGCCGGGCTGACCCTGGTCCCGCCGCGCCGGGCCGCCCCCGCCCGCGTCCCCGCCCTGAGTCCGGCCCCGGCGACCGACTGAAGCGAGTGACCCATGACTGACCTTTCCCCCTCTTCCCCTCCGACCCCGGCTCCTGCCCCCCTCTGGCGGCGGCTGCTTCCGCCCCTGATCGCCGCCGCGCTCGTCGCCGTGCTGGGCGCCGCGCTGCTCAATCCCGCGCGCAACGCGACCGACGGCGGGCCGCTGGTGGGCAAACCCGCCCCCGCCTTCACGCTGGAGAGCCTCGACGGAGCGCAGGTCAGCCTCGCCGCTCTCCAGGGCCGCCCGGTCGTGCTGAATTTCTGGGCGTCGTGGTGCGTGCCCTGCCGCGAGGAGGCGCCGCTGTTTCGCGAACTGGGCGAGCGCCGGAGCGGCGAGAACGGCCCGGCGATCCTGGGCATCCTCTTTCAGGAGACCAAGGAGCAAAACGCCCGCGACTTCATTCAGGAGTACGCGCTGGCCTACCCCAACCTGCGCGACCCCGGCATCAAGACCGGCATCAACTACGGGGTGGCCGGGATTCCCGAGACTGTGTTCATCGACGCGGAGGGCGTGATCCGGCACGTGGACCGGGGCGGCCTGACCCGCGAGCGGCTGAACGTCGGCCTGGAGAAGATCGGGGTGACGGGGCTGTGAGCCGGTCAGCGTCCAGCGGCCTGCGGCCCACAGGGCTACGCTCCCTGGCTCTGGCCTTCTGCCTGCTAATGTCCACGTCTCTCGCCCTGACGCCCGCGCAGGAGTCGCGGGCCGAGCGGCTGGGGGATAACCTGCGCTGCCCGATCTGCACGGGGGTGCCCATCACCGAGAGCACCAACGACATCAGCCGCGAGATGCTGCGCGACGTGCGCGAGCAGGTGGCCGCCGGGCGCAGCGACCGCGAGGTCTACGCCTATTTCGCGGCGCGCTACGGCAATTTCGTGCTGCTCGACCCGCCCAAAGAGGGGGCAGGGGTGCTGCTGTGGGGCGCGCCCGTGCTCGCGCTGGCAGCGGGCGGCGCGCTGCTGCTGCGCTTCCTGCGGCGCGGGCGGGTGGAGGCCGGGGAGGCGGCTCCGGTCACGGCGCCCGCGCTCGACGATCCCTTCGACCCCTACCTGGCCGAGGTGCAGCGGCGCACGCGGCGGGACGCGCCGGGTGAAGGGGGCGGCGCGTGATCCTGGGCGTGGTGCTGCTGGCGTTGATCGTGCTGGTGTCGCTGTGGTTGACGCTCGAGCCGCTGCGGGCCGGAAGTCCGGCGGACCCCGACGCCGCCGAGCGCGGGCGCCTGACGGCCGAGCGTGACCGTCTGTACGCCGAACTCGCGGCGCTGGAAGACGAGGGAAGGCGCCCCGACCTCGAACGCCGCGCGGCCCTGGCGCTGCGCGGCCTGGACGCCCTGCCGCCCGCGCCGCCCCCGGCGGGCCGCGCCGGGCACACCCGCAGGCTGGCCCTGCTGGGGGTCGGGGCCGCCGCGCTGCTCACAGCCGCCGGAGCGCTGACCTTCGTGCCGCGCTGGCAGCTCGCGTCGCTGGGCGCGGGTGAGGCGCAGGTGGTGCAAAACGCTCTGGCCCTGCCGGAGCTGCGCCGCGCCGCCGAAGCCAGTGGGCAGAGCGCCGACTTCCTCGCCTGGGGCCAGGCCGCCTTCGACAGCGGCGCCTACGACCAGGCGGTCTCGGCCTACGGGAGCGCCCTGAAACTCGACCCCCGCCAGCCGGAGGCGCTGCGGCGGCTGGGCATCCTGCTGCTCACCCGGCCCGGCCAGCCGGGGCAGGAGATCAGCGCAGGTGACGCGCAGCAGGCCTTCCTCCTGATTCGCACGGCGGCGCAGCTCGCCCCCCGCGAGGCGGAGTCGCAGCTCTTTCTGGGCTACGCGCTGGCCCGCTTCGGGCAGGACGAGGAGGCGCTGACGGCCCTGGAGCGCTACCGGACGCTCAACCCCTCGGGCCGCGACGCGGACGAGACGATCACCGCCATCCGCGCCCGCCAGAACCAGGCCGACCCCGCCCTGCGGGTCTACGCCGCGAACTGCGCGAGCTGCCACGGGGCGGACGGCGGGGGCGGGGCGCTGGGTCCCAGCCTGCGGGCGTCGAACCTCTCACGGGAAGCCCTGCGGGGCGTGATCGTGAACGGCAAGGGCGCCATGCCCGCCTATCCGGGCCTCAAGCCCGCCGAGCTGAATGCCCTGCTCGATCTGCTGGAGCGCTGGCAGAAGGAAGGCGAGTGATCCGGTTTCCGTCCACTCCGTTGTCAACCCGGGAGAGCGCCGAGGGGAGAAGTCCTTTCCCGGCACCCGTTTGTTCCTGCTCGCTCTCCTGCGGAGCTGGACCAGTCTGCCCGGATGGACCAGGTTTTCTCACTGTTTCACCGGAATCCGTATGAGGCTCACCCGCCGGGCCGTGCTGGAACGCTGGTGGGTGGTGCCGGTCGCGGGCACGCTGGGCGCCTTCGGGTACATGGGCTGGTACGCCTCGCGGGTGACCTTCGGCAAGCGCGAGCCGGGCGAGCCGGAGTTCGTGGCGGGCGGCGGCGCCGTGCAGGTCGCGCCCCTGGGGCAGTTCGGGGAGGTCTGGGCCGAGGTGCCCTTTGCCTACGCGGGGCGGCCCTGCCTGGCGCTGCGGGTGCCGGGGCCGGTGCCGGGGGGCCTGAGCGTGGATGGCCGCCACCTCGTCGCCTACAGCCGCATCTGCACCCACCTGGGCTGCCCAGTGCACCTCGTGCGCGACCCCGAGGTGCTGGCCTTTGCCTACAACTACCGCCCCCCGCCGGGGGAGCGGCACCCGCAACTGGGCTGCCCCTGCCACTACAGCGTCTTCGACCCCTTGCAGGCGGGACAGGCGGTCTTCGGCAAGGCGAATGGGCCGCTGCCGCGCGTGCGGCTGGAGCTTCGGGACGGGGCGCTCTACGCCAGCGGCATCGAACCCGCGCCGCCGCTGGGGGGCTGAATGGACGGGCTGACCCTCACGCGGGGCGACCTGGGGGCGGCTTCCGGCGTGCTGACCGCCGCCGCGACCCGGCTGCTGGAGCGCGGCGAGGCCCTCTGGCCCGTGCCCAGCCTGACCCCCGAGCGGCTCTTGCGGCACTACCCGCTGGCAAGCTGGCGGGTGGCGTGGCGCGGCGGGCAGGCGGTCGGGACCTTCGCGCTGCTGGACGCAGACCCCCTCTTCTGGCCTGGGGACCCGCCCGGCGAGGCGCGGTATCTGCACAAGCTCGGCGTTCACCCGGACGCGCAGGGGCGGCGGCTGGCCCACCGGCTGCTGGGTGAGGCGGCGCGCGAGACCCGGGAGGCCGGAGGTGCGTTTCTACGCCTCGACACCGCTGCCGAGCGCCCCAAGCTGCGCGCCCTCTACGAGTCGGCGGGCTTCCGGGCGGTGGACGAGCGGACGGTGAAGGGCTTTTTTGTCGTGCGGTACGAACTGGCCCTATAGGCCCAGGCTGGCCTGACGCCGCGCCACCTCCGCCCGCACCACGGGCGCGACCCGGGTGCCGAACAACTCGATGGAACGCAGCATCTGCGCGTGCGGCAGCGTGCCCACGCTCATCTGCATCAGGAAACGGGTGTGGCCGAACAGCTCGTGCTGGGCCAGGATTTTGGCGGCCACCTCATCGGGGTCTCCCACGAACAGCGCCCCGCGCGGCGAGCGTTCGGCCTCGAAGTGGGCGCGGTCCATCGGCCCCCAGCCCCGCTCGCGCCCCAGACGGTTCATGACCAGGGCGTGGGCGGGAAAGGCGAGGTCCGCCGCCGCCCGTGACGTGTCCGCCAGGAACCCGTGCGCGTTGATACCCAGCGGCAGCGCCCCGTGACCGGCGGCCTGGGCCGACTCGCGGAAGAGGCGCACCAGCGGCAGGAAGCGCTCGGGCGCCCCGCCGATGATCGCCAGCGCCATCGGCAGGCCCAGGGTGCCCGCCCGCCGGGCCGAAGCGGACGTGCCGCCGACCGCCAGCCACAGCGGAAGCGGGGCTTCCGGGCGCGGGTAGACCCCCGCGTCCCGCAGGGGCGGCCGGGTGCGGCCCTGCCAGGTCACGTGCTCGGCCCCGCGCACCGCCAGCAGCAGCTCCAGCCGCTCGGCGAAGAGGGCGTCGTAGTCGGCGGGCATGCCGCCCAGAAAGAGGGGAAAAGATTCGGCAAAGGACCCGCGCCCCACCATGATCTCGGCGCGGCCCCCGGAGAGCAGGTCGAGCGTGGCGAACGCCTGGTAGACGCGCACCGGGTCGTCGGTGCCCAGCACGGTCACCGCGCTCGTGAGGCGGATGCGGCGGGTGCGGGCCGCCATCGCCGCCAGGACCGTGGCGGGCGACGACACCAGGTAGTCGGGGCGGTGGTGCTCGCCCAGGCCGAACACGTCGAGGCCCACCTGGTCGGCGAGTTCGGCCTCCTCCACCAGATTGTTCAGGCGCTCCGGCGGGCTGAGGCTGACCCGGCCCGCCGGATCGGGCGTGAGGTCCCCGAAGGAATACAGGCCGAGTTCGAAGGGCGCCGGGGAGGTCATGCCTCCCACTCTGCCCGTATCCTGGGCGGCGTGCCAGCCTCCGACCCCAGCCTGCGGCCCCGCAGCGTCCTCTTCGCGCCCGGCAACCGCGCCGACCTGATCGCCAAGTTGCCCCGTTCTGGCCCCGACGCCGTGGTCATCGACCTCGAAGACGCCGTGCCGGGCACCCCGGAAGCCAAGGCCGCCGCGCGCCCGGTGGCCCGCGACGCCGCCCGCGAATTGATCGCCGCCGCGCCGCACCTCGCGGTCTTTGTGCGGGTGAACGCGCCGCACTCGCCCTTTTTCGGGGACGACCTCGCGGTGCTGACGCCTGAACTCGCGGGGGTCGTCGTGCCCAAGCTGGAGTCGGCGGCGGACGTGCGGCGGGTGCGGGAGGCGCTGGCCGCGCGGGGGCTGGACCTCCCCCTTCTCGCCGGGTTGGAGACGGGCGCGGGCGTCTGGAATGCCCGTGAGATTCTGGCCGACGAGGGCGTGCATTGGGCCTACTTCGGGGCGGAGGATTACACCACCGACCTGGGAGGCAGCCGTACCCCTGGAAATCTGGAGGTGCTCTATGCCCGCTCGCACGTCGCGCTCGCCGCCCGGCTGACCGGGGTGCACGCGCTGGACATCGTGGTCACGGCGCTGAACGACGCGGCCACCTTCCGCGCCGACGCCGCGCAGGGCCGCGCCCTGGGCTACGGCGGCAAGCTGTGCATTCACCCGGCGCAGGTGGCGCTGGCCCACGACTACTTCGGTCCCACCGACGCCGAGGCCGAGCGCGCCCGCCGCTTGCTCGACGCCGCGCACGAGGCCGCCCTCGCGGGGCACGGCGCCTTCAGCTTCGAGGGCCAGATGGTCGACGAGCCGATGCTGGCAAAAGCCCGCGCTATCCTGCACGCCCGCGAACAGACGAAGTAACCGCCCCCACTGCCCCCTGCCCACTCCCCGGAGGCTCCCCATGAACGAAGACCTGCTGCGCCCCCAGGGCCGCTATTTCGAGGAACTGCCGCCCGGCACCGTGATCCGCCACCGGGTCACCCGCACGCTCACTGAGGCCGATAACGTCTTGTTCACCACCCTGACGATGAACCCGCAGCCGCTGCACCTCGACCGCGAGTACGCCGCCCAGACCGAGTTCGGGCAGCCGCTGGTGAACTCCTTGCTGACGCTGAGCCTCCTGGTCGGCCTGAGCGTGCACGAACTCACGCTGGGCACCCTGATCGCCAACCTGGGCCTGACCGACGTGGTGTTTCCGAGGCCCGTCTTTCACGGCGACACCCTCCGCGCCGAGTCGGAGGTACTGGACACCCGGACGAGCCGCAGCCGCCCGGACGCCGGGATCGTCACCGTCGAGCACCGGGCGATCAACCAGCGCGGGGAGGTGGTGGCCCGCTGCAAACGCACGGCGCTGATGCAGCGGCGCCCCTGATCCAGCCTGCCCGCAGGCGCGCTCAATCCGCCGCTGCCGGAAGCGCCGCCTGCCCCGCGACCACCGCGCCCCACGACAATCTCTTCGCGCGCCAGGTGAAGATGGCGACCTTGACGATCTCCTCCAGCACCCGGGCGATCAGCACCCCCCAGACGCCCAGGTCCAGCCCGAAGGCGAGCAGGTAGGCCAGCGGCAGCCCGACCGCGAAGGCGCTGACCGCGTCGCCGATCAGCACGCCGCGTGTGTCGCTGCCCGAGGGCAGCACGCCGCCGCCGCGCACCATGTTGGCGACCTTGACGACCTGCACCGCCGCGTTGATCAGGATCGCGCCCAGGGCGATCTCACGAACCTGCGCGCCCACCCCGGGATACAGGGCAGGCAGCGCCAGGGCCGTCAGGGCGAACAGCACCCCAAAGGCCACGCCCGTGACCAGCCCGAAACGCTCGACGGCGCGGGCACGTTCGCGGGCGAGCTGCTCGTCGCGCTGGCCCACCGCCTGCCCGATCAAGGCGGTCGCGGCAGGCACCAGCCCGAAGGAGGCGACCACGAAGATGCCCTCCAGGGTGGACGCGATCTGCACCCCGGCAAGCGCCGCCGTGCCCAGCCGCGCGAGCAGCAGCGCGTACAGCAGGTTGCCGCCGCTCCAGGCGAGCTGGGTGGCGGCCAGCGGCAGCGAGAGGTGCAGCAGCTCGCGGATCAGGACCCGCCCGCCTGCCCCCAGGCCGGACCACGCCGGGGCAATCACCCCGCGCCGCCCGTACAGGAACCAGCCCAGCAGGCCCACCCGCAAGGCCTGCCCGCCCAGCGCCCCCCAGGCCGCGCCCGCCAGCCCCAGCCGCGGCAATCCGGCCGCGCCGTGAACCAGCGCGTACCCCAGCGCCACGTTGACCGCCGCCGCCGCAAATGTGGCGAGCATGGGCACGCGCGGCTGCTCCAGCGACCGCAGCACGCTTCCGGCGACCACGCTGAGCACGATCAGCGGCACACTCAGCAGCGCGACCTGAAAAAAGGGCGTGGCGGCCTCGGTCAGCTCGGCCGGAGCGCCCAGCGTCCTCAGCACCGGCGCGGCGAAAGCGTGCAGCCCCGCCACCAGCGCGAGCGTGAGGGCAGCGGCGAGCAGCAGGGCCGTCCCCGAGGTCCGCGCCACCGCCCCCCGGTCGCCGGCCCCGTGCGCCCGCGCGACCAGGATCCCCGCGCCCGACCCCAGCGTGCCCAGCGTGAAGATCAGCAGCAGCGTGACATTGTTGGAAAACCCGACCGCTGCTACCGCTGTCGCGCCCAGGGTCGCCACGATCAGCTGGGCCAGAAAGTTGAACACAAGCTGCACGACGCCCTCCACGCTGGCGGGCACGGCCAGCCGCAGGATGTCGCGCAGGTGGTCGCCGGACCCGGTAGGGCGGTCGGCGGAGAGACTGGAGTCGGGCACGCTGGACAAGGCAAAACCTCCGCCGGGCACTGTAGGGGAGCGGGAGGGCGCGCCGCTTCCCGGATCGCTGAGGAAACGCTCAATCCGCTGCGGCCGAGTCCCGGTTTGCGAGACGGCGCGCGAGCCCCCGAAAAAAGGGAGGAGGCGGACCCGGATCCGCCTCCTCCCCCGCACTCCACCCCTCGCCCCCCTCAGTCGGCGGCGCCGTACCAGTTGCGGTCCCAGCGGTGGGCGTGGAGCTTTTGCACCTGTTCGGCGGACAGGCCCCGGCCATCGGCCAGCGCGAGGTTGCGCTCGACGTTGCGGGCGCTACGCATTCCCACGATCACGGTGCTAACGGCGGGGTGGCTCAGCACGAAACGCAGGGCCGTCTCGGGAAGCTGCGCGGTCGGGATGCCCAGGGCCGTCTCGATGGCGCGCAGGCGCGGCTGCAACTCGGTCTTGCGGTCGCCGCCGAAGTAGCGGTGGCGCCAGTCACCCTCCGGAAAGGTCGTCTCCGGCGTGATGTTGCCGGTCAGGCTGCCCTCGTCGAGCGCCACGCGCACGATCACACCGACGCCGTTGGCGAGGCAGGCGTCGAGCAGGCGGTCTTGCGGCGACTGGTCGAACACGTTGTAGATCACCTGCACGGTCTCCACCGCGCCCGCCTCGACGGCCTTCACGGCGTTCTCGGGCTGGTGGTCGTTGATGGAGATGCCGAAGTGCCGGATCTTGCCGTCGCGCCTCAGCTGCGCCACCGCGTCCTGCCAGTCGCCCTGCCCCAGCCACGAATCGTTCCAGACGTGAAATTGCTGCACGTCGATGGAGGGCAACCCCAGCCGCTCCAGGCTGGCCTCGGTGCACCGGATGACGTGCTCGCCGGGAAACGCCTGCTCGGCGGTCGTGCCAGGCGCGGCGGGCCATTCGCCGTTCCTGGGACTGATCTTGGTGGCGACCAGCGTGCCGGGGTGCTCGCGGGCCACCTGACCGACCAGCCGCTCGCTGTGGCCGTCGCCGTAGCCCATGGCGGTGTCGATGAAGTTGCCGCCCAGCTCAACGTAGCGCCGCAGCGCGGTCAGGCTCTCGTCGTCCTGCGCGCCCTTCCACATGTCGGCGCCGATGCCCCAGGCGCCGTAGCCGATCTCGGTGACGTGCAGGCCGGTGCGGCCCAGTGGGCGTTGGTGCGGAGTCATGCGCGCACCCTACGCCCCGCCCCGGCGCCCGGGTATGAGGAGCATCTTCACCTGCCTGCCAGAGAGACGATGTTTTACATTCGCAAATCTATTTACATAACTTGTTGACATTTGATAGGCAAAAGGCCAGACTACCGGGCACGAGGCTCCCCATGACCCCAGACTCTCCTCTCCCCCCCATCCCCGCCCGGTCCTGGGCGATCATCGACTCGACGCTGCGGGAGGGCGAGCAGTTCGCGCGCGGGAACTTCAAACGGGGCGACAAGATCGAGATCGCGCGGGCGCTGAACGCCTTCGGGGCCGAGTTTCTGGAGGTCACCACCCCGATGGTGAGCGCGCAGACCGCGCAGGACATCCGCACCCTCGCCGGGCTGGGCCTGAAGGCCAAGATTCTGACGCACGTCCGCTGCCATATGGACGACGTGCAGCGGGCGGTGGACCTCGGCGTGGACGGGCTGGACCTGCTGTTCGGCACCAGTTCCTTTCTGCGAGAGTTCAGCCACGGCAAGAGCATCGGGCAGATCATCGACACGGCGTCCGAGGTGATCGGGTGGATCAAGCAGCACCACCCGGAGCTGCAAATCCGCTTCAGCGCCGAGGACACCTTCCGCTCGCAGGAGGCGGACCTGATGGCGGTGTACCGCGCCGTCTCCGCGCTGGGCGTCCACCGGGTCGGGCTGGCGGACACGGTGGGGGTCGCCACGCCCCGGCAGGTGTACACACTGGTCCGCGAGGTGCGCAAGGTCATCCACGAGGACTGCGGCATCGAGTTCCACGGGCACAACGACACGGGCTGCGCGGTCTCCAACGCCTACGAGGCCGTCGAGGCGGGCGCCACGCACATCGACACGACCATCCTGGGGATCGGGGAGCGCAACGGGATCACGCCGCTGGGGGGCTTCCTGGCGCGGATGTTCACCTTCGACCCGCAGGGCCTGATCGACAAGTACGACCTGGAGCTGCTGCCCGAACTCGACCGCATGATCGCCCGGATGGTGGACCTGCCGGTGCCCTGGAACAACTACCTGACGGGCGAATTCGCCTACAACCACAAGGCGGGAATGCACCTCAAGGCGATCTACCTCAACCCCGGCGCCTACGAGGCGATTCCGCCCGGCGTGTTCGGGGTGGGCCGCCGCATCCAGGCCGGGAGCAAGGTGACGGGCAAGCACGCCATCGCGTACCGGGCGCGCGAACTCGGCCTGCACTACGGCGACGAGGCCTTGCGGCAGGTCACCGACTACATCAAGGCGCTGGCCGAGCACGGGGAACTGGACGACGCCCACCTGGAACAGGTGCTGAGGGAGTGGGTGAGCGCGTAAGGTATGTCAGCCAAGTTGGACGGTCGAGGTTAGTCCCAGGGATTGAAAATGATTTCCCCGATATTCCGAGGCTTCCACAACCGAATTTGTTTGACCTCACCTTCCCAGAGGTGCTGGAGCACCTGCGGCTCCGGCACACTCTCCAGATACATCACATCCAGCACGCGGAACTCCGAAAAGGCTTCCAGCGCTTGAGTCATGGCAGGCACGTCTTCCCATCCCAGGTCAAAGATGGGCGAGCCAAGCTCGACCTTAGCGCTCGACTCTACCAGAGCAAGCCAGGGGTAATGCGCGTTACACAGAACGAGGATTCGCTTAGCATCGATCTGCACCTCTGCGGCATGATAATTTCGGTCAACTTTGCCGTCAGCGCTGTCCACCCGGACGACACGAGCACCCATAGACCGTGCAGCCTCATAACACACCCGTTTAAAGTCGGGAGCGTCAACCCAAGGAAGTTTTTCACCCTGTTGGATAAACCCGGTGATGCCGCGCGGCAGGGGGAGAACATCAACCATGTTGCTCCCACATTATCTGGCTTTACGAGGCTTGGCTGACACGCCCCAGAAAACCTAGAAGGGCCTGCCCTTTTCCCTCCCGGCATGTGTTGGAATGCCCGGCAGATGGAACTCCCGATGCCGTCCACCCCCCCCACCACCCTCCACGACCTGCGGCGGGACGCTTCCGCCTCGGCGGTCACGGCGGGCTTTGTGGCGGTCGTGGTCGGTGCGGCGAGCAGCATCGGGCTGCTGGTGGGGGCGGCGCGGGACTTCGGGCTGAGCCACGGGCAGACGGTGAGCTGGGTGCTGAGCTGCTACCTGGCGATCAGCGTGTCGGGCGCGGCCCTGACCTGGCGGCACCGCGCCCCCGTCAAGATGGCCTGGACGACGCCGGGGCTGGCGCTCGTCGCTTCGGTGGCGGCGGCGGGCACCCTGAGCTACGCCGAGGTGCTGGGCGCCTATGTGCTGAGCGCCCTGATCATGACCGGGCTGGGCGTGAGCGGGGCGTTCGAGCGGGTGACCTCGCGGCTGCCGCCCGCGCTGGCGAACGCGCTGCTGGCCGGGGTGCTGCTGCCCTTTGTGCTGGGAGCCTTCCGGGCGCTGCCGCAGGCCCCGCTGCCGGTCGGCGGGATGATCGCGGTCTTCCTGGCGGGCCGGGTGTGGTTCGCGCGCTGGGCGGTCCCGGCGGCGCTGCTGGCCGGGGCGGGCCTGTCGCTGGCGGCCGGAGCGGTGGGGCCGCTGACCGGGGGTGGCCTGGGCACGCTGGTCTGGACCCCGCCTGCTTTCTCGCTTTCCGCCGTGCTGACGCTGGCCCTGCCCATGACAGTGCTGACCCTGGCCTCGCAGCAGCTTCCGGGGGTGGCGGTGCTGCGGGCCTGCGGCTTCGCGCGGGTGCCGACCTCGCCGCTGATCACGTGGTCTGGGCTGGCGAGCCTGCTCTCGGCCCCCTTCGGCGCGCACACGACCAACCTCGCCGCGATCACGGCGGCCATCGCGGCGGGCGAGGAGGCGCACCCCGACCCGAACCGGCGCTGGGTCGCGGGCCTGAGTGCGGCCCTGTTCTACCTGCTGCTGGGCGTGTTCGCGGGCTGGGTGGTGGGGGCGGTGGGCGCCGTCCCCGCGCCCGTGGTCGCGGCGCTGGCGGGGCTGGCGCTGGTGTCCACCACCCTGTCAAGCGTCACGGCGGCGCTGGGGGACGAGCGCGGGCGCGAGGCCGCCTTCCTGACGCTGGCGGTGACCGCGAGCGGCCTGAGCTTCCTGGGCATCGGGAGCGCGGTGTGGGGGCTGGCGCTGGGGGGCGGGCTGCTGTGGCTGACGGGGAGGCGGTGAACAGGGCGCGGAAGGCCGTCGGCGGTCATCTTCTGCCGCGCACCGCGCCTCCCGTCCCCGCTCCCCCTCTAGACTCTCCCCCATGAACCTCGAAGCCATCCGGGCGCAGTTTCCCCCGCTCGCCTCCGGCCGCGCGTACCTCGACAACGCGGCGGGCGGCCTGCTCCCCACCCGCGCCATCACGGCGATTACCGACCACCTGACCCGTTTTGGCGCCACCAACGCGATGCCGGGCCACCTGCCGGGCCGCGAGATGCTGGCCCTCAAGGGCCGGGCGCGCGAGGCCACGGCCCTCTTTCTGAACGCGCAGGCGGAGGACGTGGCGCTGGGGCCGAGTGCCACCGCCCTGGCCTTCCGGCTGGCGGCGGCCTTCGCGCGGCTGTGGGGACCGGGGGACGAGGTGATCCTGTCGGGCCTGGACCACGAGGCGAACGCCAGCCCCTGGCGCGAGCTGGAGCGCGTGGGCGTGACCGTCAAGGTCTGGCACGCCCGGCAGCCCGACATGCGCCTGCACACCGAAGACCTCGCCGCCCTGCTCTCCCCCCGCACCCGGCTGGTGGCGATCACGGCGGCGAGCAACGTCCTGGGCGTGGCGGTGGACATCCCGGCGGTGACCTCGCAGGTCCGCGCGGCGGGCGCCTGGACGGTGGTGGACGCCGTTCACGCCGCCCCGCACGCCTTTCCCGACGTGCAGGCCTGGGGTGCGGACTTCGTCATGTTCAGCCCCTACAAGGTCTGGGGGCCGCACCTGGGTGCGCTGTGGGTCGCGCCCGAGCGCCGCGCCGGGCTGCCCTGGCCCCGCCTGAGCTTCGTACCGGAGGGCGACATCACCGGGCTGGAGTACGGCACCCCACAGTTCGAGTTGCTCGCGGGGTGGCTGGGCACCCTGGACTACCTGCGCGAACTCGGCGGCCACGACACACTGACCCGCGCGGCGCTGGAAGCGGCCTCGGCGCGGATCGCGGCGCTGGAGACCCCGGTTGCCGGGCGGCTGCTCGCGGGGCTGCGGGAGGCCCCCGGCGTCACGGTCTACGGCCCGCCGACGATGGAGGGCCGGATGGGCGCCGTCGCCTTCCGGGTGCTGGGAGAGGCCCCCGAAGCCACCGCCGCCCGGCTCTCGGCGCAGGGGGTGGACGCGGCCGCCGGACACTTCTACGCCGTGCAGCCCCTGAAAGACCTGGGCCTGTACCCGGAGGGTGTGGTGCGGGCGAGCGTCGCGCACTACACGAGTCTGGAGGACGTGGAACGGCTGCTGACGGGGATTTGAGGACTGGAAGGCGGAGAAATCCAAGTGCCTGCGAATCCCTATGACCGAGAGGAACTCGCAGGCACTCTTAAATGACAGGAAGGAACGCTTACTGGCGCGAGGCGAGCGCCTTCACTTCCAGATACTGTCTGTAAGCCGCGCTGTCTTTCGAGGTTTGCCCACCGGACTGTTCTTGCGCATCCTGTTCCTTGAGAGCAGCGTCTGTGGTGATGGGTGCGAGAGCACTTGTGGACAGTGAATAGCGATTTCCCGTCATGGGGTAGCACCTGGACATTTCGTTGGTGGACAGGTTAATCTGATAGTAGCAACCTTGAATGGTGTTGGCACCCGCGAAATCAAAGGTATAGAACCTATCGATCGTTATGCTGGGATCATACAGACTGAACTTTTTGTATTCAGAGTCGTAACTGGAGATGACCAGATCGTTGTACTGGTCGGTCCCGGCGAGGTAATAATCCCCCGGAGTCACTGTGGACGCCCTGAGAGTCTTCAATTTGTAGGTTTCGGAGAACGTGCTGATTATGGTGAAGGTGAAGTTCCATGATCCGTAGAGGCGTTCCGTTTGCTGCTGATTGAAGGAGATTGCGCCACCGCCCGTAGCAGGAGGCGTACCTGGGGCAGGGTTATTTGGAGTGGGGCTGTTCGTCCCTCCACATGAAGTGATCACTGCTGCGGCGGCCAAAGTCACAACGAGGTGCTGGTATTTCACGCTTGGAATGTACAGGCTCGTCAGCAGGACCAGTGCCGCATAGGCGAATACCCCCGTCGGGGGTCCACATCTCAGGAGCGAGAGACGAGTGTGGCAATCAAGCTTGCCGACAGGTCAAAGTCAGAGTTGCCTCCCTCCCCGGAACGCTGCCGACCGCAGGGGAAAGTTTTCAGAACACCCGCGGCTTCGGCGCGTCGTCGAGCGTCGTGTCCACGCCCGTCTCGTCGGCCCAGACTTTCATGTGGACCAGTCGGGCGCTGCCGAAAGTGGTCGTAAAGGCCACGTCCGAAGCGTCGCGGCCCTGGGCGATCAGCACGCGGCCCACGCGCGGCTTGTTGTGGCGGGCGTCGAAGGTGCGCCACTGGCCATCCAGATACGCCTCGAACCAGGCGTGAAAATCCATCGGCACCGGGTCGGGCGTGATGTCGATGTCGGGCATGTAGCCGCAGACGTAGCGGGCCGGGATGTTCAGCGCCCGGCAAAAGGCCACGCCCATATGGGCAAAATCCCGGCACACCGCCCGCTTGCTGTCGAAGGCCTGCCGGGCGGTCGTGCTGGAGGTGCTGCCTGGGCCGTAGACGCATTCGTCTTGCAGAAAGTCGCTGATCGCCTGCACCTGCGCCCAGCCGCCCTGGATATGCCCGAAACGGTCCCAGGCTTCCTGGCTGACCAGATCGCTGTCCACGTAGCGGCTGGGCAGCAGGTAGCCGATGGTCTCGTCGGGCAGCTCCTCGACGCGGTGCTTGCGCAGGTGCGGCAGCACGGGGTCGGGGCGGCGGGTCACCTCCGCGATCAGGTCGTGCCCGACTGTGAACTCGCCCGGCTGCGCCAGCGTGCGCCACACGACGTTGCCATGGGTGTCGGTGTAGCGCTGGATGCCCTCGGCCGCGCCCAGGGCCCGCTCGGCCACAATCCGCTGGCGGGTTCCGGTCGCCTCCAGCCGCTCGCGGGGCTGCACCACGAACAGCATCGGGGTGGGGTAGGGCACCTCGAAGGTGAGAGAAAAGCCCGCGCGGACGCGGACGGGTTGCTCGATGGGATAGGCGGCGGGGTCGGCGGGCGGGCGGGCATCGGGCTGGGCCATACCCCCACAGTCTGCCGCGCCGGGCGGGTGTGGCGGGTGTGAAGCTTCCCACACCGGGCACTTCATCCGGCGTCAGACCGGGGCGCGCGGGCGGGCGCTACGCTGCCTCCCATGAACCGGCCCGCCCAGAACCGTCTGGCCCAGGAAACCAGCCCCTACCTCCTCCAGCACGCGGACAATCCGGTGGACTGGTGGCCCTGGGGCGAGGAGGCGTTCGCGGAGGCCCGGCGGCGCGACGTGCCCGTGCTGCTGTCCATCGGGTACTCGACCTGTCACTGGTGCCACGTGATGGCCCACGAGAGCTTCGAGGACGCTGCCACCGCCGAGTTCATGAACGCCCATTTCGTGAGCGTCAAGGTGGACCGCGAGGAGCGCCCCGACGTGGACGGGGTGTACATGACGGCCACCCAGCTGATGACCGGGCAGGGCGGCTGGCCGATGACGGTCTTCCTGACCCCAGGCGGCGAGCCGTTCTACGCGGGCACCTATTTTCCGCCCGAAGACCGCTACGGGATGCCCGGCTTTCCCCGCCTGCTGGCGAGCGTGGCGCACACCTGGCAGGAGGGCCGCGACAAGATCGAGGGCAACGCGCAGGCGCTCGCGGGGCATGTGCGCGAGGCCAGCCGTCCCCGGCCCTCGGCGGGCGAGCTGCCGGAGGACTTTCTGGAGCGGGCCGTGGCGAACCTGCGTCGGGTGTACGACGCCGACCTGGGCGGCTTCGGCGGGGCGCCCAAGTTCCCGGCCCCCACCACGCTCGATTTTCTGCTGACCCGTGCGGACGGGCGCGACATGGCGCTGCACACCCTCAGGCAGATGGGCCGGGGCGGCATCTACGACCAGCTTGGCGGCGGCTTTCACCGCTACTCGGTGGACGCGCAGTGGCTGGTGCCCCACTTCGAGAAGATGCTCTACGACAACGCCCAGCTCACCCGCACGCTGCTGCGCGCCTACCAGCACACCGGGGACGAGGACTTCGCCCGGCTGGCCCGCGAGACGCTGAGCTACCTGGAACGCGAGATGCTGGCGCCGGAAGGCGGCTTCTACAGCGCCCAGGACGCCGACACCCAGGGCGTCGAGGGCCTGACCTTCACCTGGACACCGGAGGAAATCCGCGCTGTGTTGAATGAGGGGGGGCTGGGCGGCGGCCCGGACGCCGAGCTGGCCTTGCGGGTCTACGGCGTGACCCCGGAGGGCAACTTCGAGGACCCCCACCGCCCGGACGCGGGGCGGCGCAGCATTCTGCACGTCCTGACCCCGCCCGCTGGCCTCGCGCGCGACCTCGGCGAGAGCGTGGAGGCCCTGACCGCGCGGCTGGACACCGCCCGCGCCAGGCTCCTCGCCGCCCGGCAGACGCGGCCCCAGCCCGGCACCGACGACAAGGTGCTGACCTCGTGGAACGGGCTGGCGCTGGCGGCCTTCGCGGACGCCGGGCGCATCCTGGGTGAAGCCCATTACCTCGACGTGGCCCGCCGCAACGCCAGCTTCGTGCGGGAGCGGATGCGCCTCCCGGACGGCACCCTGCGCCACACCTACAAGGACGGCGTGGCCCGCGTGGAGGGGCTGCTGGAGGACCATGCCCTCTACGCGCTCGGCCTCGTCGCGCTGTACCAGGCGGGCGGCGACCTCTCGCATCTGGAGTGGGCGCGCGAGCTGTGGGGCGTCGTGCGGGGCGACTTCTGGGACGAGGAGGCGGGCCTCTTCCGCTCCACCGGGGGCCGCGCCGAGGCGCTGCTGACCCGGCAGGCCCAGGGCTTCGACTCGGCCGTCCTCAGCGACAACGCCGCCGCCGCACTGCTGGGCCTGTGGATGGGCCGTTATTACGGGGACGAACAGGCCGAGGCCCTGGCCCGGCGCACGGTGCAGACCTACGCCGGGGACATGCTCGCGGCGGCGGGCGGCTTCGGCGGCCTGTGGCAGGCGGCCGCCTTCCTGGAAGCCCCCCACGTCGAGGTTGCCCTGATCGGCACGCCCGCCGAACGCGCCCCCCTCGAACGGGTGGTCGCCCGCTTCCCCCTCCCCTTCGCGGCCCTCGCTCCGGCTGAACAGGGCGAAGGATTGCCCGTGCTGGAAGGCAGGCCGGGCGGCGGCACCGCCTACGTGTGCATCGGCCACGCCTGCGACCTGCCGACGAGGGACCCGGAGGTGCTGGGGGGACAGTTGGGGCGGTTGTGAGGGGAAAGAAAGTCGCCAGCGGAGGCCAAGGGTTATGGGCTGTGGGCGCCGGGCCTTGGATGAGGGCGAGCTGCGCCCGCCACCCCCCTCCCCAACCCTCTGCTGACGCAGCTCTGCGAGTCGCCCACAAGGAGGGAGAAGAGGCGCCGTAGCTTGAGCTTTTCAAAAACGGCACAGCGGACGCCGCACAGGTGAGGGCGAATAGAGTCCGCACCGCCTTCCCCACGTCGGCTCGCGCAGCGAGACGGTGGCCGCAGGCGGGAACGCACCGAGATCAAACATTCCGGCCGAGAACCACGTCCCCCAACGCCGCCGATTTGTCCTTGCCGAGCGCAGCGCTTCGCTCCCCTGCCCCCTTTGGGGGAGGGGCTGGGGGTGGGGGCAAATCTTCGAAAGACAATTCCCCCATGCCCGCACCGCCCAAGAAGCTCAGTCTCACCCCCCCAGCTCCCGAACCCCCCCCGGCGCCGCCACAAACGCTGCGTCTGCCATCCCCAGGAAAAACCCCGTCTCCACCACACCCAGCGTCCCCTTAAGCTGCCGCTCCAGCTCGACCGGATCGAACGAGGCGGGAAGTTGCGCGTCATAGATGTAGTTGCCGTTGTCGGTCACGTAAGGCTGCGCCCCCGGCTGCCTGAGCCGCCCCCCCGGCACCAGCGCCCGCACCCGCTCGATGGTAGACAGAAACCCGAACCGCGCGATCTCGACCGGCAACGGCGCCTTCTCCCCCAGCCGGGTCACGACCTTGGTGTGGTCCGCGATGATGACCAGCCGCCGCGCCTGCACCTCGGTGAGCTTCTCGCGCAGCAGGGCGCCGCCCAGGCCCTTGATCAGGTTCAGCGTGGGGTCGATCTCGTCCGCTCCGTCGATGGCGAGGTCGAGCGGGCGGGGGTCGAGCGGCTCGACGGGAATGCCCACCGCGCGGGCCAGCGCTTCCGAAGCGTCGCTGGTCGCCACGCCGACCACCCGCCGCAGGTCGCCGGAGGCCAGCCGCTCCCCGATCGCCTCGATGGCGTATTTGGCGGTGCTGCCGGTGCCCAGCCCGACGCGCATCCCGCTCCCCACCAGGGCGACGGCGCGCAGGGCGGCCTCCTTTTTCAGGGCCTCCAGATCAGGCATCGCCGCGCTCCCGGCGGTCGGCCTCGATGGCGGCGGCCACCTCGTCGGCGTGGCCTTCCACCTTCACGGCGGGCCAGCCGCGCACCAGCCGTCCATCCGGGCCGATCAGAAAGGTCGCGCGCTTGACCCCCTCGCTGACCTTGCCGTAGAGGTTCTTGGTGCCGTAGGCGCCCACCGTCTTCAGGAATTCCGCGTCCGGGTCGGTCAGCAGCGGAAAGGGCAGGCTGTACTTCTCGGCAAAGGCGCGGTGGCTCCCGGCGTCGTCGCGGCTGACGCCCAGGATGGCGGCGCCCAGTGCTCTCAGGCGGGCGCTGTCGCGGAAATCGCAGGCTTCTTTGGTGCAGCCGGGCGTGTCGTCCTTGGGATAGGCGTACAGCACCACGTAGCGGCCCGCGTAATCCGCCAGACGGTGGGGCTGGCCCGCAGCGTCGGACAGCGAGAAGTCGGGAAAGGGGGCGCCGGGCTGGACAGGAGTGGCCGTCATGCCTCAGAGGGTAGCCGACAAGCCGGGGAGTGGAGGCCGGGCCATTCCCAGCGGGCAGGCTGCGTATCCTGGGACCATGAACCTCGCCCCCTACATCGACCACACGCTGCTCAAGGCCACCGCGACCCCGGACGACATCCGCCAGCTGTGCGCCGAGGCCCGCCAGCACGCCTTTTACGCCGTGTGCGTCAATCCGGTCTACGTGCCGCTGGCCGCCGCCGAGTTGCAGGACTCGGGCGTGAAGGTCGCCACCGTCTGCGGCTTTCCGCTGGGGGCGATGCTGCCGGAGCAAAAGGCCGTCGAGGCCCGCCTGAGCGTGGAGGCGGGCGCCGACGAGGTGGACATGGTGATTCACATCGGCGCGGCGCTCGCCGGCGACTGGGACACGGTGGAGGCCGACGTGCGGGCCGTTCGCAAGGCGATTCCGGACACGGTGCTCAAGGTCATCATTGAAACCTGCTATCTCGACGACGAGCAAAAGCGCGGCGCGACCCGGGCCGCCGTGCGGGGCGGCGCCGACTTCGTGAAGACCAGCACCGGCTTCGGCACGGGCGGCGCGACCGTGGAGGACGTGCGGCTGATGGCGGACGTGATCGCGGCCCTTTCTCCCGAACGGCGCGTGCAGATCAAGGCCGCCGGGGGCGTGCGCTCGGTGGCCGACGCCGGGGCGATGGTCGGGGCGGGCGCCACCCGCCTGGGCACCTCGGGCGGCGTGGCGCTGGTGTCCGGCGAGCGGCCCGGGGCGGGCTACTGAGCGTGCCGGAGGGCAGCGGGCCGGAGGTGATCCTGGCGTCGGGCAGCCCCCGGCGCCGCGAACTGCTGGCGAATCTCGGCGTGCCCTTCCGCGTGGTCGTCAGCGGCGAGGCGGAGGACAGCCCCGAGCGTGACCCCGCGCGGCTGGCGGGCGAACTCGCCGCGCTCAAGGCGGGGGCGGTGGCCCGGCTCGCCCCGGACGCCGTGGTGATCGCCGCCGACACCGTGGTCGCGCTGGGGGGCGAACTGCTGGGCAAACCGGGAGACGAGGCCGAGAACCGCGCCTTCGTGCGGCGGCTGGCGGGCCGGACCCATCAGGTCTATACCGGCGTCACGGTGATCGTGGGCGGGCAGGTCCGGGGCGGCGTGGAGCGCACCGACGTGACCTTCCGCGCCCTGACTGACCACGAGATCGCCCACTATGCCGCCACCGGCGAGGGGCTGGACAAGGCCGGGGGCTACGGCATCCAGGGGGTCGGCATGGTCCTGGTGAGGCGCGTGGACGGCGACTATTCCAACGTGGTCGGCTTTCCGCTGGGGCTGGTGATCCGGCTGCTGCGGGAGGCGGGGGTGCGCGTCTGGGAATAGCGAACGGGACGCAACAGGAGGGAGACGTTCGGCGCGTCCCCCTCCTGTTTTGGCCCCCATGTTCTACACCTTGGCCGTCTCGCCCGCCTCCACCCGCGTCTCCACCACGATCTCGCTGTTGAGGCTGGCCGCCACCGAGCAGTATTTCTCGTGGCTGAGGTGCGCGGCCCGCTCCAGCGCCTCGGGGGTCAGGCCCTCCCCGCTGGCGATGTGCCGGACCACGATGCGGGTGTAGCGCTTGGGGTGCTCCTCCGCCCGCTCGCCCTCGGCCTCGATGCGGTAGCTCGTGAGCTTGACGCGCTTCTTGCCCATCACCTGCACCACGTCGTAGGCGGTGCAGGTCGCCAGCGCGCCCAGCAGGGCCTCCATCGGCGAGACGCCGACTTTGGTCGCGCTGTTGTCGATCAAGAGCTGGTGCCCGCTCTCGCTGACGCCCACATAGCGCTGCTCGCCCAGCCAGGTCACGTTCAGGGTCTTTCTCGGGGTGGCGGTCATGGCCCCAGCGTAGCGCGGCGGGGGCCGGAGGAATGGCCGCCGGCCCCCCGAACCAGCGGTGAATCAGAGGCTCTGCCCCCCCACGCCGGAGGGCGCCCAGTCCAGATCGGCTGAATCCAGATCGGCCGAGTCCAGATCGGCAGAGTCCAGGCCGGTGGCCGGGTCCAGGCCGTCGTCCTCGTCCTCGTCGGGGGGCGGCAAGCACACCACGAAGGTGGCGCCGCCGCCGGGCGTGTCCTGCACCTCGATGCTGCCGCCGTGCGAGTTCACGACCTGCTGCGCGATGGTGAGGCCCAGGCCGGTCGAGCCGGCCTCCTTGCCCCGGTAGAACTTGTCGAAGATGCGCGGCTTGATGTGGTCGGGAATACCGGGGCCACGGTCGATCACCCACGCGCACACCCGCCCGCCCTCCTCCTGCCGGGCCTCGACGTGCACCAGCTCGGGACTGCCGCAGACCCGGATCGCGTTGCTGACGAGGTTGACAAACACCTGGGTGAGCCGCCCCGGATCGCCCACGATCTCCAGGTCGGGCGCGTCCACCCGCACCCCGTAGTCGCGCCCCACCTGCCGGACGATATTGCCCAGGTTCACGAAATGCATCTCGATCCCCTGCACCAGTTCGCCGCGCGAGAGTTGCAGCAGGTCGTTGACCAGCCGGGTCATGTTCTCGGCCACCCGCTGGGCGTCGAGCAGGGTCTGCGAGCCGCCCGCCTCGCGCTCGGCGCGGCGCAGGTAGCCCAGCAGGGCGGTCAGCGGCGTGCGCAGCTCGTGGCTGGTCTCGGCCAGAAAGGTCTTCTGGAGGTTCAGCGCTTCCTCGAGCTGTTTGGCCTGGGTTTCCAGGCGCTGGCGCTGGCCTTCCGCGATGCCGCGCAACCTCTCGACCTCCTCCAGCCGGGCGCGCAGCGAGAGGTTGAGTTCGCGGACCTCCTGCTCGGCGCGTTCGCGGCGGTCGCGGGCGTCGGCCTCCGCGACGGCGCGCCGGACGCTGGGGCTGAGGCGCTCGAGGCGCTGCTTGAGGATGTAGTCGGTGACCCCCTGGCTGAGGGTGTCCACCGCCACCTCCTCGCCCATCGCGCCCGTCACGATGATGAAGGGGCGGTGCGGGGCGCGCTGGTGCGCGGCGTGGAAAGCCGAGAGGCCGTCGTAGCCCGGCAGCGCGTAGTCGCTGAGAATCAGGTGGGGGCGGTGCCCCTCCAGGGCGTCCAGAAACCCCGGCTCGTCCTCGACCCGCTCGATCTCGATCGGCCAGGGCAGCTCGCCGAGGTGCATTGCCACAAGCTCGTGGTCGAGTTCGTTGTCCTCCAGGTGCAGGATGCGCAGGGCCTCGCCCGGCTCGGGCAGCGCGCGTTCCGACAGCGCCTGTTGCGAAAGGGTCATGCGGGGGCCTCCTGGGGAGCGCCGCTCAGGGGCAGCGTGACCTGGAAGGTCGCCCCCTCGCCGGGCACCGCCTCGGCCTGAACGCGGCCCCCGTGGCGCACGACGATGCGGCGGACATTGGCGAGGCCGATTCCCGTTCCCTCGAACTCCTCGGCGCGGTGCAGACGTTGAAACACACCGAACAGTTTATCCGTGTAGCGGGGGTCGAAGCCCACGCCGTTGTCGCGCACCGTCACCGTCACCTCCTCGCCGGCCAGCTGGGCCTGCACCCAGACGCGGGCGTGCTCGCGGGTGCGCGAGTATTTCAGCGCGTTGGACAGCAGGTTGGCAAACACCTGGGTGAGCAGCGCCGCGTCGCCCTGCACGGTGGGCAGCGGCCCGAGGTCCAGCGTCACGTCGCGGCCTGCGCGGTCGGGTTCCAGGGACGCCCAGACCTCGCGCACGACGCCTCCCAGGTCCACCGGGCCGCGCCGCAGCTCCTGACGGCCCATCCGCGAGAACTCCAGCAGGTCGTCGATCAGGCGGCTCATGCGCCCGGCCGCGTCGGTGATCACGCCCAGGTACCGCTCGCTTTTGGGGGACAGGCTGCCCGCCGCGTCCTTGCGCAGCAGGTCGCCAAAGCCCACGATGTGGCGCAGGGGCGTTCGCAGGTCGTGCGACACGCTGTAGGAAAACGCCTCCAGCTCGCGGTTGGCGTCCTGAAGCTCCAGGGTGCGCAGCTGCACCCGCTCCTCCAGCGACGTGTTGAGCGCCCGCAGGTCGGCCTGGGCCGCCTCGGCTTCCAGCCGCAGCGCGTCGTTGTCGAGCGCGGTGGCAAAGCGTTGGGCAAGTTCCAGCGCGAGGTCGTGGTCGCGGTCGGTGGGTGCCTGGCGGTAGGTCAGGCCCAGCACGCCCCGCGCGGCGCCGTTGCGCCCGGCCAGCGGGTAGAGCATGGCCCCGGCGGCCCCGACCTCGTAGAGCAGCGGCGAATCCTCGGCGTGGACGAACACCGGGTCCTCGCCGCGCAGCGCTTGCGTGACGGCGGCGCGGGTCGCTCCCCGCGCGGCGGGCGAGACGCCTTCCGGGTCGAGGCGCGAGGCCGCCAGCAGCCTCAGCTCGGGCGCGGTCCCCCACAGCCCGGCGCCCTCGGTCAGCCGCCCGGTGATCAGGTCGAGCGCGGCCCGGTAGTGCGCCCCGCGCGAGGCGAGCGGGTCCTCGGCCCGCGCCGAGAGCCGCTCGGAGACGTTGGCCAGCAGCCGCGCGGCGGCCTCGGCGTACACCTGGTCGTCCACGTCGGTGCTGGTGCCCACCCATTCGGCCACCTCCTCGCGGCCGCCGCCCCCGTCTTGCGCTGCCCCCCCGGCCTGAGGCCCGGCGCCGCGGTGCACCGGCAACCCGCGCGTCACGAAGGTGCGGTAGCGGCCCTCCTTGCTCAGCAGGCGGTGCTCGGCCTCGAAGGGGCGCCCGGCGCGCACGGCGGCGGCCCAGCGGGCCTGGTACTCGGCGCGGTCTTCGGGGTGCAGCAGGCTCAGGAAGCCGAAGCGGGCGCGGTCCTGGCCCACGTACTCGTCCCAGCGGCGGTTGAAGTAGGTGGGCTGGCCCTGGGGGTCGGTGAGCCACACGATCTGCGGCATGCCCTCCACCACCGCGCGGTAGCGCTCGCCGTTGCGCTGCGCGAGCTGTTCGGCCTCCAGGCGGTCGTGGATGTCGGTGGCCGAGGCCACCCACTCGGTCACCCGGCCCCCTCCCGGCCCGCCCGCGCCCGGCTCGACCGAGATCGGCGCCACCCGCAGCACGAACCAGCGGTAGGTCCCGCCCTCCCCGACGGCCAGCCGCACCTCGCTCTGGGCGCGCTCGCCCGAGGCGTAGGCGTCTTCCCACATCCGGGCATAGACGGGGCGGTCTTCGGGATGGACCCGCTCGCGCACGCCCGCTTGGTTTTCCGGGGAGCCGTCCGGCGCAACCGGGGCCAACCGCTCGCGGTGCTGGGCGTTCACGTAGGTGACCTGCCCCTGGGGGTCACTCACCCACAGGATGTGCGGAATGGCGTCGAGCACCGCGCGCGACCGGCGCTCTCCGGCCTGCACGGCCCGCTCGGCTTCCAGGCGCCCGGTCACGTCGCGCACGACCTCCAGCAGCCCCAGGACCTCGCCCCCGGCCCCGGTCACCTCGCTGCGCTGGGCCTCGCCGGAAAAGACCGTGCCGTCGGCGCGGCGGTACGGGGTGGTGAGCGCCTGAAAGGCCGCGCGGTTTTCCAGGCGGCGGTCCACGTGCAGCCGGGACAGCGGCTGGCCGATCAAGGCTTCGGGCGTGTGCCCGAACTGCGAGGCCAGCGCCCGGTTGACCAGCTGCACCCGCCCCGAGAGGTCCGCGAAGACCGCCGCGTCCTGAATCGACTGGAAGATCGCCTCGAACTCGGCGCGCGAGCGCTCCAACCGGGCGCGCGACAGCGAGAGGGTGGCGGACGCCTCCTCGGCCCGCTGCCGGGCACGCACCTGCGCCTGCATCAGCAAAAAGGCCAGCCCCGCCACCAGCAGCCCCGCCACCAGCACCGCCACCGGCACCGCCGCCGCCGCGTCGCGCCCGAAGCTGCCCGGCGCGCTGAAGACGAGCTGCCACTGCGCGCCCGCCGTGTTCACGCGGGTCGCCGCGCTGAACGCGGCCTGTCCGGGCAGGGCGGCGAACGCTGATCCCCCCAGCGGCTGCCCGTTGAGCAGCGTGCGGACCGTCACGCCGGGGGTGGCGTCAGGCGGCGTCAGGCCCGCCAGAAACTGATCGGTGCGCAGCGCGAGGTAGACCAGACCTTCAAGCTGGCCCGCCTCGCGCACCGGCAAAAACAGCAGCATGCCGTTCAGCGGCTGGCCGTCCGGGCCGCGCTGCACCAGCTTGACCGGCTGGCTCACCTGGATGTCCTCGCGCTCGCGCGCCAGCAAGATCGCCTCGCGGCGGCGGGGTTCGGCCATCATGTCAAAGCCCAGGGCGGCCCGGTTCACGTCGGCCAGCGGCGCGATGCGCTCGATGGTGGCCCGCGCCGGGCGGCCCGGTGGCCCGCTCCAGCGCACGAACCCCACGGCCAGCACGCCCGGAAAGCGCCGGCGCAGGTCGAGGTTGTCCACATAGGTGGAAAAGGTGGTCTGGTCCGGCCCCTGCTCCACCCGCCAGAACGAGCGGCTGGCGCGCAGCAGGTTCTCGTAGTCGCTCAGGCGGTCACGCAGGCTGGCGGTGTGGGCGCTCACCTCGCGGCCAAAGCGCGCCTCCTGCTGGTCGAGCACGAAGCGGTGCAGCAGCGCCGCCGCCACCACGCTCAGCAGCAGCACCAGCACCAGCACCGCCAGCGGCAGGTGATGCCCCGCCGGAAAGCCCCGCCTCAGGCCGCGCCTCACGCTTCCTCCAGCGCCGCGAGCAGCGCCCCGGCCGGCACGTCCACTCCGGTCCAGGCCCGGAACGCCAGCCTGGCCTGGTGCGCGAGCATGCCCAGGCCGTTCTCGGCGCGGACCCCGGCGGCGCGGGCGTCTTGCAGCAGCCGGGTCTCGCGGGGGCTGTACACCATGTCGTAGACCAGGGCGCCGGGGGCCAGCGCGGAGAAGTCGAAGCCCGGCAGCGGCGTTTGCCCCGGCGCGTCCAGCCCGGCGCTGGAGGCGTTGACGATCAGGCGGACCTGGGGCCAGGGAACGGCAGCGAGATCGGCGGCCCGGACCTCCGCTCCGGCCTCTGCCTGCGCCCAGGAGGCGGCCAGTTCTTCCGCCCGCACCCGGGTCCGGTTGACGATCAACACGTCGCGTTTCATCAGGATCAGGGCGGTGTAGACCGCCGCCCTGGCCGCTCCACCCGCACCCAGCACGACGACGGGTCCGGCCACTGCTCGGTCGCCGGCAGCTCCCACGCCCAACCCGTGCAAGGCGGCCAGCAGCCCCGGCGCGTCGGTGTTCTCTCCGATCAGCCGCCCGCCCCGGTGAATCACCGTGTTCACCGCCCCGACCGCCCGCGCCGCGTCCGACAGCTCGTCGAGCCAGGGGAGCGCCGCTTCCTTGTGCGGCAGGCTGAGGTTGGCGCCCAGGGTGCCGGGGGTCCGCAGGCGGGCCAGGGCGGCGGGCAGGTCAGGCGCAGGCACCCGCAGCGCCGTGTACTCGCCCGGCAAGCCCGCATGGGCGAAAGCGGCGCGGTGCAGGGCGGGCGAGCGGGAATGCGCGGCGGGGTCGGCATACAGGTAGGCGCGCAGCGCGCCGGAAGGGTTCACGCCCGCAAGTCTAGAGCACGCCCTGGGCCAGAAACAGCGCCGTTTTTCTCGTCGTGCGCTGGCGCCGTTCTCCTCTCTGCCCGCAGGCTCGCCACGGCGGGCGGCGGTTCCGGCGGGAAATGTGGATCATCCCACGCCCGGGTCCGGCCGCACGCCAGACAATAGGGGCGTTGCAATGCCCTCCCCCTTCCAGACTCCCGCCAGCACACCACTGGGGGGAGAGTGCGCTTTGACGCGCCGAGTTCAGGGGGCCGACGTGCCCCGACAGGAGTCCAGTTGACAGACCGCACCCCCGGCCAGCCCACCCCCCTGCCCCCCACCGCGACCGAGGCGGCGGGCGCGGGCGTCTCCGCCACCCTGCAATTGCACAACCAGCGCGAGGCCTTCGAGCTGCTCGGCGCGGGCGACGCCAACCTGCGCCGGATGCGCGAGCTGACCCCGGCCAAGATCACCACGCGCGGCGAGACGGTCACCATCACCGCCGACAGCGCCGAGACCTTGCAGGCCGCCGAGCGGATGGTGCGCGACGCCCTCGACGTGGTGCGGTCGGGCGGCGAGCTGACCCCCGAGAGCCTGCTGCGCAGCGCCCGGCTCAGCGGCGAGGGCCGCAGCCTGGCGCAAGAAACCCAGGTCTCGGGCCTGAGCCTGCCGCGCGGCCTCAAGCCCAAGACGCCCGGCCAGAAGGTCTACCTCGACAAGATCGAAGGCGCGGACATCACCTTCGGGGTCGGTCCTGCCGGAACGGGCAAAACCTACCTCGCGGTGGCGATGGCGGTGCAGGCCCTCAAGGCCAAGAAGGTCAAGCGCATCATCCTGACCCGCCCGGCGGTCGAGGCGGGCGAGAAGCTGGGCTTTTTGCCCGGCGACCTCCAGGCCAAGATCGACCCCTACCTGCGCCCCCTCTACGACTCGCTTCAGGACATGCTCGACCAGGAGAAGTTCGAGTCGTACCTCACCAGCGGCGTGATCGAGATCGCTCCCCTCGCCTTTATGCGCGGGCGCACCCTCAACGACGCCTTTATCATCCTGGACGAGGCGCAGAACACCACCGGCGAGCAGATGAAGATGTTCCTGACGCGCATGGGGTACTCCTCCAAGGTCGTGGTGACGGGTGACGTGACCCAGATCGACCTGCCGCGCCACATCACCTCCGGGCTGGCGGTCGCCAAGCGGGTGCTGAGCCGCATCGAGGGCATCGCCTGGCACGAATTCACCGAGGTGGACGTGGTGCGCCACCCCCTGGTCGGCCGCATCATCAAGGCCTACGAGGCCGCCGAGGACGCCGAGGAGGACAAGCGCGCCGCCCGCCGGGGCGAGTTCGCCTCCATCCCCGAGGCCGAGGGCGACCGCCCCTGACCCCCCCACGCACGGCCGGCCCCGCCCACCGCGGGGCTTTTGCCTGTCTCCCCACCCAGACCGTCCCGTCCCCCAGAGGAGAAGACCCATGCCCACCAGCTCCAGCGGCCTGAGCCTGGAACGGCTCGCCGTGCGCGTCTTGCTGCGGCTTCAAGCCGAGCCGGGGCGCTACACCGCCCGCAGCCTGGCCCGCGAACTCGGGGAGACGGCCAACCGGGTCAACCGCGTGATTCTCGCCATCGAGGCGGAGGCCGGGGTGCAGCGGCAGGGCGCCTACGGGGCCATCACGGTCGGGGGCCGGGAGGACTGACCCCGCGCGCTCCCCACCCCCACGCGCTGTCCCCTATCCTTGACCCCGTGATCGACCTCGTGGCCCGCAAGACCCCGCCCCCCGGCCTGCGCCCGGCCCTGCGCGCTTCCCTGGCGGCGGCGATGCGCCATTTCGGCGTTCAGGACCGCGAGGTCACGGTCGTGCTGGTGGGCGACCGCGCGATCCGGGCGCTCAAACGCGAACACTGGGGCGAGGACGCCCCCACCGACGTGCTGAGCTTTCCAACCTGGGAACCGGGCGACCCCTTCATGCCGCCGCACCTGGGCGACATCATCATCAGCCTGGACACGGCGGGGCGGCAGGCGGCGGCGCGCGGCCACAGCCTGACGCGCGAGGTGGCGCTGCTCGCCAGCCACGGTCTCGCGCATCTGGTCGGCTTCGATCACCCCCACGCCGAGGGCCTGGGCTTCGAGGAAGGCGCGACCGGGCCGGAGTGGCAGGTCTTCCACGACGCCTGGGAGGCGGCGCGGGCGGCGCTTCCCCCCGAGTCCTCGTGAGGCCCGGCGCATGAACCCGGGCGGCTCGGCCCTCTCCTGGCGGCGCTGGGTGCGCTCGGCAGGGTACGCCTGGGCGGGCATCGCCCACACCTACCGGGCGCAACCCAACTTCCGCATCGAGGTCTGGGCGGGGGCCGTGGCGCTGGGGCTGGCCGTGGGCCTGCGGGTTCCCCCCACCCCCATCCTGCTGGCGTGCGCGCTGGTGCTGGGGCTGGAGCTGCTGAACACGGCGCTGGAGGCGGCGGTGGACCTCGCCAGTCCGGAATGGCAGCCGCTCGCCAAGGTCGCCAAAGACGCGGCGGCGGGCGCCGTGCTGGTGGCGAGCCTGGGGGCGCTGCTGGTCGGGGTGGTGGAGCTGGGGCCTCCCCTGCTGCGGCTTATGACTTTCTGAAGGTCGCCGAAGGTTCCGCCGGTCTCAATAATGGCGGCCGGGGGT
This sequence comes from Deinococcus budaensis, assembly GCF_014201885.1. Taxonomy (NCBI): domain Bacteria; kingdom Thermotogati; phylum Deinococcota; class Deinococci; order Deinococcales; family Deinococcaceae; genus Deinococcus; species Deinococcus budaensis. The sequence continues at coordinate 166,610 of NZ_JACHFN010000001.1, read as the reverse complement.
GTGTTAAGCTCCCCATCGCCTATGGAGCCTCCCAGTTCTGGCTCTGACCTGACGCCCGGTTTGCACCGCCTGCGGGCGGCGTTTTACTGTGGCCCCCCCAACCGGTACCCGACGCCCGGCCCGCTTCTGCGGCAGCCGGGTGGGCAGCATGTGCCTGTGCGGCAAGCCGGGGCGCGATGGAGCGCGCCCACCCATGAATGACTTTCTCGGCATCGTTGCCCTCTTCGTGCTGGTCCTCCTGAACGGGTTTTTCGTCGCGGCGGAGTTCGCGCTGGTCAGCGTGCGGCGCACCCGCATCGACCAGCTGGCCGACGAGGGCAACGTCACCGCCCGCGCGACCCAGGGCGCCCTGAAAAACCTCGACCTGTATATCGCTGCGACCCAGCTCGGCATCACCATGGCCTCGCTGAGTATCGGTTTTGTGGCCGAGCCTGCCATCGAGCACCTCGTTCACCCGCTGCTGGGCGACACGGCCCTCAGTGAGGGGCAGATCACGGCGCTGTCCTTTGGCATCGCCTTTACCATCAGCACGATCTTGCACATCGTGTTCGGGGAGCTGGCGCCCAAGTCGTGGGCCTTGCAGCGCTCCGAGCAGGTGTCCCTGCTGGTCACCCGGCCACTGCTGATCTTTACGGCCGTCTTCAAGTGGGCCATCGTGGGCCTCAACGCGATGGGCAACGGCGTGGTCCGCATGTTCGGCCTGCGCGGGGTCGCCGGGCACCACGCGGCCTACTCGGAAGAGGAAATCCGCATGATCGTCGGCGCGTCGAGCCAGGAAGGCGTGCTGGAGGACGACGAGAAAGAACTCGTCTACAACGTCTTCGATCTGTCCGACACCACCGTGCGCGAGGTGATGACGCCGCGCATCGACATGGTGCTGGTGGACGGCGCCAGCCCGCTCAGGAGGCTGCTGGAGCTGAACACCGAACACGGCTACTCGCGGGTGCCGGTGTATCAGGACACCGCCGACAACATTGTGGGGATCGCGCACACTTCCGACATGCTGCGGCACCTCGACATGCTGGACGAGACCCTGATCGCGGACGTGATGCGCCCGGTCTTTTTCGTGCCGGAGGGCATGAAGATCAAGGACCTGCTGGCCAAGATGCGCGAGAAGAAGTCGCACCTGAGCATCGTGGTAGACGAGTTTGGCGGCACCTCGGGCCTGGTCACGCTGGAAGACGCCCTGGAAGAGATCGTGGGCGAGATCTACGACGAGACCGACGATGAGGAGGTGGCCCTGATCGAGGTGCTGGGCGAAGGCCTGTACCTGATGGACGCTTCTCTCACCGTGGGCGAGGTCGAGGAGCGGCTGGGCAGCAACCTGGAAGACGGCGACGGCGAGTACGATACCCTCTCGGGGTTCATGACCAGCCATTTCGGGGACATTCCGGAGGTCGGCCAGAGCTTCGTGCACGGGGGCTGGGCCTTCACGGTCGAGGAGGCCGACCAGCGCCGCGTCACCCGGGTGCGGGTCGAGCGCGCCCCCGAGGTCATGGTCTTTGGCGTGCAGGAGGAACATTCCCGTGACTAGCATTCCCGTGACCGACGACAATCCCCTGGGCCTGACCCCCGACCCCCAACTGCTCGACGGCGCAAAAGCCGCCTTCAAGCAGGCCTACGCCCCCTACAGCCGCTTCCGGGTGGGCGCGGCCCTGCGCACGCCAGAGGGCCAGGTCTATTTCGGCGCCAACGTCGAGAACGCTAGCTACGGCCTGGGCCGCTGCGCCGAGCAGTCGGCGGTGCAGGCGATGGCGACCGCCGGAGGGCGCGAGTTCACCGATATCGTGGTGTACTCGGAAGCCTCCCCGCCCGCCAGCCCCTGCGGCGCCTGCCGTCAGGTGCTGTTCGAGTTCGCCCCGGACGCCCGGGTGGTCTGCACCAACCAGCACGGCGACGTGGTCAGCGGGCACGTGCGCGACTTTCTGCCGCACGGCTTCCGGCTGGAGCAGCGGGACGACGGGCATGATGAGGTGGGGAAGGAATAATCACGGCCAGAGGGCCGACGAGGTGGAGGGGCGGCACTCCGCCTCTTTTTTGCTGCCTTCAAGGGTGGTCACGGTGAGCGGTTGGAGGGTCGGGAGGGCGTAGCGGGTCGTCGTGGTGAGCCGTCCAGTGGCGTATCCACCGTTCGGGCCGAATACCTCGCTGCTCATCGCCACGCACAGGTCGCGGTCCCGGAACCACAACCGCTCGATCTGTGAGACGCTCCGCTGCTTGCCCGTCAGGACCGGATAGGGTACGGCGGCCCTGCCACCAGCGGACAGGTTCCATAACCGCACCGTGTTCGCCCCTGCCCCGATCAAGTACTGGCCGTCTCCGGTCCAGAGGAGGCGCTGCACGTTGCTGTTTTTGAGCGTCTGGACGGGTTGACCGGGCTGCGCCAAGTACACCGTGCAAGGCTGGTACTTGGCGAAATCGTGGCAAAAGCGGAGCGCCGCCGCGTCCCCACGCGGGGACATCAGCGGCGGGTCGTGATAAACCCGTTCGTCGTACCAGGGCGTCAGGCCATCGATTTTGACCGAGCCTGCCGCCCCGAAGCCGATGGTCAGGGAGCCACCTTGCGGAGCAGTCAAAGCCAGCAGAAGCGCGAGCATGCCTCACCCTACGCAGGCTGCATGACGGCGGGGTGACCCAATCCCAACTTCAACGGCAAAACCAGAGGTCAGAGGAGACGGTCTGCCGACCCATCAGCTTCAAACTGGGGACCGCATACCGAGTCACCTCTCCACCAGTACGCACACAGGCGCTGTTTTTGCCCAGCCCCAGCGGGGGATCACCCTCTATCTCGCTCCCAGGAACCACGGCCCGAGTGCCACCCCGCATATTCCAGAGTCTCAATGTGTTGCGTCCTGCCCCCAGGAGAAATCGTCCGTCTGTCGTCCAGAGGAGACTCAGCACATCACTGTTTTTCAGAGTCAGTGGTGGGCGGCCGGGCGAAACAAGGCGGACGGAGCAGCCGGTAAAGCGCAGCCTTTCCCAGCAAAAGCGCACGGCTGCCGCCCGCTTACTGGGCGCATAGAGCGTCTCAATTTGAGACCAATTCACGTCGTCGGCTTCAGGCTCGGTTGGTGGGGACACGCGAACCACTGCTCCCTCAGGAAAAGACACCGAGACCGGCTGGGCGGACGCGAGGGCAGCCAGCAGAAGTGCAACCATGCCCCAGGCTACGAACCCCGCATGACACTGGGGTGACGCCAACACCGAAGGGAAGAACCTCCCCACGGCTCTCCCCTCCCCCCGGCGATCCTAACGTGAGCGCTTTCGCTGGCGGCTGGCCGCTGGAAGCTGGCCGCCCTCCCCCTCAGTCGTGCGCGCCCGCCGCCACCCGCTCCTTGCCGAACTGCTGCGCTTCGGTGCTGCCCGCCAGCGCCGTCGTGCTGCTCTGGCCACCGCCCGCCGCCTGCGCCACGAGGTCGAAATAGCCGGTGCCGACCTCGCGCTGGTGCTTGACGGCGGTGAAGCCCCGCTCCTGGGCGGCAAATTCCTTCTCCTGCAACTCCACGAAGCTCGTCATCTGGTTGCGGGCGTAGCCGTAAGCCAGCTCGAACATCGAGTGGTTCAGCGAGTGAAAGCCCGCCAGGGTGATGAACTGGAACTTGTAGCCCAGCTTGCCGAGTTCGACCTGAAACCTGGCGATGGTCTCGTCGTCGAGGTTCTTCTTCCAGTTAAAGCTGGGCGAGCAGTTGTAGGCGAGCAGCTTGCCGGGAAACTGGGCGTGGACGGCCTCGGCAAACTTGCGGGCGTCTTCCAGGTTGGGCACCGAGGTCTCGCACCAGATCACATCGGCGTAGGGGGCGTAGGCCAGGGCACGGGAGATGGCCTGTTCGATGCCGGGCCGGACATAGTAGAAGCCTTCGGGGGTGCGCTCGCCGGTCGTGAAGGGCTTGTCGTTGTCGTCCACGTCGCTGGTGAGCAGGTTGGCGGCGTCGGCGTCGGTGCGGGCGATCAGCACCGTGGGCACGCCGGACACGTCGGCGGCGAGGCGGGCCGCGTTCAGCGTGCGGATGAACTGGCTGGTGGGCACCAGCACCTTGCCCCCCAGGTGCCCGCACTTCTTTTCCGAGGCGAGCTGGTCCTCGAAATGCACCCCCGCCGCGCCCGCCTCGATCATCGCCTTCATCAGCTCGAAGGCGTTCAGGGGGCCGCCGAAGCCCGCCTCCGCGTCGGCCACGATAGGCACGAAGTAGTCGATGTCGCCCGCGCCCTCGGCGTGCTGAATCTGGTCGGCGCGGCGCAGGGTCTGGTTGATGCGCCGCACCACGTCGGGCACGCTGGAGGCGGGGTAGAGGCTCTGGTCGGGGTACATCTGCCCGGCGTTGTTGGCGTCGGCGGCGACCTGCCAGCCGCTGAGGTAGATCGCCTTCAGGCCCGCCTTGACCTGCTGCATCGCCTGGTTGCCAGTCAAGGCGCCCAGCGCGTTCACGAAGGGTTCTTCCTTCATTGAGCGCCACAGCTTCTGCGCCCCGTGCCTGGCGAGGGTGTGCTCGACCGGCAGGGAGCCGCGCAGCCGCACCACCTCAGCCGCCGAGTAGTTGCGGCGGATGCCCTGCCAGCGCTCCTCGGTCTGCCAGGTCTTGTCCAGAATCTCGGCGTGGGTGCGGGGGCTGTGCTGTTGGGAGGGGGGGGTCATGGGGGTCTCCTCGGAGGGTGGGGGCGGCGGCTCCTCGCCGGGTGGGGCGAGGAAGGGGGGAGGAACACAGGTGGACGCCAGTTCAGGCGCGGAATAAGGAGGGGCGGACAGGCTGCGGGGGGCGGATGCGGCGCGTGGGGACGGCCCCGGCGTGGTGGGGCGCCTCCCTGGCTGGCCTAGGCCCATTGTGGGGAACCTCACCCCGGCTGCGGCGTGGTGTACCCGGCGTGCCCCGAGGTACACCACACCGGCAGGTACACCACCGCAGCAGGTCAGGACCCAGGGCTAGCCGCCGGCGCCCCACCCCAGCCACGCGGCCAGCTCCCGCTCGAACTCGGCGTGGCGCTCGTGGTGGTAGAGCAGGCCGTGAAATCCGGCCTGGCGGGCGGCGCGAACGTTCTCCTCTACGTCGTCCACAAAAGCGGTCTGCGCGGCGGGCACGCCCATCGCCTCCTCCAACGCGGCGAAGGCGTCCGGGTGGGGCTTTTTCTGGCGCAGTTCATTGCTGAAGACCAGCGCGTCGAAGCGGGCGAAGCGCGGATCGCGGCGCAGGTGGTCGCTGACGACCGGGTAATTGTTGCTCAGCAGGCCGGCGCGCACGCCCCGGGGCAGCCGCGCCAGGGTGGCGTACATCGGCGGGTTGTCGTGGACGCTGCCCAGATACAGGGTCTCGAACTCGGCATAAGGCAGGGTCAGCCCCGTCTCCCGCCGCATCACTTCCCAGAAGTGGGGCAGCGTCCACGCCCCGACCTCCAGCTGCCCCACGTGCCGGAAATAGCTCTCACGCACGCGCTCGACGGGCACGCCGCCGCGCTGGGCAACGTTCCAGGTCGAGCGCCCGTCGAAGGTGCCCACGGTAAACACGCCGCCCCAGTCAAAGGCGACGTGGCGGGCGGCAGGCAGGCTGGGGAGGGTCATATGCCCGGCATTGTGGCGCAGGGGGCGGGGGGGCGCGGCGGCGCTGTTCAGACGCAGCTGTTCAGATGCAGGGCGCAGGCGGACAGCCGGGCGGGGAGGGGGAACCGGGCCGCCCGGGTGAAGCTCAGCCGCGCCCCTATACTCGGCCCCATGAACGGCATGAACGACGCGGCCCCCCGCTACGCCCAGGATGTCGCGGCGGTCGCGGCCAAGCTGCGGGAGCAGGCTGGCCCCATCGTGGTCCTCACGCACGAGAATCCCGACGGCGACGCGCTGGGCAGCGTCCTGGGCCTGACGCGGGCGCTGCGGGCGCTGGGCAAGACGGTGGTCGCGCCGATGGACGTGCCGCGCTTCTTGCGCTTCTTGCCGCAGCCGGGCGAGATCAGCCCCCGGCTGGAAGCCTGGCCCCCGCAGGCGCTGGCCGCCGTGCTCGACGTGGACAACAACGACCCCGGCCGGGTGGCGGGCGCGGACCTGCGGGCCTTTGCGGGCGAGGTCGTGAACATCGACCACCACGGCACCAACCTGCGCCGCGCCGACGCGCTGCTGGTGGACCCTGGCCGCCCCGCCACCGCGATGATGGTGGCCGAGGTGGTGGACGCGCTCGGAGCGCCGTGGTCGGAAGCCATCGCCACGCCGCTGATGCTGGGGCTGACCACCGACACGGGCAACTTCCGCTTCGACAGCGTGACGCCCCAGACCTTCGAGGTCGCCGCGCGGCTGCGGGCGCACGGGGCGCGGCTGGGCTGGCTCAACGACCAGCTCGGCCAGAACCCGCGCTCCTATTACCTGCTGCTGCGCGAGGTGCTGGACACCCTGGAGTTCCTGCACGGCGGCCGGGTGGTGCTGGCGCGGGTGGACGACGCGATGCTCGACCGGGCTGGATCCTCCTGGGAGGACGTGGAGTCCTACGTGAACCTGCTGCGCGGCGCCGAAGGCTCGGTCCTGGCCGTGATGGTCAAGGATTTCGGGGACCGGGTCAAGCTCTCCTTGCGCTCGCGTGGGGGCGTCAGCGCCCAGAACATCGCGGTGGCGCTGGGGGGCGGCGGCCACGTCCCGGCGGCGGGGGCCTCGCTGGCCCTCCCCTACGCCGAGGTGCGCGCCCGGCTGGACGAGGCCATCACGGCGGAACTCGGCCGGGCCGACGCGGCGGCGCCCGCCTCCTGACGCCGGTTCGCCTGCCCAGCCCCGCACTCAGCCCGAGTCCGGTCCGGGGTCCGGCTCACCCAGCACCGCCGCGATCCCCGCATTGATCCAGGCGAAAGCGCGGCGGGTGTTGGGCATGGTGTAGGTCTCGGCGGCGCCGTGCTGCATAAAGGCGTAGACGACGTGGCGCCCGTCCCCGGTGCGGAAGGTGCCGCTGTAGGTCAGCAGCCGCCAGCCGTTGCCGCCCTTGCCCGCGAACCCGGTGACCTGGGCGGCCCCCGGCCGCAGCGCCGCGCGGCCATAGCCCAGCGCGGCGACCTCGCGCTGCCACGCGCGGGCGCCCGGACTCAGGCCGGGGCGCAGGGAGGCGTGGGCCAGCAGGGTGGCAAACTCGTACGGCGTGCTGAGGTTGTGCACCCGCAGGTCGTCTCGCGGATCGCTGCCCGCGTCGAAATACGCATTGAGCCGCTGCTGAAGCACGTCGGCCCGCTGCTTTTGCGCGTCGGCGTCGAGGGCGCTCGCCAGGCGCAGGCGCTCCTCGCCGGTCGCCGCGCTCCACCGTGCGCCGCCCGGGGTGCCCGGGGCCAGGACGCTCGACAGGCCCGTCTGGGCCACCCACCACGCCTTGGTGGGCAGAATCAGGCGGGTGCGGCACAGCCCCAGCTCGTCGGCCAGCGTCTGCACGCGGCTCAGGCCCACCCGGCGGTGCAGGATGTCGGTCGCGGTGTTGTCGCTGTCGCGCATCATCCGGACCGTCAGCTCGCGGACGTTGCTGCCGTCGTACGGGTAGTCCCCGAGGCTCTGGTTGGCCTGGGTCACGTCGAAGCGCTCGGCCGGCTTCAGAGTTCCGGCGTCCACCTGCCGCAGCACGGCCCACAGCACCGCCTGCTTGTAGGTGCTCGCCAGCGGAAACACGCCGTCGGGATCCTGGGCCACGGCGCGCAGGGGGCGCAGGGTCGCGGGGTCAATCTCGGCGACCCACAGGCCCAGGCGACCGCTCAGCGGGAGGGGCGGAGGCGGCGCGGGGAGAGCCGCAGGTGCGTTGCCCAGGCAGCCCGGCGCCGCCTCGCCGCGCCCGCTCGCCTGCACGTTCTGAAGTTCGGGAACCATCGTCTGGGGGTCGGGAAGCTGCGGCGCCCGCTCGCGCCAGGTCCACAGCCCAGCAGTCAGGGCCAGCGCCAGCAGGACGTACCGCCCCTTGTTCCGCAGGGCCGGAGGAGGTGCGCCCACGTGCCTACGCCGAGAGGGGTTCGAGAATCGCGCCGACCGTCCCCGGGCCGGTGTGGGTGGCGACGACCGCCCCGATGGGGTGGTCCCCCATGTCCTCGAAGGTCAGGCCCGACAGCCCCGCGCGGACCTCCTGCAAGTAGCCTTCGCCGCCCACGGTGCACAGCAGGGCGACCCGCGCGCCCGGGTGCGCCGCCACGTACTTGCCGACGTGACCGATGATGTCCTGCATGGCCTTTTTGTGCCCGCGCACCCGCCCGGCGGACTCGACCCGCCCGGCCCGGACGGTCAGGATCGGCTTGATGTTCAGCAGGCCGCCCAGCAGCGCGGCGGCCCCGCCGATGCGCCCGTTGATCCGCAGAAAATCCAGGGTGTCCACCGTGAAGCGGATGTCGGCCTGCGCCGCGACCCGTTCGAGTTCGGAGACGATCTCGGCCATGCTGCGGCCCTCGCGCGCCCGCTGCGCCGCCCGCAGCGCCTGCATCCCCAGCCCCAGCGTGACGAGGTGGCTGTCCACCACCGTCACCCGGCCCCCGAAGTCCTGCGCCGCCAGCCGCGCGCTGCCCACCGTCCCCGAGAGCTGCCCGCTGATATGCACGCTCAGCACCTCATCGGCCGTCTCCAGCGCCTCCCGGTACACCTCGGCGAACTCGGCGGGGCTGGGCTGGGAGGTCGAGGGAGTCTTTTTCCCGGCCTTCAGTCCCGCGAACAGCTCGGCGGGCTTCAGGTCGATGCCGTCTTTGTGCATCTTGCCGTCGAACAGCACATACAGCGGCACACTCCGAATCCCGTGCTGCGCGCACAGCTCGGGGCTGAGGTCGCTGGTGGAGTCCGTGACGATGGCGATGGTCATGGGGGTGATCTTAGCGCGGCCGTGCAGGAGCGGTCGGCGGGGGGCGGCCCGCAGGCGTTTTGGTGCCGCGCCCGCGACGCCGACCAGGGTCTCTCGCGGGCAGCACGGCAAAACGCCGCCCGGGTGGACGGCGTTGGGGAAGGGGACGGGGGCGCTCAGTCTTTTTTCCTGGGCACCCACTTCTTGCGCCCGGATTCGCCCGTCCCGGACCCGGCCGGGCTGGCGTCCCCCGTGGCCTGCTGGCCCCGCTCCAGCGCGTTTTCCCCGACCTCGGCGAGCTGGACGTGCTCGGTGATGGGCGCGGCGGCGGCAGGCTGAAGCGCTGAGGCTTCCTGGGGCACTGGGGCTTTGGCCTTAGGCTGCCACTTCGGGCGCTCGCCTGGAGTGACGGCGGGTTCGGCCGTGACGGGCACGGTTTCCACCGCAGCAACCGGACGCTCGGCAGGGGCGGCGCTGGTGGCGGCTTTGGGCGCCCACTTCTTGCGCTCTCCCGGCTGGGGGGCCGGAGAAACAGGCTCGACCGTCGGGGCCGCCGCTTCGGGCTGAGGCTGTTCGGGCTGAGACTGGGCAGCGGCTTCCGGGACAGCGGGCGCGGCGCCCTTCGGACTCCACTTCTTGCGCTCGCCGGAGGCCGGGTCGGCGGGGGCCGCAGCGGGGGCGGCGGAGACCTCCGCCTGCGCTTCCGGCTGGGTCGCCGCCCTGGGCTTCCAGGCTGGGCGGGCGGGCGCCGCGCCGGCGGGAGCTGCCGCTCCGGCCTGCGGGACGGGAGCAGCACTCACGTCGTCGCCGCTCCCCTTGGGCTTCCAGGCCTTGCGCGCAGGCGGGGCCGCCTCACCGGCGGGTGCCGGGCTGGAGGCGGGCGGCTGGACGCTGGTCGCCGCTGCCGCGCTCACGTCGTCGGCCCCGGCCTTCGGCTTCCAGCTTTTGCGGGCCGGGGCAGACGCAGCGGGCGCCTCGGCCACCGGGGCCGCCTGCGCCTGTGCCTGCGCCACGTCGTCTCCCCCACCCCGGGGCTTCCAGCTTTTGCGCGGCGACGAATCGGCCGAGGAGGACGTAACCGGGCTGGGTGCGGCGGCCTGGGCTTCCGGCTGGGTGTGGGCGTTGGCGAGGGGGCTGCCCGGCTGAGCGTTGATCACCTCGGCGCTGGTCTGGCCCAGCACGTCCGGGTCGGCGTCGGCGGCGGGCGTCTCCCCGGTGCGGTGCATCGGCAGCTCCGCGTTGGGAACGACGGGCACGGCAGACTCTTCCAGCGTGCTGTCCGGCGCCTCGGCCGGGGCCACCCACTCGCCGGTCGCGCGCTGCACGCTTTCGAGCATCAGCTCGGCCACGTCCCTCACCACGATGTCGTCGCGCCCCGCCTTTTCGGGCGTCGAGTTCATCATCGACTTGCAAAAGGGGCAGCCCACCGCCACGACCTTGCCGGTCTGCTGGTACTCGGCAGAAGCCTGCGCGGCCCCGTCGAGCCGGGCCTGAATCTCGCGGAAGCGGTTGTCGGAGACGCGCTCGCGGCCCTCCTCCTCCTCCTTCCAGAACTGGGCACCGCCCGCGCCGCAGCAGAACGAATTGTCGCGGCTGCGCTCCAGCTCCAGCACCTGCCCGGCCATCTGGGTAATCAGGGTGCGCGGCGCGTCGTACACGCCGTTGTGGCGGCCCAGATAGCAGGGATCGTGGTAGGTGACCGACTGCTCAAGCTGCGCCAGCGGCAGCTTGCCCGCCGCCACCAGCGTCTCCAGGTACTCGGTGTGGTGGATGGTCCGGTAGTGTCCGCCGAGCTGCTTGTACTCGTGGCCGATGGCGTTCATGCAGTGCGGGCAGGTGGCGACGATCAGTTTGGGCCGGACCGAGTTGAGCGTCTCGACGTTTTCCTGGGCGAGCGTCTGGTACAGGAACTCGTTGCCCGAGCGGCGGGCCGAGTCGCCCGTGCAGGCCTCCTTCTTGCCCAGGACGGCGTAGTTCACGCCCGCCTTGTCCAGCAGTTGCACGAAGGACCGGGCCACCTTCTGCGCGCCGGGGTCGTAACTCGCCGCGCAGCCCACCCAGTAGATCACGTCGGGTTCGGGGTTCTCGTCGATGGTGGGCACCTTCAGCCCCTCGGCCCACTCCAGGCGCTTGTCGCGCGAGATGCCCCAGGGGTTGCTGGCACGTTCCATGCCGCGGAAGGCGGTCTGAAGCTGCGGCGGGAACTCGCCCGCGACCATCACCTGATGGCGGCGGATGTCGATGATGTCGAGCATCTGCTCGTCTTGTACCGGGCAGACCTGCATGCACGCGCCGCAGGTCGTGCAGGCCCACACCGACTCCTCGTTGATGGCGAATTCCAGCAGGGGGTGGGCGGTGGAGGCCCCCGACTCGAAAGCGGTGGGGCGCAGGGTAAAAGGGCTGGGGTGCGGCGCGCCCGCCGGAGCCGCGAGGCTCTGCGCGGCCAAACCCAGCGTGGTCGGGCCTCCTCCGGCCAGCAGGCTCCCACCGCCGCCCGAGGTCAGCACGTTCAGCTCCATGCGCTTGTTGATCTCCAGCGCGGCGGGCGACAGCGCCTTGCCGGTGGCGTTCGCCGGGCACACGTCCTGGCAGCGGTTGCACTGGATGCAGGCGTAGGCGTCGAGGAGCCGGGGCCATTCCAGGTCCTCGAGTTTCTCGGCGCCCAGCCGGGGTTCTTCGGCTTCCATCGCCTCTTCCAGCCCCTTCATCGGGGGCAGCACGCCGGAGCCAACCGGGCGCTTGAGGGCGTAGTTGAGGGGCGCCATGAAGATATGGATGTGCTTGGTGTAGGGGAAGTAGGCCAGGAACGCCAGCACGCTGCCCAGCGCCCCCCAGTACCCGAAGACGCGCCAGCCCTGAATGGCCGAGTCGCTCAGGCCCCCGAACAGCGCCGACCCCAGCGCCGACGAGATCGGCTGGAAGGCGTCGTAGCGGCCCAGGTCGCGGGCTTCCTCGACCATCTTGGCGGCGTTGCCCAGGATGCGGCTGCCCACGTGGAAGAAGATGAAGCCCGAGACGATCAGGCTGTCGCGCTGGATGAAGTTGCGCTTCAGCAGGGGGTGCAGCAGCGTCTTTTCGGTGAAGCGGAAGTCGCGTTTGCTGGGATGAAAGAGCCGCCGGACCACCAGGCTCACCACGCCGACCAGCACCAGGAAGCTCAGCACGTCGGCGAGCAGGTTGTAGGCAGCTCCCAGGAAGCTGTCCGAGTAGATGTGGAAGGGAAAGAAGCCTTCGAGGCCGTCCACCACGTTGACCAGCAGGTAGTACACGAACCCGTAGAAAATCAGGCTGTGCAGCGCACTCACCCACGGGCGGCGGCGGAAGGTCCGCTCCTGGGTCAGCGAGGTCTTGACGGCGTACCACAGCCGCGACCCCAGCTCGTTCCAGCGGACCTCGGAGGCGGGGGCACCCCGCTTGACGCGCAGGTAAAGGCGGTAAAAGCCCCACAGGCCGTACAGTCCGGCGATCAGGGCGAAGAGAAAGAACAGGATTTTGTGTTCGAGCGGCAGCAAGGCGGTCTCCTGGGGGTGTGGGGCAGGGCGTGGGAACCCAGAACTTTGAACTGGGTCAAAGTATAGCGGGCGGCGACGATGCGCTCGGGGCTGAGCACAGTTTATGCGGGCGCACTTGTACGCAGGTCAGCCAAAGTCACGGATGTGCAGCCACGCAGGAAAGCGCCGCCCGCTAAGCTCCGGCCCATGTCCCCCCTCGGTTGTCTCGCCAGTCTGTTCGGAGTCAAGGAAAAACCCGCTGCTGTCCCGGAACCGACCAATAGCACCGTCCCCGACGCCCTGCCGGTAGAGGTCAAACGCTACTTTTTCAGCCGCGACGAGAACGCTTTTTTCGGCGTGCTGGAAGAGGTGCTGGCGGGAACACCCTACCGGGTCTTTCCAAACGTGCGCCTGAACGACCTCTTTCGCATCAGGGCCGAGGCGCAGCGGGGTGCGGTCTATGCCCGCCTGCGTGACAAACACGTGGACTTCCTGATCGTGAACGCCGCCGAGGCTTTCCGCCCGGTGCTGGCCCTCGAACTCGACGGGGCTTCCCACGGCAGCGAGAAGCAACAGCACCGCGACGCGGTCAAGGACGTGGCCTTCCGGTCGGCGGGGCTGAAGTTGCTGCGGCTGCCTTCGCGGGCGTATTCGGCGGCGGAACTCGGCGGGCGGCTGGGAGCGGACCTGCCCGCTTTGCAAAACCCGCCTGCTCCCAGGCGCTACCCTTGAGGCGTGAGCCTGACCCCCAGCGACCTGCAAAGCTACCTCTCGGCCCTGATCGGCGGGGACCTCAAGCTCTCGACGATGATCTGGGGACCGCCCGGCGTGGGCAAGAGCAGCGTGGTCGCGCAGGTGGCCCAGCGGCACGCCCTGGGCTTCGTGGACGTGCGCCTCTCGCAGCTCGCGCCGACCGACCTGCGCGGCCTGCCCGTGCCCGAGGCGGACGGCCAGGGCGGGGGCGTGAGCAAATGGTACCCGCCCGAGTTCCTGCCGCGCTCCGGAAGGGGCATTCTCTTTCTGGACGAGGTGAACATGGCGCCGCCCACCATGCAGGGCATGGCGCAGCAGCTCATCCTCGACCGCCGGGTGGGGAGCTACGAACTGCCGGAGGGCTGGTTCGTGTGGGCCGCCGGAAACCGCAAGGAGGACCGCGCCAGCGTCTTCGACATGCCCGCGCCGCTCGCCAACCGCTTTCTGCACCTCAGCGTGCGGCCCGACTTCGACTCGTGGCGCGCGTATGCGCTGGGGCGCGGGCTGCACGAGCACGTGATCGCTTTCCTGACCTTCCGCCCCGAGCTGCTGCACCGCCTCGACCCCGCGCAGCCCGCCTGGCCCAGCCCGCGCGCCTGGGAGATGGCCTCGCAGCTGCACCGCGCCGGGCTGGACGTGGCCCCCGCCATCGGGGAGGCCGCCGGGGCGGAGTTCAGCGCCTTTGTGCGGCTCTACGAGCAGCTTCCCGACCTCGGGCTGGTGCTGCGCGGGCAGGGCGCGGGGCTGAGGCTGCCGGGCGAACCCAGCGTCCGCTACGCCGCCGTCGTGGGGCTGGCCGCCCGCGCGGGAGATGCGGACGAGGCGTTTCACGCCTTTACCTGGCTGGCCGACGCCGCCGGGCCGGAGTGGCTGCAACTGTACGTCGCCACGCTGGTCAGCAAGTTCCAGGCCATCGGGCAACTCGGCGAGCTGGCCGGGCTGCTGACCCGCGACGAGCGGCTGGCGGCGCTGGTGGCGGGAACGCTGGCGCTGGCGGAGGGGGAATGAGGAGAGCGGTGCGCGGGACGCAGAACGCGGTTGGTGTTTCCCGCGCACCGCGCACCGCCTCCCGCCTCCGGTGCCGCCCATGACCTCCCCCGACCTCCAGCGCCTCGTCTCCGGCTCGCGCCTGCGCCTGCGCGGCAAGTCGGCTTTCTTCGCCACGCTGCTGCTGCACGCCGAATTCGTGCCCTCGCGCGAGGTGGCGGCGGCGAGCACCGACGGCGAACGGGTGTACGTGAACCCGGAAGTGGCGGCCAGCCTGCCGCCCGACGTGCTCGACGGCCTGCTGCTGCACGAGGTCTTGCACGCGGCGCTCTCGCACGTGGAGCGCCGGGGGCCACGTGAGCGCAGGCGCTGGAACCGGGCCGCCGACACCATCGTGAACGGGATGGTCGCCGCCGCCGGACTGCCGCTGCCGCCGGGGGCGGTGCGCGACGACCACCTGGAGAAGCTCAGCGTGGAGGAGGTCTACACCGCCACCGAGGGCCAGGAGGACGGAGAGGGCGACGAGGATGCGGACGACCTGCTCGACGGCCCTCCCTCCGACGCGCCGCCAAAGGGCAGCAAACCGGGGCAGAGCGCCTCGCGGCAGTGGCAGCAGGCGCTGGCCCAGGCCCGCAGCGTGGAGGCCATGGGCGGCGAGCACGGCCACGACCCGCTGGGGATGCACCGCGAACTCGCGCGGCTGGCCCCCGCGCGGCTGGACTGGCGGGCGCAGCTGTGGCGCTTTCTGGCCCGGACGCCGGTGGATTTCGGAGGCTTCGACCGCCGCTTCGTGGGGCGCGGGCTGTACCTGGAGGCGCTGGACGACGAGTCGCTGACCGCCCTCATCGCGGTGGACACCTCCGGCAGCGTGGACGACGCGGCGGTGCGGGCGCTGGTGGGCGAGGTGCAGGGGGTGCTGGGTGCCTACCCACACGTGCGGGCGATCCTCTACTACGCCGACACCGAGGCGTACGGCCCCTATGACCTGCGCCCCGGCGACGCCATTCCCGACCCGCAGGGCGGCGGCGGGACCGACTTCCGGCCGATCTTTGCGCTGGCGCAGGATCACGAACCCGACGTGCTGATCTACCTCAGCGACGGCTACGGCGACTTTCCAGCAGAGGCGCCCGCCATGCCGACCCTCTGGGTGGTGCCGCCCGGCGGGCTGGAGAACGAGGGCTTTCCCTTCGGGGACGTGCTGCGGCTGGAGGAGTAGACGGGAAGCTCACAATCCCCGGCCCGGCGCGGGCGAACACTCGGGCATGAACTTCGGCGTGATCGGTTCGGGGATGGTCGGTCAGCAGCTCGCCGCCGGTCTGGTGCGGCTGGGACACGGGGCCATGATCGGCACCCGCGATCCGGCCAAACTGGAGGCGTTCGTGCGGACCTATCCCGGGGTGAGGGCCGCGTCCAACGCCGAAGCCGCCGCGTTCGGGGAACTGGTGCTGCTGGCGACGAAGTGGGAGGGCACGCGGGAGGCGCTGCACCTGGCTGGACGGGAGAACCTGGAGGGCAAGGTCGTGGTGGACATCACCAATCCGCTGGACTTCTCGGAGGGCAAACCCGCCCTGGCCCTGGGCTTCAGCACCTCGGGCGGCGAGCAGGTGCAGGGCTGGCTTCCGGGGGCGCGGGTGGTCAAGGCGCTCAACAGCGTCACCGCCGGGGCGATGCTCGACCCGCGCGGCTTCACCGGGGGCGAGCCGGACATGTTCATCGCCGGCAACGATGCCGGGGCCAAAGCGGACGTGACGCGCTTGCTGGAGAGCGTCGGCTGGGGCGTGGTGGACCTGGGCGACATCACCCAGAGCCGCCTGCTGGAGCCGCTGGCCCTGATCTGGATCACCCACGCCCTGAACTCGGGCTGGACGAAAAACGACCACGCCTTCAAGCTGCTCAACCGCTGAGGAGGGTGCGCGCAGCGGGGGCGGCCCGCAGGCACGGGATCAGTTCCTGAACCCGGTTCGCAGCACCCGCGCCTCCTGCGCGCCGTCCGGCAGGTGCTTCGCCGCCCAGCGGGCGGCCCCCTCCACGTCGTAGGGCACGCGGCGGAAGGTCACGTTCCAGACCCCGGCGCGGCGTTCGAGCAGCACCCAGCGGGCGGTGGGGTCGCCGTCCTTTTGCCGCGAGACGGCCCCGGCGTTGACGAAGGTCACCCCGCCCTGCGTGAACAGGCCCTCGGTGTGGGTGTGCCCCACCACGACGACCCGCGCGCCCGGCCACGCCCGCACCTGCGCCGCCCTCTCCTCGCCGGAGAGGTGAAAGAGGGCCTGCCACGCGTCCACCAGGCTGCCGTGCGCGAGCAGCACCTCCCCGTTCCCAGCGGGGGCGGTTAGCGGGAGGGCGGCGAGTTCGGGGGGAATGCCGCCCAGCTCGCGCTCCAGGAAAGCGCGGTGGCTCCGGGTCTCCGGGTCCAGCCGGGCGGGGTCCGCGAGCAGGAACTCGTCGGTGTTGCCGCGCACGCTGGGCGGCGCGTGCTTGCGCTGCAAGGCCCAGGCCCCGGCGGGGTCGGCCCCGTTCCAGACGGTATCACCGAGGTTGTGGACCGCGTCCGGCGCCTGGCCCCGCAGGTCTTCGAGCACCGCCTCCAGCGCAAAGCGGTTGCCGTGAACGTCGGTCAGGATGGCGAGCCTCATGGGGGCATCGTGGCACACCGGCGGCCCCCCTCCGCACCCGGACGGGTCTGGCATCATCTGACCCATGACCTTTTCCGAACCTGGGCTGCGGACCCTGACCACGCTGGACGTGGAGGCGGCGCTGGAGGCGGCGGGCGCTCCGAGGGCGACGGCCGATACCCTGGCGGCCCTCAGCGGCCACCCCGACGCGCGGGTGCGGGCGGCGGTGGCGCGGCACCCCAACACGCCGGTGGAGGTGCTGGGGCTGCTGGCCCCGGCCTTTGCCGCCGAGGTGCTGGAGAATCCCGGCCTGCCGCTGATGCGCCTGGCGCGCCCGAACCTGCTGGGCGCCTTTCCGGCCGAGGGGGTCACGGCCCTGCTCGCGCTGCCGCAGGCGCCGGGCTGGGTGGTGGACGGCGCGCTGCGCCACGAGGATTTCAGCGTGCGGACGGCGCTGGCCGCGCGGCCCGGTCTGGGTGAGGGCCGCATTCAGGCGCTGGCGCAGGACGCGGGCTGGCAGGTGCGCGAGGCGGTCGCCCGGCGCCCGGACCTCCCCGAAGCGCTGCTGCGTCAGCTCGCGGGAGACGACGACTACGACGTGCGGCGGGCCGTCGCCGCCCGGCCCGACCTGCCGGGAGACGTGCTGCGGACCCTGGTGGAAGACGCCCACGGCACGGTGCGCGCCTCGGTGGCCCGGCGCCTCGACCTGCCGCTCGACTGCATGTTGACCCTGGCGCAGGGCGACGACCCGGACGTGCTGGCGACCCTGGCCCGCCGGGTGGACCTGCCCCGAGACGTGCGCGAGTGGCTCGCGGTCAGCGAGCACCCCACCGTGCGCGCCGCCGCCCTGCAAGCCTGGAGCGTGCCCGCCGCCTGGCTGGCCCGCGCCGAACACGACGCCGAGGACGAGGTCCGCGCCGCCCTGGCCCGCCGCCCCGGCGTGCCCCCCGAGCTGCTGGCCCGCCTGGCCGGGGGCGATTCCGAGACCGTGCGCCGCGCCGTGCTGGAGCGCAACGACCTGCCCGAAGCCGCCGTGCTGGCCCTGGCCCGCGCCCCCGAGCAGGACATCCGCCTGCACGTCGCCAGCGCCGAGGGCCTCGCGCCGGGGGTGCTGGACGTGCTGCTCGCGGACCCCGACGCGGCTGTGCGCACCATCCTGGCGGTGCGGCCCGACCTCGGCCCGGAGCGGCTCTGGCAGCTCGCCGCCGACCCCGACCCCGAGGTGCGCCGCGCGGTCGCCTACGCCGAAGTGCCGGGAGAAGACGCGCTGGCCCGGCTCGCCGCCGACCCCAACCCCGGCGTCCGCCGCGCCGCCGCCCGTCACCCGGCCCTGCCCACTGCCCTGTGGCCCGCCCTGGCCGCCGACCCCGACGAGGGAGTGCGGCTGGCGGTGGCCGGGAGGGCAGATCTGCCGGAAGCCCTGCGTGGGCCGCTACGCCAGGACCCCGACCCGAGCGTGCGGGCAGAGGCGCAGGGCGAGCCGGAGTCCACCTGAAGCGGGATGCGCCCGCCGCCACTTTCCTGCACGCTGGCGGCCATGACCCCCCCGCGCCCCCTCGCCCTGGCTTTGGCCCTGCTGCTGGCAGGTGCGTTCGCTCCCGTCCTCGTGCCGACCATCCCCGCCGGACTGAGCGCCGACGGGCACGTGTTCGCCCGCCACGCCCTGCGCGAAACCTTCAACCTGCTGGATAACCCGGCGCAGAGAATCCTGATTCTGCGTCTGCGCGTCGTGCGCGTCGTACCGGAGGGGGGAGAGGGCGACTGCGGCGAGCTTCCCTTCGTCAGCCGCCAGCATTACCGGGGTACGGTGCAGGCGTTGACGCTGTTCGGGCTTCCCCTCCAGACGTTTTCGGCCAGCTGTGAAGGGGTCTGGTGATCCTCCGCCATCTGGCTGGGTGCGTCAGAGCCGGTGCAGACGCCAGACTGCTTCCCCATGACCGATATCCGATTGCCCCTGGGCGGCGTGAAGTTCAGTGTGCGCGTCGCCATCCTCTGCGTGCGGGACGGAAAACTGCTGGCGACCTCCGAGCCGGGGCTGCCGTTCTGGTACCTGCCGGGCGGCGCCCTCGCGGTGGGCGAGGACGCGGCCTCCGGCGCCGCCCGCGAATGGACCGAGGAAACCGGGCTGGAGCCGGGGCCGCTGCACCTCGCCGGCATTGTCGAGTCCTTTTTCGGGGTGGGGGCGGCCCGTCAGCATGAGATCGGCTTTTATTTCCGCATGGAAGCCCCAGCGGAACTTCCCGCCGGGCCGTTTGCCGTGCTCGACCAGACCTCCTTTCCCTGCGACTGGATTCCCTTGACCGAGCTGGCGAGCAGGCCGGTGCATCCGCTGGCGGCCCATCAGCTTCTCGGTACACCCCCCGGCACATTGCGCCACATCGTCAACCGCGAGTGAGGCCTACAGCTTGGTGAGGTTGGCGAATTTCACCAGCAGTTTCTTGGTGCCTGCCGAGGCGAAATGCACCGTGACCTCCTGGCGGTCGCCCACGCCCGCCACCGCGAGCACCTGCCCCTCCCCGAACTTGGGGTGGGTGACCTTCTCGCCGCCCCGGTAAGCCATCTCCGAGGTCATGGGGCTGGTGTTCTTCACGGCGTTTGCGCGCGCGGGCACGGTGGGGCGGTAGTCCTTCCAGCTTTTGGTGCGGTAGTCGATGACCTGCCCGTAGGGGTCCACCGCGTCGAAGCCGCCCTCGATCTCCTCCAGAAAACGGCTGTCCTCGGTCGCGTTGGTCTTGCCGTACTGCATCCGGTTTTGCGCGGCGGTCAGAAAGAGCCGCTCCATCGCCCGGGTGATGCCCACGTAAAAGAGCCGCCGCTCTTCCTCGATGCCGCTCTCGCCCTCGGTCAGCGCGTTGCGGCTGGGCAGCAACCCCTCTTCGGTGCCCACGATAAACACCACCGGGAACTCCAGGCCCTTGGCGTTGTGCAGGGTCATCAGGATGACGGCCTCTTCCGGCACGCCCTTGTTCTCCTGCTTCGCGCGCATGTCGTCCACGCTGGAGAGCAGCGCGGCGTCGTCGAGGAAATCGTGAATGGTGCCCTCGTTCGTCTGCGACCACTCCTCGGCGGCGCTGACGAGTTCCTCGAGGTTCTCCATGCGCACCTGGCCCTCCTGCCCTTCCTGGCGCAGCAGGTCGAGGTACCCGCTGGTCTCGATCACGAAGCGCAGGAAGCCGCCCGGCGGGTAGAGGTCGGCGGCGTCGCTCATCGCCGCGATCAGCCCCGCGAACTCGGTGGCCTTTTGCGCGCCCCGGTCGAGAATGTTCTGCTCCTGGGCCTGGGCACAGGCGGTCAGGATGGATGTGCCGTTGACCCGCGCCCACTCCATCAGCCGTTCGAGGGCCGTGTCCCCGATGCCGCGCCGGGGCCGCCCGATGATGCGGCGCAGCGCCACGTCGTCGTCGGGGTTGAGGGCGAGGCGGGCGTAGGCGAGCACGTCCCGGATCTCGCGCCGGTCGTAGAAGCCCACGCCGCCCACGATCTTGGCCGGAATCTGCACCCGCCGCAGCGACTCTTCCAGGACGCGCGACTGGGCGTTGGTGCGGTACAGGATCGCCATGTCGGTGAAGGGCATCCCCTCGCCGTGCAGCCGAGTGATCCACTCGGCCACGAAATCTCCCTCCGAGCGGTGGTCGGTCGCCCGGTGGAAGAAAACCGGGTGGCCGTCCGCCTTGACCGCCTTCAAGGTCTTGTCGAGCCGCTCGGCGTTGTTCTCGATCAGCCGGTTGGCGAGGCCCAGGACGCGGGCGCTGGAGCGGTAGTTGTGCTCCAGCATGTAGACCCGGGCGTCGGGGTAGTCCTTTTGAAAGTCGAGGATGTTCTGGATATCGGCGCCGCGGAACTTGTAGATGCTGTTGTGGACGAGCAGCCCGCCCGCCACGTAGGTATGGGTGGGCGAGACGGTCAGGTCGTAGACGGGGCCGCCGTAAGCTTCTTGCGAGACAGCCTCCACGCTGACCTCGCGCAGCCTCCCCGCCTCCTGGGCGAGCATCTTCATGCCGGGGTGCAGGTGGGAGAGCGGCAGGAAAGCGTACATGCGGCCGCCCACCACGGCCTTGCGCTGAAGTTCCAGTCCACCGTCGCGGGCGATCTGCTGGGCCTCGGTCAGAGCCTGAGCGTAGTCCTTGCGGCTGACTTCCAGGCGGAAGCCGCCCTTGCCGTCGTCCCGAACGGGATGCCCGGCGTCCAGCAGCTGCTGGGCGATGTCCGCGCGGTTGCTGCTCCACTGGATGCGGTGGTAGCCCACCAGGCCATGCCGGAAATCCTGGTACATCACCAGGTTCACGCTCTGGCGGCGCGCCCCGTTTTGCGGGCGATGGTGCGGAAACTCGGGGTGGAGGTGCAGGTCGGCCATCAGCCGCCGCGCCGCGCCTACCGTATCCAGCTCGGAAAAAAGGCGCGCGGGCTGCGCTTCGCCCATCGCCAGATTCCGGCCCACCCCGTGGAAGAGGGCGGTCGGCAGGCCGTAGCGGGCGGTGTACAGCGCTTCCCAGTACGCGGCGTCGGCGCGGGACTCGCAGACGCGCAGCACCCACACCTTGTCCCCGTTTTCTTGGTTGAGCCGGACCCGGTAGCCGTCGTCGGTCTCGCCCTCGGCGTTCTGCCCAGCACCCACCGTCAGGGCACCCACCGTCAGGCCCAGGCGGTAACCCCGGTCCTCGCGGTACATCAGGGAGACGTACCACTGCCCGGCCATCGGCTCGTGCCGGGCCAGGACGACGTGGTGGGGAGTGCCGCGCAGGGCGCGCCCCCCGGCTGTGACGTTCCAGAGCGGCCCCGCCGAGTGTCCGCGTTTGACGTGCGTGACGCGGGCCGGAACCAGGCTCTCGTCCCCACCCGTGCCGCACACGAAGTCCCCCTCGGCGATCTCCTCGATGGGCCGCTCTCCATTCGGGGTGCAGACCGGGGTGCCGGGCGGGAGACACTGGTCGGGGTCCCCCACCACCAGCAGGTTCCGGTCCCGGCTGGCCAGCAGCCGCGTCAGCTCGTACTGCGCCTTGTTGGTGTCCTGGTACTCGTCCACGTGGATGAACCTGGCACGGTCCTGCACCCGGCCGAGCACCCCCGGCACCTCGCGGAAGAGGCGCACCGTCTCGGTGATCAGGTCCCCGAAGTCGATGGCGTTCTGGCCCTTCTTGCGGGCCTCGTAGCGGCGGTACATCTCGGCGGCGGCCTCGCGCGGCAGGCCGCTGATAAACGGCTCGGGGCTGCGGCCCAGGTCGGCGGGCGTCAGCAGGTTGCTCTTGGCGCGGTCGAGGATGCCGCGCAGCACGCGCGGATTGGTGTCCGGCCCGATGCCGGGAATGGACCCCATGATCTCCTTGAGGATGTCGAGCTGGTCGTCGTCGTCGTAGATGACAAAGCCCCGCCGCAGCCCGATATGCTCGCCGTAGGCCCGCAGGATGCGGACGCCTGCCGAGTGGAAGGTGCTCATCCACAGCCGGTCGGCGCCGGGAATCAGGTGCCGCGCCCGCTCGCGCATCTCGGCGGCGGCCTTGTTGGTAAAGGTCACCGCCAGGATCTCGCCCGGGTCCACCCCGTAGTGCTGGGCGAGGTGGGCGATGCGGTAGACCAGCGTGCGCGTCTTGCCGCTGCCCGCCCCCGCGATCACCAGCGCCGGGCCGGTGTAGTGGTCGGCAGCCTGGGCCTGGTTGGGGTTGAGCTGGGCGAGCAAAGGGGAATCGGGCAGGTCCGGCGCGAGAGTCACCGAACGATTCTAGCAGGGGGGGTTACGTTGCAGGCGTAACGGAGCGGCCGGGCCGGAGGGAGGGGCCGCCAGCGCCCCGGCGAGCCTCGCCCTTCCTGGCCTGCCGACCTCGGTCCTGCGCCAGCGCCGCGCTGTTCCTGGCCGGGTGGCGGCTTTTGCCGTGCCTAACCCTGTTAGCCTCATCCCCATGGACGGCACGGCAAGGATTGCCCTGGGCAGCGTGGTGGTGGCCGCCGCCGTGCTGGGCCTCAAATTTTTGGCGTACCTCTTGACCGGCAGCGTGGCGCTGTATTCGGACGCGCTGGAGAGCGTGATCAACGTGGCGGCCGCCGTCGCCGCCCTGATCGCCCTGCGGGTGGCGGCCCGGCCTGCCGACGCGAACCACCCCTACGGACACTCCAAGGCCGAGTATTTCAGCGCGGTGGCCGAGGGCGTCTTGATCGTGCTGGCGGCGATCAGCATCGCGCGCGAGGCCCTGCCCGCCCTGCAAAGCCCGCGCCCAGTCGAGGCGCCGCTGCCGGGCCTGGCGATCAACCTGGGGGCGACCGTGCTCAACGGCATCTGGGCGAGCGTGCTGCTGCGGGTGGGGCGGCTGGCGCGTTCGCCCGCGCTGCTCGCCGACGGCCGGCACGTGTTGACCGACGTGTTTACCAGCGTGGGGGTGCTGGCCGGGGTGCTGCTGGCCAGCCTCACGGGGCTGCACTGGCTCGATCCGGCGCTGGCGCTGCTGGTCGCCGTGAACATCCTCTGGAGCGGCTGGGGGCTGGTCCGCGAGAGCGTGGGCGGCCTGATGGACGCGGGGGTAGACCCCCAGACCGAGACCCGCATCCGTCAGGCCATGAGCGAACACGCCGAGGGCGCCCTGGAGATGCACGACCTGAGAACCCGGCACGCGGGCCGCGTGACCTTTGTCGAGTTTCACCTCGTCGTGCCGGGAACCATGACCGTGCAGCAGGCGCACACCATCTGTGACCGCCTGGAAGACGCCATCCACGAGCAGATCGCCGGCTCGGCGGTCACCATTCATGTCGAGCCGCAGGAAAAGGCCAAGCACCACGGCGTGCTGGTGCTGTAGCGGGACGGGCAGGGGCGGACCCGCCTCGACGTGCGGGTCCGCCCCTGGGATCACCCGGTGAATCAGGTGCTGGGCCGCTGGCTGTCCGTGTCGCCCAGTCCGTCTTCCGGGCTGAACGTGAGGCACTGGGCCATCTGCCCGCTGAGACTGACCTCGATCTGCCCGGCCATGCACTGCTCCTGCTCGTTGTAACGGCAGGTGGTGGCGTCACAGCGGCTGACGACGCTGCCCTGCATGTTGCTGTCGTTCATGGGTGACCTCCTGCGTGCAGCGTGCGCGTGAGGCCGCCCCACGACCGTGACCCGCCTCCCTAAATAAGGATTAGGCCACAAATCCGACAGGTTCAGGTGGGATTGCCGGAGTGGAGCGCAGAACGGCGCTGGGACGCTTCTGCCCTTGGCCCCGACCTGACCGGCCCCAGCCGGAGCTGAGGATTCCGTGAAAGCCCGCTGGCCTGGGCGCTGGACTGGCAACGCGGCCGACGTGGGCCAGGCGCTCAGTTCAGCAGGGTGCCCCGGATGCCCTGGGCGCAGGCGATGCGGTGGGCGACCGCCTGCGGGTCAAGCTGGCCGTACTCGCGCAGGCCCGCCGCCACGACCTCCACCTCGGCCCAGGAACGGCGCAGCAGGGCGCGGGCGCGGGCTTCCAGCACCGTGAGCTGCGCGTCCAGGACTTCCAGCTCCTCAGGGTCGGTCACGGCAGCGGCGAGAAGACGCCGGGGATTGCGCGCAGCCGCCTCGGCCTCCGGGAGGGCCACACTCAGCAACCGGGCCATCGCCGTGCGGGCCAGGGCCACCAACACCACGTCCTCGCGCAGGCCCCGGTGGGCGGCGAGCGCCTGAGGGTCGGGGTCGAGGGGATAGCTCACGCCGGGCGCGTCCAGCGTCACCCCGGCCACACGCAGCGGCGCGCGCGGATGCAGGTGCGCCAGCACGGCCTCGGCAGCCAGCAGCAGAGACGCGGCATGAAGGTCGGCGTGGGGGGCGGTGGCAGCGGCGGAGGCGGTAGGCAGGGGTCTGGTCATCATCCGGAGTCCAGAGGTCAGGATAGAGAGCGAATCTTAAGAAACCAAGGGGCGGGTGACCCCCGTCCACATAGGCAGGCCACCAGAGCTGCCCTTCAGGAGCAGATGTCGCGGGCGTCAAGTTGGAAGGCGGTCCGCAGCTCCCCCTCCTCGAAATGGTTCTGAGAACAGACGATCTCGCCCGTCCGGCTCATCCGCAGGGTGCTCAGCCGCCCTGCGAAACTCCGAAAAATGTCCATCTCACCGCGCTCGACGGGCAAGGCCCCGGCTGCTGTGCGAAAGGGGAAAGACAGGGCGCGGGCGGCGTTTCCCCGGAAGGCCGACGCTGCCGCCCGGCGCTCTGGCAGCAACCTTTCGCCGCACCAGACGAGCCGGGCCTGACCCCCGCGAATCAGGTAGGCCCGGCCCCGGTTATACCCATAGATGTATACCCGGTCGGCCCGGCCAGCCGGAAAGGCCACCACGTCCGTATGCGACTCTGCGCCAACGTCCAAGCAGCGCTCTAGGTGCTTCGGGAAGACTTCGGCATGAAGGCGCGTGGCCTCCAGAGCAGCCTGCCTCTGTTCCACCAGGGAAGAGGCGCCCGCCAGGGACACCAGCATCAGCCCACCGGAAACGCCCACCGTTCTCAAGTTCATACGGCAGGGTACTCAGGCGGCGTGACGCGGCCCTGAAAGCGGGAGGGCGTCCCCGCACCCGCTACACCTCCAGATCGCCCCTCGGCTTGCGGAACTTCTCCTCCAGAAAGCGCTGGTGGGTCAGCAGGTCCTGGCCGCCCGAGCGCAGCGCGGTGCCCAGGATATCCTGCACGGCGTTCAAGAGCAGGTCGAGCTGCTCGCGCAGCAGGTCGCGGCCGGTCTTGCCCCCCTCCAGCGGCTGGGTGCTGGCCAGGGTGGGCGGCAGCTTGAGGTAGGCGCGCACTGCCCCCGGCGCGTACTCCTCGCGGACGGCGCGGGCGAGGTACGCCGCCTCGCTGCCCTGCTGGCCCAGGGC
The DNA here is from genome assembly GCF_014201885.1 of Deinococcus budaensis. Taxonomy (NCBI): domain Bacteria; kingdom Thermotogati; phylum Deinococcota; class Deinococci; order Deinococcales; family Deinococcaceae; genus Deinococcus; species Deinococcus budaensis. The sequence continues at coordinate 141,212 of NZ_JACHFN010000001.1, read as the reverse complement.
TTCCAGATGGGTCAGGGCCTCGCGGGTCCGCAGGTCAAGCGCCGCGAGTTGCGCGCGGGCCTCGCCGGGCAGGCGGTCGTCGCGGACATAGGCGGCCAGCGTGGAGGCGGCTGGGGGCAAGGCCGGAGCCGGAGCTGGGGGGGGAGGAAGCGGGGCCAGGTCAGCCGCTTCCCGCTGCCGCTTGCTGAGCTTTCTCGCCCGCCTGGCCTGCCGCCGCGCTTCCCGGCGCTCGGCATAGGCCCCGGCGGGGCCAGCCCAGTTCCCGAAACTGCCCACGGGGAAGCCGCCCGCCTGCTCGGGCAGCGGCGGGGGCGAGGTGGGAGCCGCCACGGCCTGCGGGCGGCGGCCGGAACCCGCCGTGAATCCGGCCGTGGTCAACCAGACGATGCCCATCACGACCAGGGGGAAGACCAGCCAGGTCGCCCCCAGCCCCAGAAAGACCAGTCCGGCCAGCACCCCCACCAGCAGCGCCCGCCAGTCCCGCTGCCAGCGGTGAAAACCGCGCGACCCCAGGTACCCCAGCAGCATCCCCGCCGCCGGATGCACCGCCCACCCCGCCCCCAGCACCGCCAGCAGCACGAGGATGGCGGCGGCCCGCCCCACCTCGGCGGCGTGCCTGCCCCGGCGCGAGAAGATCACCGACCCCCACAGCGCCAGCGCGAGGCCCGCCAGCGGGTGCACGATCCAGGCCACGGCGTCGGGCAACATCAGCGGTGCGGGTCCCAGACGGACAAGACGAGGCGAGACATGGTTCCAGTACGGGGAGAGGAGACAGGCGGTTTCCGCCGCTGGCCCCAGGGGCTGTGAAGGGCAAGGGAAACCCCCCGGGGTGGCCCGGGGGTCTCTCTGGTCACTTCTCGGCTTGACCGCTGTGCAAGTCGCGCTGTGCAAGCCGCTTCGCCCGACCCCTCTGGGGCGGCGCGGCGCCTACTTGCGGAAGCTGGGGTTGAGCACCTTCTTGCGGAGGCGGATGCTCTGGGGGGTCAGCTCGACCAGTTCGTCGTCCGCGATGTACTCCAGCGCGTCTTCCAGGCTCAGGCGGCGCGGGGGGATCAGGGTTAGGGCCTCGTCGGCGCCCGAGGAGCGCACGTTCGTCAGCTTCTTGTTCTTGCAGACGTTGACGTTCATGTCCTGCTCGCGGGCGTTCTCACCGACGATCATGCCGACGTAGACCTCCTGCCCGGCGTCGATAAAGAACGCGCCCCGGTCCTGCAACTTCCAGATCGAGTACGCGAAGGCCACCCCGTCTTCCATGCTGACCAAGGAGCCGTTCTGGCGGGTCTTGAGGTCCCCGGCCCACGGCGCGTAACCGTCGAAGATGTGGCTCATGATGCCCTCGCCCTGGGTCATGGACAGAAACTGGGTGCGGAAGCCGAACAGCGCGCGGCTAGGGATCTTGAACTCCACTCGGGTGCGGGTCCCCTGCGGCTCCATGTTCACCATCTGGCCCTTGCGGGCGCCCAGCACGCCGATGACGGTGGAGGAAAAGGCCTCAGGCACGTCGATCACGAGGTGCTCGATGGGTTCGTGCTTCACGCCGTCGATCTCGCGGATGATGACCTGCGGCGCGCCGACCTGCACCTCGTAGCCCTCGCGGCGCATGGTTTCCAGCAGGATCGAGAGGTGCAGCTCGCCGCGGCCCGAGACCTTGAACTCGTCGGGGCGAATCTCCTCGACCTTGAGCGACACGTTGGTCATGACCTCGCGCTTGAGGCGGTCGTTGAGGTGACGGGAGGTGACGTACTTGCCCTCCTTGCCTGCAAAGGGGCTGGTGTTGGGCTGAAAGATCATGGAGACGGTCGGCTCGTCCACCGTGATGATGGGCAGCGCCTCGGGGTCGGCGAGGTCGGCCACCGTCTCCCCGATCTGGGCGTCCTCGATGCCCGCGAGCGCCACGATGTCCCCGGCCCCCACCTGATCGACCTCCATGCGGCGCAGGCCCATGTGGGTGAAAGGCTGCACGACCCGGCTCTTGGTCATGGTGCCGTCCTTGTGCATCAGCTGGACGAACTCGCCCTTCTTGACGGTGCCGCGCTGCACCCGGCCCATCACGATGCGGCCCAGGTACTCGGAGTAGTCGAGGTTGGTGACCAGCATCTGGAAGGGCGCTTCGAGGTCGACCTGGGGCGCGGGAATCTGCTCCAGCACCATCTCGAACAGCTCGTGCATGTCGTCTTGCGGCTTGTCGAGGTCACGGAAGGCCTTGCCCTCGCGCGCGATGGCGTACAGGATCGGGAAGTCGAGCTGGTCGTCGCTGGCGCCGAGTTCGGCCATCAGGTCGAAGGTCAGGTTGACGACCTCCTCCGGGCGGGCGTCGTTGCGGTCGATCTTGTTGATCACCACGATGGGCTTGAGGCCCAGTTCGATCGCCTTGCGCAGCACGAAGCGGGTCTGGGGCATCGGCCCCTCGGCGGCGTCGACGAGCACCAGCGCGCCGTCCACCATGCCCAGCACGCGCTCGACCTCGCCGCCGAAGTCGGCGTGGCCGGGGGTGTCCACGATGTTGATCTTGACGCCGTTGTATTCCACCGCCGTGTTCTTGGCGAGAATGGTGATGCCGCGTTCCTTTTCCAGGTCGTTGGAGTCCATCGCCCGCTCGGCGATCTCCTCGCCGTGGCCGAGCTTGAGGGTCTGCTTAAGCAGGCCGTCCACCAGCGTGGTCTTGCCGTGGTCGACGTGCGCGATGATGGCGATGTTGCGGTATTCCATAGGTCAGCTCCCTTGATCGCGGAGCCGCTAGCTCTCAGCGGTCAGCCTTCAGCTCTCAGCTCATGTGCATGAAAAAACCCGCCGCAGGTCCGGTCTGGCCCATGGGGCGGGATACCCAAACGGGGATTTTAGCAGATGAGCCGGGGGGGAGGGTCAGGTGGGGGTCACGCTTCGGCCAGCGGCACCCAGCTCCAGCCTCCCACGTCGTGCCGTCCGGCGTTCCGGGCCGCGCGGCGGGCACCGAGATTCTCACCGTGGATGGTGCCGGACAGCACCCGTTCGTCCCCGGGCAGCGCGCGGGCCAGCAGCGTGGACAAAGGCGGCCCGAGGCCGTGGCCGCGTGCATGTGGCGCGAGCAGCAACTCCTGCACGACCTGGGCAGGCAGGCCGAGCTGCGTCTCGGGCAGGGTGCCCGCGTAGCCGCTCCAGCTTCCGCGCCACAGCACGTCGAACATCGTGCCCGCCTCGATACAGGCCCGCAGGTCGTCTTCCTCTATCACGCGCGCCTGCCCGGCGTGCTGCGGGTGCCGGGCGTCCACGGCGGCGTAGGCCGCCACCGCCTCCCCGTGGTGGGTCAGGTCGCGGGCCGGGCGGAGGGTGAGGCCGTCCGGGACCCCCCTCCGCCGCAGGGCCGCCAGGGGCGCGGCGAGCACGCGCAGGTCCGCTGAGGCGCCGGGCAGGGCCGCCGTCCATCCCTCCAGCGGCGCGGCGCTCCAGACCCGCAGCCGTCCGGGCTGGAAGGCGCCGTACACGTCCAGGGCCGCCTGCTGCAAGGCGGGGAGGTCATCCGGCGTCAGCGGCCGCGTCGTCACGCTGGCGTCCACAAAGGGCTTCTCACGGTCCAGGCCCTCGAAGCGGATGGAGAGCATGGCCCCCAGGTCCGGCCCGACTTCGGCCCAGCGGTTCAGAAACGCGGCGGGCGGCTGGCCCACATTCAAAAAGTCGGCCCGCTGCGCCGCGAGGTCGAGGTCGGTGGCGAGTTGCAGGTCGAAGGCGTGTTCCTCGGCCAGCAGGGCAAGGCGGGTCCGGTCGTCCACCCAGGTCCGCGTGAGGGGATGCTGCGCGGCGAGCGAAAAGGCGGCGAGGTCGGCGGCCGTGGGCAGGGGATCGGGCATCGGCCCCAGGTTAGGACGCCATGCGCGGGCCGGGCATGGGCCAGATGGCCGGGGGCGGGAGAGGGGGAAAGCCCCCCGCCCGGCCTCTCCGCCTGCTGACCGCCCTCACTTCCGGCGGCGGCTGTGGTCCCCTTCCGCGAATTCCTCGATCATCTTGGCGTTGAAGGCGGGGAGGTCGTCCGGCTTGCGGCTGGTCACCACGCCCTTGTCCGTCACGCATTCCTCGTCTACCCATTCGGCGCCCGAGAGGGTGAGTTCGCGCTTCAGGCTGGGCCAGCTCGTCATCCTCAGGCCCTGGCTGATGCCCGTCTCGGAAAGGCTCCAGGGGCCGTGGCAGATCGCGGCGATGGGCTTGCCCAGGTCGTACATCTCGCGCACGAAGCGCATGGCCGCCCCGTCGAGCCGCAGCGTGTCGGGGTTCACCGTGCCGCCGGGGAGCAGCAGGCCGTCGTAGTCCGGGGCCTTCACCTCCGAGACCACCCGGTCCACCGGGTATTTGCCCTTCGGCTCGATGTCGCCCTTCATGGCCTGAATCTCGCCCGGCTTCAGGCTGACGAGGTCGGCGGTCGCCCCGGCCTCCTCGAGGGCCTGGCGGGGGCTGGTGAGTTCGATCTCCTCTACCCCGTCGGCGGCGAGAATGGCGATTTTTTTGCCCTGCAACGGCTGCTTCGTCATGCGCTCAGCCTGCCCCGCCAAGATGGACGCGGGCCGAGAGCAGCCTTGAGGGGGCTTGAGCGTGGCGCCGAACGTACCGGCCCCGACCCGCCCCTTCTGCTACCCTGTTCCCACCTAACGAGCGTTTGTTTCCGCCTCTCCCCCGCCCCCGGAGGTTGCCCGATGAAGACCAAAAACGAGTGGATGCAGAGCGTGTACCTGCCCGCCACCCAGAAGTTCCCCGAGCGCAAGTACAACTTCAAGAACCTCTCCGACCTGGACCCCGAGCCGATCTACACGGCCGACGACCTGGGGGACTGGGACCCAGGGCGCGACCTGGGCTATCCCGGCGAGTTTCCCTACACGCGCGGGGTGCAGTCCAGCGTGTACCGGGGCAAACTCTGGACCATGCGGATGTTCGCGGGCTTCGGCAGCGCCGAGCAGACCAACGAGCGCTTCCACGCGCTGCTGAAGGCCGGGCAAACGGGCCTCTCCACCGCCTTTGACCTGCCCACCCTGATGGGCTACGACTCCGACCACCCGTTCAGTAAGGGTGAGGTCGGCAAGTGCGGGGTGGCGGTGAGTTCCCTGGCAGACATGGAGATCCTCTTTCAGGGCATCGACCCCGAGCAGGTCACCACCTCCATGACGATCAACAGCCCGGCGAACGCGATCTGGGCGATGTACATCGCCAACGCGCAGAAGCAGGGCAAGGACCTGACGAAAATCGGCGGGACCATCCAGAACGACATCCTCAAGGAGTTCATCGCGCAAAAGGAGTTCATCTACCCGCCCGCGCCCAGCGTGAAGCTGGTGATCGACACCTTCGAGTGGGGTCCCCGGGTGGTGCCGAGGTGGAACTTCATCTCGGTGAGCGGCTACCACATCCGCGAGGCGGGGGCGACGGGCGTGCAGGAGCTGGCCTTTACGCTGGCCGACGGCTTCCACTACGTGGAAAAGGCGCTGGAGCGGGGGCTGGACATCGACGAGTTCGCGCCGCGCATCTCGTTTTTCTGGGACATCCACAACGACTTTTTCGAGGAGATCGCCAAGCTGCGCGCCGCGAGGCGCATCTGGGCGCGGCAGATGCGGGACCGCTACGGCGCGAAAAATCCGAGGTCGTGGATGCTGCGGACGCACTCGCAGACGGCCGGAGTGTCCTTGCCCGCGCAGCAGCCGCTGAACAACATCTCGCGGGTGGCGATTCAGGCGCTCGCGGCGGTGCTGGGCGGCACCCAGAGCCTGCACACCGACGCCTACGACGAGGCGCTGGCCCTGCCCACCGAGGAGGCCGCGACCATCGCCCTGCGGACCCAGCAGATCATCGCTTTTGAAACGGGCGTGGCGGGCGTGATCGATCCGCTGGCGGGCAGCTACTACGTCGAGAAGCTCACGGGCGACATCGAGGCCGCCGCGCTGGGCTACATCGAGCAGATTCGCAACATGGGCGGGGTCGAGGCGGGGATCGACAACGGCTTTTTCCAGCTGGAGATGGCGGAGGCCGCCTACCGCTACCAGCGCGAGGTCGAGACCGGCGACCGCATCATCGTGGGTGTGAACGACTTCGTGCAGGACGCGGTCGAGGTGCCCATCCAGCTGATCGACCCCGAGGTCGAGCGGGTGCAGGAAGCCCGGCTGGCGCAGGTGCGGCGCGAGCGCGACCCGGTGCGGGCAGAAGCCGCCCTGGCTGCCCTGCGCGACGCCGCCGTGACCGGAGCGAACACCATGCCCGCCTTTCTGGAGTGCGCCCACGCCTACACGACGCTGGGCGAGCAGATGGACACCTTGAAGCGGGTCTACGGGGAGTACGTGGAGCCGGTGCTGGTGTGAGGGACGGGCAGCTCCACCGTCTGATACGGGTACCGCCACCGGAAGCCAGGATACGGGGAGCCGAGCTGCTGCGGGACTACCGGACACAGTTCGACTTCTTGCCGTCTGGCACATGGCTGGCGGGGAGACGGATTCAGGGGAAGAGTGTGGGCCTGTTCGGCGTCCACCTCGCGCCCACGTCCGCGCCTGCCCAGCGGGAAGCCGCCGCGCAGCTCTACCTGCAAAGCCTGGGGGAGCTTCTGCCACCGCCCCCTTGGACGATCTGGACGGTGCGCGATAGAGAGCAGAACCTGCTGGCCGTCGCGCCGGGCTGGTGGCACTTGGACACACCTCTGCTATTGGAGACGGCCCTGGCGCCAGATGTGGTAGACCCCCGGAGTCAGGCCACGCTCCGGCTGGCCCTGATCTCCCAGCGCCTGGACTTCTACGCCTTGGACCCACAACGCCCATGGCCATCCTCAGATGCTCCCGCCCTCGCCTTTGCCCTGGCGCGTCCCGGGGGCCTGGATTTCCGGGCACTCCGGGCGACGGGCTTTGAGCTGTTGGCCCTGCCGGACGTAGGTGGCTGACCGACCCGCCGCCTACGCTGGACTCAGCGCCGCAGCGGCGTCAGCCCCGCCTCAATCTGGGTGCGGCGGGGTTCCAGAAAGGGAGCCAGCACCAGCGTCTCGCCCAGATGGGCGGAGTCCTCGTCCACCGCGAAGCCGGGGCCATCCGTCGCCAGCTCGATCAATATGCCCTGGGGTTCGCGGTAGTAGACCGAGTGAAACCAGTGGCGGTCCACCTCGCCGCTGGTGCGCAGGCCCAGGCCGCTCAGGCGATCGGCCCAGGCGTGGTACTCGCCGTCTTGCACCCGCAGCGCGAGGTGGTGAACACCGCCTGCCCCGGAGCGGGCCGGGGGCAGGCTGGGGTCGAGGCGCAGGTGCAGTTCGGCGTGGGGACCGCCCTCGCCCATCGCGTAGACGTGAATGGTTCGCCCAGCGTCCTCGGGGTCGGGGTAGGTGCCTGCCGCGTGCAGGCCGTAGGCGCGCGTCAGCACCCGCTCGGTGGGAAAAAGGCCCGGCAGGGTCAGCTCCACGGGTCCCAGCCCCAGAATCTGGTGCCCCGCGGAGACCCGGCTGCCCTCCCACGGCACGCCCGCCGGCCCGCCCTCCACCAGGCTGAGGCGCTGGCCCTCGGGGTCCGCGAAATCGAGGTGGGGACGGCCCGCACGCTCGACCGGGGTCACCTCCAGCCCGTGCCCGCGCAGGTGCCCGGCCCACCAGTCCAGGCTGCCCTCCGGCACCCGCAGCCCCGTCCGGGTGATGGAGTTGTTCCCGCGCGTCTCCGGGGGCACTGGCCACTCGAAAAAGGTCAGGTCGCTCCCCGGACTCCCCGCCCCATCTGCGAAGAAGAGGTGATAGGCCGTCACGTCGTCCTGGTTGACCGTCTGCTTGACCAGCCGCATGCCCAGCACACCGGTATAGAAGTCGAGATTGGCCTGCGCGTTCGCCGTCACGGCGGTGACATGGTGCAGGCCGTGGGGAATCAGGGGGGAAGAGGTCATGGCCCCAGTCTAATGGTTTAACATCAAACTAATATGAGCAAGAAACACCCCCGGCCACACGGGGACCGGGGGCTTGCGCTGGCGGCTGGCGACTTCCCTCCTTACAGCACCTCGAACAGGCCCGCCGCCCCCATGCCGCCGCCCACGCACATGGTCACGACGACGTACTTGAGGCCCCGGCGCTTGCCCTCGATCAGGGCGTGTCCCGTCAGCCGCGAGCCGCTCATGCCGTAGGGGTGGCCGACCGAGATCGAGCCGCCGTCCACGTTGTAGATCTCGGGGTCGATGCCCAGCGTGTCGCGGCAGTAGAGGCCCTGCACCGCAAAAGCCTCGTTGAGTTCCCACAGGCCGATGTCGCCGACCGTCAGGCCGTGGCGCTTCAGGAGCTTGGGCACCGCGAATACCGGCCCGATGCCCATTTCGTCGGGTTCGCAGCCCGCCACCGCGAAGCCCCTGAAAATGCCCAGCGGCTCCAGGCCGCGCTCGCGGGCGAGGTCGTCACTCATCACCACGCAGGCCGAGGCCCCGTCGCTGAGCTGCGAGGCGTTGCCCGCCGTGACGCAGCCGCCCTCGATCACCGGCTTGAGCTTGGCGAGGCCCTCCAGCGTGGTCTCGGGGCGGTTGCCCTCGTCCCGCGTCAGGGTGACCTCGCGGTCGCTGATCTCGCCGGTCGCCTTGTCCTGCACCTTCATGGTGGCGGTGAAGGGCACGATTTCCTGGTCGAGCAGCCCGCCCTGCTGCGCCGCCGCCGTCCGCATCTGCGAGTGGTAGGCGTACTCGTCTTGCGCCTCGCGGCTGATCTTGTAGCGGGCGGCCACCACCTCGGCCGTTTCCAGCATGGGCATGTAGATCGCGGGCTTGTGCTCGGTCAGCCATTCGCCCTTGAGGCGGTACCTGTTGGCGTGCTCGTTCTGGGTCAGAGAGATGCTTTCCAGCCCGCCCGCCACGATGATCTCGCCCTGCCCGGCCATGATGTGGTTGGCCGCCAGCGCGATGGTGTTCAGGCCGCTGGAGCAGAAGCGGTTGACGGTCACGCCGGAAACGGTCACCGGCAGTCCGGCCCGCAGCGCGATCTGCCGGGCGATGTTCGAGCCGGTCGCGCCCTCGGGGTTCCCAGCCCCCATGATCACGTCCTCGACCTCGGCAGGATCAACCCCCGCGCGTTGCAGCGCGTGGGTCACGACATGCGCGCCCATGTCCGAGCCGTGGGTGTCGTTGAGGTAGCCCCGGTAGGCCTTGCCGATGGGGGTGCGGGCAGTGGAAACGATGACAGCTTGGGGCATTGGATGACTCCTTGCAAGTCTGGAAGAAGAGGGCAGGACAGCCCGGCCATTTTGGGTCAAGCGCCGGAACCGAGCGGAATCACGATGATCTGACAGGGAGTCTCCAGACCACCGACAGAAGTGTAGAGCCGGCGGGCCACGGCATTTTCCGGCTCTGTCAGCACCCAGGCGGTGACACACCCCAGGCCTCGGGCGTGCGCCAGCAAGACCTCCATCAGCCGCCGTCCCAGCCCCTGGCCCTGATGGGTCGCCGTCACGCCGACCTCGTTGATAAACATCTCCGGCGCCTTGTCCGGGTGGAGATAATGCACCGCCGAGGCCATCCCGACCACCACGCCGCCGTCCAGAGCCACCGCCAGATGGTGCCGGGGGTCTGCGAAGAATTCGGCGGTCCAGGCGGGATTCACCGGGCCGTCGAACACGTCGGGGGCCACGTGGTCGAGGATCCCGGTCTCTTGGCCCTCCAGGACGCGCACTGTGATGTCAGGCATGGTCACCGCTGTTCTCCCTCACCCGGACCTGGCGGGGCAGCTCAGCTCTGCCCGCGCTCCCGGTCGTACCCCGCGAAGGTCTTGCCCTCCTGGGCCAAGCGCTTCAGCAGCGGCGCGGGCGTCTGGCCGTACCCCTCCAGGGCGGCGACCACGTTCTTCAGGCCCACCTCGTCGGCGTACCCCATCGGGCCGCCCCGGTAGGGGGGAAAGCCGTACCCGTAGATGTAGATCACGTCGATGTCCCCGGCCCGCTGGGCGATGCCCTCGTCGAGAATCTGGGCACCCTCGTTGACGAGGGAATAGACCAGCCGCTCGGTGAGTTCCTGCGGGTTCAGTGCGCGGGGCTGCACGCCCTTCTCGGCGCGGTAGGCCTCGATCAGGGCCTGCACGTCGGCGTTAGGCTTCGGCCTGCGGTCCTCGCCGTAGTCGTAGATGCCCGCCCCCGTCTTCTGGCCCTTGCGGCCCATCTCCACGATGCGGTCGAGCCAGCCGTCCGGCTCCGGCTCCCCGCGCACCTTCGCCTGATGCTGGCGAATCGCGTAGCCGATGTCCAGCCCGGCCATGTCGCTCATCTGGAAGGGTCCCATCGGGAGGCCCAAGGCGTTCATCGCGGCGTCGGCGTCCTCGGGTTTCGCGCCTTCCTCGACGAGCTTGCGGGCCTCGTCACCGTAGCGGTGGATCATGCGGTTGCCGACAAAGCCGTCGCACACGCCGACCACCACGCCGACCTTCTTGATGCGCTTGGCGAGGGCCAGGCTGGTCGCCAGCACGGAATCGCTGGTCTTCTCGGCGCGCACGATCTCCAGCAGCCGCATCACGTTGGCGGGGCTGAAAAAGTGCAGGCCGATGACCGATTCGGGCCGCCCGGTCACGGCGGCAATCTCGTTCACGTCGAGGGTGCTGGTGTTCGTGGCGAGGATCGCGCCCGGCTTGGCGATGGCGTCGAGCCGGGTGAAGATGTCCTTTTTCACGTCCATGTTCTCGAAGACGGCCTCGATGATGATGTCGGCGTCCGCGAGGTCTTCCATGTTCAGGGTCGGCGTGAGGAGGGCCATGCGCTTTTCGACGTCCTCCACCGTCATGCGGCCCTTTTTCGCGGTGTTCTCGTAGTTCTTGCGGATCACCGCGAGGCCCCGGTCAAGGGCGCCTTGCGCGGTTTCCACAATGGTGACGGGAATCCCGGCGTTCAGAAAGTTCATCGCGATGCCGCCGCCCATCGTGCCTGCGCCGATGATTCCGGCAGAGTTGATCTCCGTAGTCGGCGTGTCCCTCGTCAGGCCGGGAATCTTGCCCGCCTCGCGCTCGGCGAAGAAGATGTGGCGCAGGCCGCGCGACTGCGGCGAGTCCTTGGCCTGCATGAAAAGCCGGGCCTCGGCCTCCCAGCCCTCCTGAAAGGGCCTGGTGACGGCCATCTCCGCGAGGTCCACGATCAGGCCCGGCGAGAGCTGGCCCCGGTGCGTCTTCTTGATGCCCTCGCGGGCGGCGGCGAAGACCTGCGGGTCGGCCTGCGCGCTGCGCTCGCTGATGCGGGGCAGGGGCCGGGCGTCGGCGTGGGCGCGGGCAAAGGCCACGGCCCCCTCCCGCAGGTCGCCTTCCACCAGTTCGTCCACCAGCCCGAGCTGCTGGGCCTCGGTCGCCTTCACCGGGTTGCCGGAGAGCATCATCTCCAGCGCCTTTGGCACGCCCACCACGCGCGGCAGGCGCTGGGTGCCGCCCGCGCCGGGGAGCACGCCGAGCTTCACTTCCGGCAGGCCCAGTTGCGCGTCCTTCGTCGCCACCCGGTAGGTGCAGGCCAGCGCGACTTCCAGGCCGCCCCCCAGCGCCGTGCCGTGAATCGCGGCGACGGTGGGCTTGGGAAAAGCGTCCAGCCGCGTGATGAACCCGCGCAGGTCGGGGGCCTGCTCGCGCGGCAGGTCGAAGGTCTTGATGTCCGCCCCCGCGATGAAGGTGCGCCCGCCGCCGATGATGACGACCGAGCGGACGCCCTCATCTCCCTCGGCGGCGTCCAGGCCCGCGTGCAGGCCCTCGGGGACGCCGGGGGAAAAGGCGTTGACAGGCGGGTTGTGGATGGTGAGGACGAGAACGTCCCCCTCGCGGGTCTGCTCGACGATGCTCATGCAGGCTGCCTCCTTGGATGTGCGCCCATGCTTCCACGGGAAACGGGCCGGGTCAAATACGTGCGCGTTCAGAGTGTACGTGGACGTTCACTTGGCGGGGAACAGCCCGTACACTGGACCGCGTGAGCGAGACCATGAAAGCAGTCGTCGTCGAGGAACTCGGTCCCCCCGAGGTCATGCAGGTGCGCGAGGTGCCCCGGCCCCAGCCCGGTCCCGGCGAGGTGCGCCTCAGGGTGGAGGCGGTGGGCATCAACTTCGCGGACGTGCTGGCGGTGGCGGGCGAGTACCTGACCCGGACCAAGGTGCCCTACACGCCGGGCATGGAGTTCGCCGGCATCGTGGACGCGCTGGGCGAGGGCGTGACGGGCGTGGAGGTCGGGGGGCGGGTCGCCAGCCTGGGCGGGCGCGGCGGCCTGGCCGAATACGCCCTCTCCCCCGCCGCGGCGCTGATCCCGGTGCCGCCCAGCTTCTCGGGCGCGCAGGCGGCGGCCTTTCCGGTGTCGTACTTCACGGCCTACCACGGCCTGAAGACGCTGGGGCACGGCCGGGAGGGCGAGTGGGTGCTGGTGCAGGCGGCGGCGGGGGCGCTGGGCACGGCCTCTATCCAACTGGCAAAGGCGCTGGGGATGCGGATCGTGGCGATGGCGAGCACCGAGGAAAAACTGGGCATCGCCCGCGACCTCGGCGCCGACGTGACGCTGCTGCAAGACGACCCTGAGCGGGTGCAGAAGGTGCGGGACGCGGCGGGCGGAGGGGGCGTGCCCTTGATTCTGGAGGTCGTGGGCGGCCGCAGGTTTCAGGAGAGCCTCGACATGGCCGCGAACCGGGGCCGCGTCATCGTGATCGGGAACGCCAGCCGCGAACAGGCCAGCCTGCGCCCGGTCGAGCTGATGAAGCGCAACCTGACTGTGACCGGGCTGTGGCTGACCTCGCTGATGGGGGACCGGGAGGCCACCCGCGAGGCCGCGCAGGCCCTGACGCCGCTGGTCGCCAGCGGGCAGGTCACCCCGCAGGTCGGGCCGACCTATGGCCTGGCCGAGAGCGCCCGCGCCTTTCGGGACATCCTCGACCGCAAGACGACCGGGAAAGTGATCATCGAGCCGGGCCGGTAAGGGGGCTGTGGGACGCGATGCGCGGTGGCTCTCGGCCTGCCCGCGCCCCGCGTCCCACAGCCTGCTTTCCTACGAGAACAAACGCAGCAGCGGACGCCACCACGGAATCAGCGCCAGCACGGTCAGCAGGCTCAGGCTGGTCCACAGCGCGGCGGTGCGGAACTTGGCCTGGTTGCCCTCACGGCGCTTGCTGAGCGCGGTGGCGAGGGTGGCGAAGACGGCGGCGAGCACGCCCAGGCCGACGTGTTCCCACTGGAAACTGGGGCGGCTGTCCGCAAAGGCGCGGGCGCCCTGCGACCCCAGCAGGCCGAAGAGCAGCAGGCCCAGCACCAGTTGCAGGTGAACGGTGCCCGCAAAGATGGACACCGCGCGGCGGTCGCCGGGGGCGAACTCGCGCGCCGCGCCGACGCCCCGGAATGTCCGCAGCAGCGCCCAGACGCCCGCCAGCAAGACCAGCCAGCGGGTGAGGTTGTGCAGGGTGAGCAGGATCAGGTACAGGGTCGCCATGCCCCCATCCTACCCGACGCGCCTTTCCGCTCGGTCAGGCAGCCTGGAGCAGACCGTCACACGCTGAGTTGCACGATCAGCCGCTCCAGCGTCACCGCCGGGTCCAGGCCGCGCTTCATGGCGAGGTCGGCGTCGAGGATGCGCGCGAGATGGGCGCGGATCTTGGCCTCGCTGAGGCGGCGGGCGACCTCCAGGGCCTTCTTCGCCGGATAGGGCTTGACGCCCAGGCGCGCAGCAGCGGCCGCCTCGGTCACCCGGCCCTCCTGCTGGGTCAGGGCCACGCAGCGGGCGACCAGGCTGTACTGCCACACGACCGCGCCCATCAGCTTGAAGGGGTCCTCGCCGCTGGCGAGCAGGCGCCGCAGCTGGGTCACGGCCTCGCCGGGCTTGCCGGTGGTCGCCGCGCCCAGCATGGCAAAGGAGTCGCCGGGCGGCTCGCGGCCCACCACCCGCCGCACCAGGTCGGCGGTCAGCGGCGGGTCCAGCAGCGCGAGCTTGTTCAGCTCCCCGGCGATGGCCGTCAGGTCAGGGCCGAAGACCTCCGCGAGGTAAAGGGCGGCCTCGCGGTCGAGCTTCAGGCTGGTCTTTTTCGCGCGCCCCGCCACCCATCCGGCCACGTCGCCGGTCTTCTGGGGAGCGGGCGAGGCCACATGCTCGCCGCGCGCCTCGTAGAGTTTCACGCGGGTGGGCGGGGCCGCCTCATCGAGCACCGCGACCGTGACGGGAGCCGAGGCGAGCAGCTCCAGCAGCGCCTTGTCGGGCTTGACCCCGGCGAGATCCACGACCACGCCGCCGTCCCCGAAGAGGCTGGGGGCCAGCAAGGGGGCCAGCGCCTCGGCACTCACCTCCTCGCCCGCCAGCCGGGGCAAGTCGCGCGCCGGAAGACCCCGGGCGGCCAGGGTCCCCCGCAGGGCTTCTTCGGCCAGAAAACGGTTGCCGGAAAAGGCGATCAGGGGCACGCGCGCTCCAGCTCCAGCCCCAGCGCCCGCGCCGCCTCGCGCAGCGCCGACCGCAGCGCCTGCGCCGAGGCCGGGCGGCCAGCCGGGTCGCGGCTGAGGGCCGCGCACAGGACCCCGTGCAGCTCGGGAGGGCCGGGCAGGGGGGCGCGTTCGTCGGTCAGGCCGGTCAGCCAGCCCAGCGCGTCGGCGTAGGGCGGGTGCCCGGCGAGGCAGTCGAACAGCAGCACGCCCACCGAGTACAGGTCGCTGCGCGGGTCGCCGCGCACGCCCCGGAACTGCTCGGGGGCCATGAAATGCGGAGTGCCCATGCGGGTGCCGCCGTGGATGTCCAGCGCCAGCGCCCGCGAATGGCTCATGCCGAAGTCGATCAGGCGCACGCTGCCGCTGCGGGCCTGCCCGCCTTCGAGCAGCACGTTCTCGGGCTTGAGGTCGTGGTGGGTCACCCCCCGGGCGTGCAGGTGGGCCACGGCGGCGAGCAGCCCGTCGGCCACCTCCAGCGCCTCGGCGGCAGACAGCGGCCCGGCCTCCACCCGCTCGCGCAGCGTCTGGCCCTCCAGCCAGGGAAAGATCAACTGCGCGGGGCGGCGGGCCAGCAGCGGCACGACCCCCGGGTGGTCGAGCGCCGCCGCGATCTCGCCCTCGTGCTCGAAGCGCTGCGCGGCGGCCGGATCGTCCGAGAGCAGGGTCTTGACGAACACCGCCTGCCCGCCCCATTCGCCCGCCTCGCTCCGCACGCCGCCGCGCTGCGCCAGCACCCGGGTCTGGAAAAGAGGCTGGAAGTCAGGAAGGTCCGGCACGCCCCGCATTGTAGGGGGCCGGGCCACCGCGAACCGTCGGCCCCGCTCCGAAAGACAGGACGACCCTCCTGGCGTCTGCGACCTTTCAAGTGAAAAGGACGCTGCACCGCCGGAGCAAAGCGGCGGGGGCACCGGACTCTGTCATAAGCGCCGGCAGGCCGGTTCCCCCACCCGGAGAACCGGCCTGCCGTCCCTGGAGAGGCGGGGGGCGGCGTGCCCCGACCGCGCCTCAGTTCACCCGCAGGCTGCTGGCGAGGTTGCGGACCACGTTCTCGTTGCGGCTGTAGTCCTTGACGTTGCTGGCGATGGTGACGACCAGCAGGCGGCCCCCGGCGCTGGTGAGCAGCATCTCGACCCGGCGGTCGTCGCCTTGCCCTGGCGTGGTGAAGATGATCTGGCCCCAGGGCTGCCCGCCCACCTGCACCACGGCCGAGCGGACCGTTTTGAGGTTGGGCACCTGCGAGCGCAGGTTGGCGGCGAACCGGTTGGTCACCTCGGTCACGCCGGGGGTCGCCAGCGGGGCCTCGCGCCAGTCGAAGGCGACCGTGACCTTGAGGTCCTCGGTCACGAACACCGCTTCGGGGCGGCTGGCCGAGGACGGAAAGGCCTTGGCGATGCCCGCGTCGTTCAGGGTCAGCAGCCGGGCGCTGGGTTCCAGGGTCACCGGGACCGTCTGGAGCTTGACGGGTGCGGCGAGCGCGGCGCCGGAGAGCAGGGCCGCCGCCGTCAGGGTGAGCAGGACGTTCTTCATGGCCTCCCACCCTACCCGCCTGGCCCCGCCCCGGCCGTGAAGGCCGCGTGAGGAATGTGCAGGGGGCGTCACGGGCCGGTCAGGGCTGGGGGGCCTGCCCCGCCGCGCGCGCGCCCCGCTGCCCAGTGCTCGGCTGCCCAGCGCCCCGCTGCCCAGGCCCGCCGCGCCGCCGACCTCTCCCCGCTACCATGCGCCCATGACCGATTCGGGACGGACCTTTCCCAAAGGCTTCAGCGCAGCGGCGATGAGTGCCGGAATCAAACCGAGCGGCCGCACCGACCTGTCGTGCGTGGTGAGCGACGCGGACTGCGCCTGGGCTTTTGCGGGCACCCGCAGCGCGGCGGCGGCGGCCTGCGTGACCCGCAACCGCGAGCTGGCCGCCGGGAGCGGGCCGGTCCGGGCGCTGGTGGTGAACGCCGGAAATGCCAACGCGGCGACCGGGGCGCAGGGAACCCGGGACAACGCGGAGTTGGCAGGGGCGCTGGGCAGCGTGCTGGGCATCGGCGCCGAGTTGGTGCTGACCGCCTCCACCGGCATCATCGGCCACCTGTTGCCGATGGACCGGGTGCTGGGCGGCGTGGAGCACCTGCCGGACGGGCTGGAGCGCGGCGCGGACGCTTTCGCCCAGGCGATCATGACCACCGACACCCGGCCCAAGGTGGCCCAGGCTACGCTCAGCACCGGCGCCCGCATCCTGGGCACCGCCAAGGGCAGCGGCATGATCCACCCCGACATGGCGACCATGTTCGCCTTCGCCTTTACCGACGCGCGGGTGGATCAGGGGGCGCTGCGGGCGGCCTTTCCGGCCATCGTGAACCGGACGTTCAATGCGGTCACGGTGGACGGCGACACCAGCACCAACGACATGGCCGTGGTGCTGGCTAACGGGCGGGCGGGCGAGGTGGACCTGCCCGAGTTCCTGGCGGCGCTGGAGGGCGTGCTGCGCGAGCTGGCCCGCATGATCGCCGCCGACGGCGAGGGGGCGACCAAGCTGCTCACGGTGCGCGTCTCGGGCGCCCGCACCGAGGCCGAGGCGCTGGCCGCCGCCCGCACCTGCTGCGTCAGCCCACTGCTCAAGAGCGCGGTGCACGGCAACGACCCCAACTGGGGCCGGGTGATCATGGCGGTGGGGCGCAGCGGCGCGGCGCTGGAGGTCGAGCGGATGACGGTCGCGGTGCAGGGCACGCCGGTCTTCGCGGGCCGTCCCCTGCCTTACGACGCGGCGGCGGTCAGCGCGGCCATGCGCGCTGAGGAAGTCGTCTTCGAGGTGGGGCTGGGCGTGGGGGACGCCCGCGGCGAGGCCTGGGGCTGCGACCTCAGCGCCGGGTACGTGAGCATCAACGCCGAATACACGACCTGAGGGTGCTGACCGCACCCCTGGCAAGAGGGGGAGGCCGCCCTACCCGGCGCGCCGCTTGAGGACCTGTCCGATCCAGGGCACCCGGTCGGACAGCAGGCGCCCGCCCACCGCAAAATCGCGCGGCGGGTAGGAGTGGAACCGGAGGTTGATCCCGTCCAGATCCCCCTCCATCCCGAAGAGCCGGGCCAGGACGGGCGTCAGATGCCGGGCCACCCGGCGCTGCTTTCTCACGCTCATGTTCCAGTCGGAGAGTTCGGCGGTGAGGTCCACCCGGCCCCGCTCGCGGGGGGTGCGCCCACCGATGTACAGGTCCTCGTCGCGGAACTCGCTGAAGTGGACGGTCGTGTGCTCACGCAGTTCCTCCCGGCTGGGGCCGCCGCGCGGCGAGAAGAAGAGCAGGTTCACCGCCTCGGTGAGCTGCCGGGCCACCTCGGCCTTGCGCTCAGCAGGCAGCCGGGCACAGGTCACTTTCAGGTAAGGCATGGGGCCAGTGTGACGGCGGTCCGTGAGACGGGGGGCAGGGCGACGGGTGCCGGAGCCTGCGCCGGGGAAAAAGCGGGCGCCCCGCGTCGGGACGTTCCCGACCGCACTTCGTCATTCCGCCGACAGCTCGGGGGACCCGGCGCCGCCTAAGCTGAAGCATGACCGGACTCCCCCGCCAGATCACCCTGCTCGCGGCGACGGCCCTGACGCTGGTGATGAACTACCTCAGCAACGCGCTGCCGCTGTTCGGCAATTCCAACGCGGAGGTGAGCGGCCGCCTGCCCAACGCCTTTACCCCCGCCGGGCTGACCTTCTCGGTATGGGGGCCGATTTTCCTGGGGCTGCTGGTGTTCGCGGTGTATCAGGCGCTTCCGGCGCAGCGCGGCCCCCGACTCGACCGGCTGTTCTGGCCTTTTTTGCTGGGAAACCTGCTCAACGTGGCGTGGTTGCTGGCCTTCCAGAGCCTGAACTTCGGCCTCAGCGTGCTGATCATGCTGGGGCTGCTGGGGGCGCTGATCTGGCTGTACCTGCGGGTGCGCGGGCTGCCGCCCCAGGGCGCCGAGGGGCTGACGCTGGCGCTGCCCAGCAGCCTGTACCTGGCCTGGATCAGCGTGGCGACGATTGCCAACGTCACCGCCTGGCTGGTCAGCCTGGGCGTCACCGCCGGGCTGGCGGGGCTGGGCGCGGCGGCGTGGTCGGCGGTGCTGGTGGTGATTGCGGCATTGATCGGGGTCCTCTTCCTGGTGCGCTTTCGCGACTGGGCCTTTGCGGCCGTGCTGCTGTGGGCCTTTTACGGGGTCTACCTCGCCCGGCCGGAGGTGACGGCGGTGGTGATCGGGGTGGCGCTGGCGGCCGCGCTGGTGCTGCTGGGCGGGGTGCTGGCGGCGCGGCGGCCGCGCTCGGCGCTGTAACGCCTATCCAGGCATGGGGCGGGGTACGGTATTCCCATGTCCCCTGCTGAACCGCTCGCCCCGGCTCCGGCCCTTTCGGCCCTGGCGCGTCCGCTGGATTTCTCGGTGCCCTCGAACCGCTACGCGGCGGCGGGAATGGTCACAGCGGCGCTGGCCGCACGGCTCTCGGGGCGGGCGGGGCGTGAGGCGCTGGAGGTCGGGCTGGCGGGCTTCCTGGGCTGGGCGACCGCGCGCGAACTCGACCCCGACCACCCGGACACGGCCAACGCCGCGCTGCCGCTCGCGGCGCTGGCGGCCCTGCTGGGAGGCGGGCCGAACGTGCTGGCGGGCCTGGGCGCCCTCAGCGGCCTGCGGACCCTGGCGGCCACGGTCGGGCACCCTCCGCAGGCCCTCGACGTGGCCGCGCTTGCCGGGCAAGCCGCCCTGGCCGCGCGGGGCGGCGAGCGGGTCGCGGCGCTGGTGCCGGGGGCCGCGCTGGCGCTCTCGGCGGGGCGGGGCGACGCGTTTCAGGCGTCCGGCGGCGCGGCGGCGGGGGTGGGCGCGGCGGCCCTGCTGCCCGCCGGGCGCGGGTCCCGGGGACGCCACGTGTTCACGGACCTGCTGGCCCTGGCCGCGCTGGGGATCACGCCGTGGCTGACCGCCCCCGAAGCGGTGCAGAGCGGCTGCGACCGAACTCCGCAGCGGGTCCCTGCCGAGCGGGTGCGGCTGGCGCGGGGGCTGGCCGCCGGAACGCTGGGCGCGGCGCTGCTGGGACGGCAGACGCGCTCGCTGGCGCCGCTGGCCGCCGCCGCCCTGGTGGTCGGGCTGCGGCGCGCCCTACAGCGCCGGAACGCCTGAACGCGGGCGCGGGGCCGCCGCAGGCAGGGCAGGCAGCTCGCGCACGTGGTCGGCGATCAGACCGCCCCCCAGCAGACGCGGCCCCGCGTACAGCACGGCGCTCTGGCCCGGCGCGACGGCGAACTGAGGGTCCTCGAAGCGCAGCTCGAAGCCGTGTTGGTCGGCGTGCAGCACGGTCGCGCGCACCGACCTCGTGCGGTAGCGCACCTGCACCTCCAGTTCGCGCGGCAGTTCGGCGAGGTCGAGCAGGTAGTTGGCGCCCTCCGCCCGCAGCCCGGTCCAGAGGCAGTCCTCGTAGTCGCCCACCCAGACGGTGTTCGTGACCGGGTCGAGGTGGACGACGTGGCGAACGCGGTGCGACTGGTACAGGCCCAGGCCCTTTTTCTGCCCCAGCGTGTAGAACTGGGTGCCCAGGTGTTCGCCCACGACCTCCCCCGTCTTGATCTCGCGGATGAAGCCCTGGGCCTGCGGCAACTGCTCGGCCACGTAGTCCTGCACCCGGCCCGGCACGAAGCAGATGTTCTGGCTTTCGGGCTTGCTGGCGGTCAGGAGGCCCCGCTCGGCGGCGATCTCGCGCACGCGCGGCTTTTCCAGTTCGCCCACCGGAAAGAGGATGAAAGGCAGCGCGTCTCGGGGCGTGCCCCACAGGAAGTAGGTCTGGTCCTTGCGGGGGTCGTCGCCCCGATGGAACTCGACCTCGCCGCGCGCGCTCTCCACGCGCTTGACGTAGTGGCCGGTCGCCACGTACTGGCAGCCCAGCATCCGCGCTTTTCTCACCAGCTCGTCGAACTTGACCTTGGTGTTGCAGTTCACGCAGGGGTTGGGGGTGCGGCCCCGCGCGTACTCGTCGAGAAAAGGACCGACGATGTGGCGCTGGAACTGCTCGCGGTAGTCCAGCAGGTAAAAGGGCACGCCGACCTGCTCGGCCACCCGCCGGGCCTCGTAGGCGGCGTCGGGCGAGCAGCAGGAGTCGAAGGTGTCCGTGCGTTTGTCGTCGGGCCAGAAGCGCATCATCGCGCCGATCACCCCATACCCGGCGTCCTTGAGCAGCGCCGCCGTGACGCTGGAGTCCACGCCGCCCGACATCGCACACAAAACCCGCACGCCTGACTTGTCTCCTGCTTCCGGGGTGCCCATACCGCCGGGGAGCTTAGCAGGCGCGCGGGCCGCCAACCGTGAGAGGGAAGCCGCATTCGCGCTCCCCCCCTCTACCTTTTTCCTGGCTGTCCTCAGCGGTTCCCGGCGGGGGGCGGCGTTCCGGCGGCCAGGGTGACGGGGAGGGTCAGGGTCTGCCCCGCCCGGTTCACGGTGAGGGTCACGCGCTCGCCCGCCTGCCGACCAAAAAGGAACTCGCGCAGGTCGGCGTTGGTCTCCACCAGCTGCCCGTTCGCGGCGGTGATCACGTCGCCGCCCAGAAAGACGGCGCCCAGGGGAGTCTGGACCCGCGCCGCGCCGCCGCGCACCCCGGCCTGGGCGGCGGGGCCACCGGGCTGCACCTGCGAGACCAGGGCGCCCGCGCGCGGCAGGCGGTACTGCTCCCGCGCCTGCTCGGAGAGATCGGTCAGCTCAAAGGGCGTCAGGGTCACGCCGATCACCGGCCCGACGATGGTCCGCCCGGCCCGCAGCCCGGGCAAGAGGCGCTGGGCGACGTTGCTGGGCACCGCGAAGCCCACCCCCGCGCTCTGGCCGATCCCGGTCGCCGCGCCGGCCGGGGACAGGATTTGCGTGTTGATCCCGATGACCCGCCCCGAGGAATCCAGCAGCGGTCCGCCCGAGTTGCCGGGGTTCACGGCGGCGTCGGTCTGGATGGCGTTCTGGGCGATCTGCCGAACCCCGGTGGGCACCGAGCGCTCGACCGCCGACACGATGCCGCTGGTGGCGCTGAACTGGAGGCCGAAAGGGGCCCCCAGCGCGATGGTCGTCTGCCCGACCCGCAAGGCGTCGCTGTCGCCAAACGGCAGCGGCCGAATCAGCCCTGCGGGAACCCCCTGCACCTGAATCAGGGCGAGGTCGTAGTCGGGGGCCGTGCCGACCACCCGGGCGCTGAAATCCTGCCGGCTGCCGCGCAGGTTCACGGTGATGCGGGTGGCGCCCTCCACGACGTGGTAGTTGGTCAGTGCGAATCCCTGCGCGTCGATGAAAAAGCCGCTGCCGGTGCCCTGGTCGCCCTCTTCGCGGGGGTCAGCGAACAGCGGGCTGGAAAAGGTTCCCTGCCCGCTGCTGGGCGCGGCGGTGGTGATGTACAGCACGCTGCCCAGCGCCCGGTCGATCACGTTGACGGTGGCCTGTTCGGCGGCGGGCAGGCTGGCCGGGGACGCGCCAGCGGGGAGGGAGGGGGCCGTCTGGGCGGCGGCCAGCGACGGGACGAGGGAGAGCAGCAGGGTCAGGACCAGGGTTCGGGACACGGCGCAAAACCTCCTGGCGTCATTCTTGGCAGCGGGGGGCGGCCCCGGCTCTGAGACCCTTGACCGTCGCTTCGCAAAAGGGCCGGAGGGTTGACCGGCGCGCCCCCCCCCGCGCCCCGCCGCGCTTGAGGATCGGCCCCTGATCCGCACACAATGGCCCCCATGTCTTCTGCGGAAACCTCTCTCGATCCGCTGTCCGACCTCACGGGGTCCGGGCAGGCGGAGGCCGGGACCCCCGGCGCCGGGCGTCCAGCGTCCGGGCCGCCATCGTCCGGGTCGTCAGCGTCCGGGGCCGGGCTGGACCAGCTTTACCTGCGGCTGCTCGACCGGATGCCGGTCATGCTCTGGACCGCCGACGCGGCGGGGCGCTGGCAACACGTCAACGGCCGCTGGGTGGACTACACCGGCCTGAGCGGCGAGACACGCGGCTTCGGGTTCGAAGAAGCCCTGCACCCGGAAGACGAGGCCCCCACCGTGGCCCGCTGGCGCCGGGCGGTCGAGCGCGGGGAGAACTACGAGGTCGAGTACCGCGTGCGGGGCCGGGGCGGCGGGTACCGCTGGTTTCTGACCCAGGGCGTGCGGGTGCTGGACGAACAGGGGCAGGGGGTGGCCTGGGTGGGCACCTGCACCGACATCGAAGGCCAGAAGCGCGCCGAGCAGCAGGCCCTCGACGCCCGCGAGGCCGCGCTGCGGGCGCTGGGGCTGACGCTCGAAGCCCGCGACCGCGAGACCCAGGGCCACACCGACCGGGTCACCGTCCGGGCCGCCCGGCTGGGGCAGGCGCTGGGCCTGGACGCGGAGGCGCTGGACACCCTGCGGCTGGGGGCCTACCTGCACGACCTGGGCAAGCTGGTGGTGCCCGACCGCGTCCTGCTCAAGCCGGGGCCGCTGACGCCCCAGGAGCGCTCGGAGATGCAGGTCCACGCCGCCGAGGGCGAGCGGCTGGTGAGGGCGCTGGGCTTCGTGCCGCCAGGGGCGCTGAGCCTGGTGCGCCACCACCACGAGCGCTGGGACGGCGCCGGCTACCCCGACCGGCTGGCGGGCGAGGCCATTCCGCTGCTGGCCCGGCTGTTCGCGGTGATCGACGTGTACGACGCCCTGGTGAGCGAGCGCCCCTACAAGCGGGCCTGGACCCGCGAGCAGGCGCTGGCCGAACTGCGCGAGCAGGCGGGCAGGCAGTTCGACCCCCAGGTGGTCGAGGCCTTCCTGGGCCTGCCGGAGTCCTGAAGCCTGGCCCCCGGACCGGGCGGCCAGACCGGCTCCGCTAGACTGCCCGGCGTGATCGCGCGCCCCGACCTCCTGACCGCCGCCGAGCGTTTCGGCACACCCCTGTACGTCTACGACGCCGCCGAGCTGGACGCGGCGCTCTCAAGGGTGCGCGCGGCGTTCGGAGGCGCGCGGGTCTACTACGCGATAAAGGCCAACCCTAACCTGACCCTGCTGGGTCGGCTGCGGGCGGCGGGCGTCGGCTTCGAGTGCGTGAGCGCCGGGGAGATTGCGCGGGCCGAGCAGGTCGGCATGACGGGAGACGAGGTGCTGATCAACGGCCCCGCCAAATCCGCCGGGGAGTACGCGGCGGGCGCGCGGCTGGGCGCGACCTTCGTGGTGGACCGCGAGGAGGAGGTCGGGCTGCTGCCGCCGGGGTCGCGGGCGCTGGTACGGGTCAATCCGGCCCTGAGCGTCAGCACCCACGACCACCTCGCCACAGGGGCGGCCGACAGCAAGTTCGGCGTGACGCCCGCGCAGGCGCCCGGCGTGCTGGAGGCCCTGCGGGCCGCCGGACACGACGCGCGCGGCCTGCACGTTCATATCGGCAGCGCGATTCGCGACGCCTCGGACTTCAGCGCGGCTTTCGCCCGGCTGGCCGAGCTGCACGCGCAGACGGGCGATCTGGAGGTCCTCGACGTGGGCGGCGGCTGGGGCGTGGACGCCGACCTGCCGGGCATCGCGCGGGAGGCGCGGACGGCGGCCTCTGCCTTCGGCGCGCGGCTGTGGGTCGAGCCGGGACGCTATCTGGTGGCCCGCGCGGGCACGCTGCTGACACGGGTGGTGGGCACCAAGCGCACCGGCCGCAACTTCCTGCTCACCGACGCGGGCATGACCGAGCTGCTGCGGCCCATGCTCTACGGCGCCGAGCACCCGGTCACGGCGCTGTGGAACGGCGACGAGGAGGGGACCTGGGACGTGGCCGGACCCGCCTGCGAGAGCGGCGACCTGCTGGCGCGGAACGTCCGCCTGCCCTCCCCCACCCCCGGCGACCTGCTCGCGGTCGGACAGGCCGGAGCCTACGGCGCGAGCATGAGCAGCGCCTACCTCACCCGCCCCCGCCCCGCCGAGGCGCTGTGGGACGGTCAGGACTGGACCCTGATCCGCCGCCGCGAGACGCCGCAGGACGTGTGGGCAGCGGAGATCGTCCCCACGGCCGCACGCCAGTCCTGACCTGGGTCACGGGCACCCGCCGCGCAGGTCCGCTGCCCGGACGGCTGGACCTGCCCGGCCAGACGCCGCTTCTGCCTTGGCCGGGACGTTCGCCCCGCCTCGGGCTATCATGTGCCCGTGACCGTCCCGTCTTCTGCGCTGCCCCCCTCTCCGACGCCCGACACGACCCGCGCCCGCATCCTGACCGAGGCCGCGCGGCTTTTTGTGGCGAGCGGCTACCACGGGGTGAGCATGCGCGAGGTGGCCGAGGCGGTGGGCGTGACCAAACCCGCCCTGTACCACCACTACGAGGACAAAGAAGCGCTGTTTCTGGCGATGCTGGAGGGCACGCTGGCGGGCCTGAGCCGCCTGGTGGCGCACGCCGGGACCCAGTCGGGCGTGCGGGCGCAGCTGGAGACGCTGGTGGGGGACCTGCTGGCGAGCGCGCCCGAGCAGCGCGTGGGCCTGCAACTCGCGGGCGAGCTGCGCCACGTGTCGCCCGGACGCCGCGCGGCCTTTGAAAGCGAGTACCGCCGGGTCTGGATGGGCGGCCTGACCGGACTGATCGAGGGCGCGGCGGCACGGGGCGAGCTGCGCGGGGACCTGCCCCCCGCCATGCTGACGCGGGCACTGCTGGCCCTGATGTACCCGCTGGTCATGGGCGCGCCCCCCGCCGACCCTCAGGGCACCGCGCGGGCGCTGCTGAGCGTGTACCTCGACGGCGCGACGGCGCGCTGAGACGCGGGTTGACCCCCGCCTGGGCAGCCCGCGCGCGGGGCCACGCCAGGCGAACATGAAGGTCCTTCATCTCACATTTAAGATTCGTGCACAACTTCTCCCGGAGCATGGGAGGTATCGCGCCGAGGATGAGCGCGCCGGAAGGCCGGATGGCTGCCCGATTCTGCCGCCCCGGCTGCTGTGGGGGCGGTTCGCCTGGAGTGGAACTGGAATGCCGCGAGCGCCTGCCACCCGCCCTGTGCCCGACCTGGAGCCTCCCTGTGATTGAAACCCTGTTCGGCTGGATCAGCCAGCCCGAGGCCTGGTTGGCCTTTGGAACCCTGTTGCTGCTGGAGATCGTCCTCGGCATCGACAACGTGATTTTCATCAGCATCCTGGCAGGCAAGCTGCCGCCCGAGCAGCGGCAACGGGCCAGGACTGTGGGCCTGATGGCCGCGCTGGTCATGCGGCTGCTGCTGCTGTTTTCCATCACCTGGATCTACCGGCTGCAAAACGACCTGTTCACGCTGTTCGGGATGGGATTTTCGGGGCGCGACCTGATCCTGATTTTCGGCGGCCTCTTTTTGCTGTACAAGGCCGTCAAGGAAATGCACGAACAACTCGAAGGCCCCGGCACCCACGGCGCGCCCACGGCAGGCCGGGTCGCCTCGGCCAACTTCGCGGCGATTATCGGGCAGATCATGGTGCTGGACATCGTCTTCAGCCTCGACTCGGTGATCACGGCGGTCGGGATGGCCGACGACATCGGCGTGATGGTCAGCGCGGTGGTCCTGACCGTCGCCATCATGCTGTTTGCCGCGCGGCCCATCGGGGACTTCGTGCAGGCGCACCCGACGGTCAAGATGCTGGCGCTGGCCTTCCTCCTCCTGATCGGCGTGAACCTGATCGCCGACGGCTTCGGCTTCAAGATTCCCAAGGGGTACACCTACTTCGCGATGGGCTTCGCGATCATGGTCGAGGTGCTCAACCTGCGCGCCCGCAAGGGCAAGCCGGTCGAGCTGCACGAGACGCAGCGCCACCCCGACGCGGGCTGAGGCTTTAGCACGACAGGAGCGCCCGCCCCTTTGTGGTGGGCGCTTCTTCATGGCGCAGGACCGTCACCCCGTCAGTGGAACGCGCACCGAGGCCACCACACCTTCCGTGCCACGCAGGCTCAGCACCAGCCCCACGCCGTCGCGGCTCACGTCGGGAGAGGCCGTGGCCCAGGCGCCAGGATGCACGCCCTCCTCGCCCAGACGCTGTAACCACACGTCCTGCGCGGTGCTGAGCAGTTGCCAGGCGACGCTTTCCAGGCCACCCTCCGCCAGTCCGGCGGTGCAGTCCACCTCACCATCCCACAACAAGACCACACCGCGCTCTTCCCCACCCGCCTCGCGCAAACTCAGGCGTGGGCCGAACAGCTCGCCCAGCGCTGCGAGGAGCGCCTCAAGCCTCATCCCGGCCTTCCAGAAAAAGCGGCGCCGAGGGGCAGAGGTCGCGCAGCACGCAGCTTTCGCAACGCGGGCGGCGGGCGAGGCAGGTCTGGCGGCCGTGGCGCACGCCCGAGACGTGAAAGACGTATCGGGTGGCCCAGTCGCGCGGCAGCACCTCGTCGAACCAGCGCTCGACCTTGAGGACGTTCCAGCGGGCGGGCACCAGATCGAGGCGCCCGGCGACCCGCCAGATGTTGTTCTCGACCGGGATCGCGGGGCGGGCGAGGTCGAACAGCAGCATCAGCGAGGCCGTCTTCATGCCCACCCCCGGCAGGCTTTCGAGCAGGGCGCGGGCCGCCGGGTCGTCCAGCTCACGCAGCACGCGCAGGCTCAGCTCGCCGCGCGTCTCCTCCAGGCGGTGCAGCACGTTCCAGAGGTAGTCGGCCTTGAGGCGGGCCAGGCCGCCCCCCGCCGCGCGCAGGGTGGCTTCGATCCCGTCGGGACCGTCGGCCAGGGCCGCCTCCCAGACCGGATAGGCCGCCCGCAACGCCGCGAACTGCCGCCGGGTCAGGGCGGAGGTGTTCTGCTGGGCCAGGATCGTCTCGACGAGGTCGTCGAGCGGCTCGGGGCTGACGCGCGGCGCGGGCGGCGTGGGCAGGTAGGCTGCGGCCAGGCGGCGCAGGATTTCGGGCAGGTGCGGGGGCGGCGGGACCTCCTGCGCCGGGGTGGGGCGGGGAGACCGGGGCAGGCGGGGCGGCACCGGGGCAGGCTAGCGGACGCCGTGGGGCAGGACTGTGCTCCCGCAAGACTGTGCCCCCCGCAACGGGCGCGGCGTGGCAGGCTCAGCGCTGAGCGCGCAGCCGGGTCACGTTGCCTGCCCCGTCGATGGCCTGGAGGTCGGCGTAGATGCCGCTCGTCTCGGCGTAAAAGTCCACCCGCGAGCCGGAGGTGATGTTCAAGCGGTTGCCGTCCACCAGCACCTGCACCACCCGGTTGTTGTCGGTGGCGACCCCGGTCACCCGGATCACGTTGCCGCTGCGCTCGAAGCGGGTCACCCGGAGGGTGGGAGGTGCGGCGTCCACCGTGACCGGCAGCACCAGCACGCTCTTGTTGCCCGCCGCGTCGAGCGCCCCGATGGTCACCTCGCCGCGCGCGCCCTGCACCCGCGTCTGGAACGTGAAATTGGCGATTTTGCGGCTGCCCGGCTGAATCGGAATCGCCTTGCCGTCCACCGTGATGCGGGTGACCCCCTGGTCGTCGAGCGCGTAGCCCTTGACGGTGAAGTCGCGTGCCCGGCCCACGCCGCCGCCGTCGGGGCTGGTGACCACGATGCGCGGCTTGAAGGTGTCGGCCGTGCGGGCACAGCCGCCCAACAAGGCCCCCAGCAGGGGCGCGAGCAGGAGCAGAGCGGGAAAAGCGCGGCGCATGGGGGCAAGTATAGCGGGCCGCCGCCGCAAGCCAGGACTCCCTGTCGCGGCTCCGGCGGTCGTGGGCGGCCTGTTCCGGAGCTGTCCGGGTGCTTTAATACCCCCCGTGAGCTTGCCCCCCCGCCCCCCCACCCTGGCCCGTGTTCCCGAAGGCACCCGCGACGTGCTGCCGCCCGAGTGGCAGTGGCGCGAGCATCTGCGGACCCGGCTGTCGGGGGTCTTCGCCGCCTGGGGTTACCGGGGGGTGGAGGTTCCCGCGCTGGAGTTTGCCGGGGAGGGGCACCCGCAAAGCGCGCGGGCCTTCAAGCTGATCGACTCGGGGGGCGAGGTGCTCGCGCTGCGCAGCGAGTTCACCACGGCGGTGGGGCGGCTGGTGCGCGCCCGGTTTCCGGATGGCCCCTTTCCGCTGCGGCTTCAGTACGGCGGGCGGCTGTGGCTGCGCTCGCTGACCAGCGAACTGGGCCGTCTGCGCGAGTTCGGCCAGGTTGGGGTGGAATTGATCGGGGTGGCGACCCCGCAGGCCGACGCCGAGCTGCTGCGGCTGGGGCTGCACGCGCTGGAGGCGGTCGGCGTGAGCGCGGTGATGGAGGTGGGCTACCCGGGTTTCGTGGACGCGGTGCTGGAGGACGCCGGGCTGCACGGCGCGGCGCGCGAGGCCCTGCACGACGCGGTGGACCGCAAGAGCGGCGCGGACATCGGCCTGCTCGCGGCGGCGCACGGCCTGAGCACGGAGGTCACCCGCACCCTGCACGCGCTGACCGACCTGTACGGCGGCCCAGAGGTGCTGGCGCAGGCGGGGGCACTCGCGCGGGGCGAGCGGGCGCGGGCGGCGGTCGCGCATCTGGAGGCGGTGGCGCCGCTGGCGGGCATTTCCAGCGGGCTGCTGTTCGACCTCGGCGCCAGCCGCCGCTACGGGTACTACACCGGGCTGACCTTCCGCGCCTACACGCCGGGGCTGAACCAGCCGCTGCTGGGCGGGGGGCGCTACGACCTCGGCGGGCTGCCGGGCGCGGGCTTCGCCATCGGGCTGGAGCGGCTGACCGAAGCCACGGCGGCGGGGCTGCCCCCCGAACCCGAACTGGTGCTGGCCCTTGACCCGGCGGGGGCCGAGTACGCCCGCGCCCAGGGCCTGACCGCCGAACTGGCCTGGACCGACCAGCAGCCGGACCTGCTCGCCTACTGCCAGCGCCGGGGCATTCGCCGCTGGGCACGCGGCGAGACCCTGACCGAGGTGGGCGCATGACCCCCGCCGCGCAACGGGGACCCGACCACCTGACCCTGGCGCTGCCCAAGGGCCGGATTCTGGAAGAAGCGGTGGCGCTGCTCGCGCAGGCCGGGCTGCCGCTGACCCTGCCGGAAAAGTCGCGCGCCCTGCGCCACGAGTTTCCCGGCGTGACCGTGCTGGAACTGCGCAACCAGGACGTGCCCGTGTACGTGGACCTGGGCGTGGCCGACGCCGGAATCGTCGGCAAGGACGTGCTGATCGAGTCGGGGCGCCCGGTCTTCGAGCCGGTGGACCTGCGCTTCGCCGCCTGCCGCCTCTCCTTGATCCGCGAGGTCGGCGCCACTGGCCCCATCGGGCGGGTCGCCACCAAGTACCCGCGCTCGGCCCGCGCGTACCTGGCCGCGCAGGGCATTCCCGCCGAGGTCGTCAAACTGTCGGGCAACATCGAACTCGCCGCGCTCACCGGACTGGCCGACGCGGTGGTCGATCTGGTCCAGACGGGCAGCACCCTGCGCGCCAACCACCTGGAGGAAGTCGATGTGCTCTACCACTCCAGCGCCCGATTGGTCGTGAACCGCGCGGCCCTCAAGCTGCGGCGGGGGCGGCTGCGCCCCTTGATCGAGCGCCTGCGTGAGCTGACGCCGTAGGCCCGGGCGGCCCCTCAGGGCAGGTCGAGCTTCCCCGGCCCCCGGCCCGCCTCCCACCCGGCCAGCGCCGCCTCCCCCACCGCCGTGAGGGCGTAGCCCGCCGCCCCGCGCCCGGCGCCCTCCCCGCTCCGCGCGATCAGCCGCTGGGATTCGAGTTCCTTGAGCAGCACGATGCCCAGCCGCCTGCCCCCCAGGGTGTGGAAGGGACCGCGCCCGGGACGGAAATGGGCGGTCAGGGCAGCGCCCTGCTGCATGGCCCGCAAGACACGGACCTGGGGTTCGGTGAGCGGCATGGGATGGCCTCCACACATGGGGCTTGGGAACAAAGGCGGCGGGCCACCCGCGTGAAACGTGAGCGGCCCGGGGCGGCGCGAGCAGCGAGGCTCAGGGGTAGAGATCGAAGCCGCTGTCGTTGAGCAGACGTTCCAGGCGGTTTTTCGCGGCCTGAATCTCGGCGGTCGTCTCGGCCTCGAAATAGACCTTGGTGGGGCGGCCGGGGCGGTTGCGGGCGAGGTTCCAGCTCACGCCGGAAAAGGCTTCCTCGAGGTCGAGCTGGCCCAGCGCCGCCTTGACGGCCTTTTCGGGAACACCGGCATGAATCGCCATGTCGTCTTTGATCACGCCCCCACCGTAGCAGAGACGCTTCCGGGCCGGACGGAATGCCTGCCCATCAGGCCGAAATGGTCTCGCCCAGCGCGTCCGCCATCCGCTCCAGCGCCTCGATCAGCAGCGGGCGGCTGGTGGCGAAATTCAGGCGCACGAAGCCCTGGTAACGCGCGCCCAGCTCTCCCGGCGCAAACACCGGGCCGTTGTGGACGGCGATCCTGGCCTCGTCCAGCAAAAACTGCTGAATGTCCCCGGCGCGTGGGTGGGCGCGCAGGTCCAGCCAGGCGAGGTAGGTCGCCTGGGGCAGCGCGCAGCGCACCCAGGGCAGCCGGGCGGCCAGGAAGGCACCCAGCACGTCGCGGTTGCCGCGCAGGTAGGCGACTGTCTCGGCCAGCCACGGCCCGCCCGCGCGCAACGCGGCCTGCCAAGCGGTCACGCTCAACGCCGAGGGATGACCCATCAGCCCGCCCGCCGCCGCGCGCACCCGCCGCACCAGCTCCGGGTCGTGGCCCACCATCGCCCCGATGCCCAGGCCCGCCGTGTTGTAGGCCTTGGCCGGGCCAGTCAGGGTGACGGTCCGCGCCCGCACCCGGGGGTCGGCGGCGAACGCCTCGAAGGGTTGGGAGGTGAAGCGCAGCTCGGCGTGCAGCTCGTCGGACATCACGTAGAGGCCCCGCTCCAGCACGAAGTCGCGCAGCCGCGCCAGCTCGGCGGCGTCCCAGACCCGGCCCGTGGGGTTGTGGGGATGGCACAGCAGCAGCAGCCCGCAGCCCTGGGCGGCGGTCTCCAGCGCGGCCCAGTCGATCTCCCAGCGGGCCCCTGTCCCCTCCGGCTCACGCAGCGGCGCGGCGGCCACCCGGCGGCCCTGCTCGGTGACCGCCAGGTGAAAGGGATGGTAGACCGGCGTCATGCTCAGCACCGGGTCGCCTGGACGGGTCAGCCCCGCGACCGAGGCGTAGATGCCCGGCACCACACCCGGCAGGAAGGCCACGCCCTCGGGCGGCAGGTCGGTCAGGCCGTGCGAGGCCAGGCGCTCCCGCAGGGCCGCGTTCAGGAGGGGATCACCCGGCAACTGGGGATACCCCAGACCACGGGTCAGGCGGTCGTGCAGGGCGTCCAGAATGGGCGGCGCCACCGGGTAGTCCATGTCCGCCACCCACAGCGGAATCACGCCCTCGGGAAAGGCGGTCCATTTCAGGCTGTCGGGATGGCGCAGCGCGGCGGGGTCGAGGCTGCCGTACACGTCGGTCGCCCCCGCCTCGGATGCCGTGCCAGGAGTCAGGGGGGTCAGTTCGGGCAGGTCCGCCTGGGTCATGGAGGGAGCATACGCCCCCCGCTTCCCTGGCTCCCCTCCCCTGCCGCGGGGCGGCGCGCCAGCCGGGCAAGTTCGGCGCGGCCCGTGACGCGCACGGTGCGGCGTTCCAGCACAATCAGGTTCAGGCGGTAGAACTCGCCCAGCTTGCGGCTGACCAGTTCGGGCACCGTGCCCAGCAGCGCGGCGAGTTCGCTGTTGGTGGGCAGGGCGTGGGGCTGGTCGGCGTGCTCCAGCAGGTAGGCGGCCAGCCGCTCGCCGAGTTCGCTGAAGACCAGCCCCTCCATCCGCGCGAGCAGCTCGGCCTGCCGCCGCGCGAGGTAGGCGATCACCGCCTGCGCCAGGGCGGGCGTGCCGAAAACCCGCTCGCGGACGGGTCCGGCGGGCAGACACAGCACCTCGGTCGGCGTGTGCAGCGCGACCGCGCTCGCCGGAGCCAGCGCCCGGGTCCCGAACGCGGCCACATCTGCCACGAGTTGCCGGGGGCCTTCCACATGCAGGGTGAGTTCGCGGGTGCCGCCGCGCGCCAGCCGGTAGACCCGCACGCTGCCCGAACTCACCAGATACACGGTGTCCAGCCCCTCTCCGGCCTCGAAGAGGTGCTCGCCGCGCCGCAGGGTCCGGAAAGTCGCCAGCGCGGCCAGCGGGCGCAGGTCGGCGGCCTCGGCCCCCTGAAAGACCGGGGCGTGCCCGAGCAGCACCTCGGCGCGGGCGAGGTCGGCGGCGGAGGGGGCGGGAGGCGTCACTGGCCCGATGGTGCCACGCGCCGCTCTCCCGCCGCGCGGGGTCAGGGCCAGGCCGCCACGGCCAGCCCGCACAGCACCACGCTGGCCGCCAGTGTCAGGTGGGTGATCCAGGCGGGAGGCCGCGCCGCCGCCTCGCCCCGCCGGACGTGCAGGGCGACCAGCCCGCCGATGAGCAGCAGCACCGCGAGCTGCGCGCCCAGCGCCGCACTGAAGCCGCGCGTCAGGCCCAGCGCCAGCACGGTCGCCAGCAGCGCCAGCGTCAGCGGCCCGTTGACCCGCGCGTAGTGGCGGCCCACCCGGCGGCGGTGCGCGTGGCGGGTCTGGGCGTCCGGGAAGAGTTCGGTAAACGCCGGGCTGACCACGAAGGTCGTGAACAGGTACATGCCCACCCACACCCCGACCAGCAGCACGTTCAGCGCCGGAAGCAGGTCTGCAAGGTTCAGGGCAGGACTCACAGCCCGAAAAACGCCTTGTTCCTCACGATGAATTCCTCTTCCCCGGCAGGCACGTCCTCCTCGGGGAAGATCGCGCTGACCGGGCAGGCGGGCACGCACGCCCCGCAGTCAATGCACTCGTCGGGATGGATCAGGAACATCTCGCCCGCGTCGTAGATGCATTCCACCGGGCAGACCTCGGTGCAGCTCTGGTCTTTGACGCCGATACAGGGACTGACGATGATATGGGGCATGGGTCCAGGGTGCCGCCCCGGGGGTGGGGCAGGCCATGACCTGGGTCAAGGGGGCAGCGACCAGCTTCCGGTCGCCAGGGGCCAGTCGCCGAAAAGAGGGGCGAAAGCTCCAGCTTCGCCGGTTCTTCCCGGGTCAGCCGACGGCCGGGTTCCACCCCTCACCTTCGCCTTCCAGGCCGCCGAGCCGTTCGGGCCGCCAGGCCCGAGGCCTTCCAAGGGGGCGAAGGATGGCGTCGAGGCCGGACACGTCACGGGTTGGGCGCCTCCGCAAACGCCCGGAACGACTCTTGCCGAGCGCAGCGCTTCGCTCCCCCTGCCCTCTGCTGCGCAGCTTTGCAAGTCCGGGGAGGGGGCTGGGGGGTGGGGAACACCCTTTAACGCACCTGCCTCCACAGCCGCCGTACACTGCCCCCCATGCTGGCGATCATGGGCGCGATGGACGAGGAAATCGAGTTGCTGCTGGAGGGCCTGGAAGCCCGGGAGACGCTGGAGCGGCCCGGCGTGACCCTCCACCGGGGCGTGCTGGACGGGGTACCTGTGCTGCTCACCCGGGGCGGCATCGGCAAGGTGAACGCGGCGATGACCGCCACGCACCTGCTGCACGCGGGCGCGACCCGAGTGATCTTTACCGGCGTGGCGGGCGGCGTTCACCCCGACCTGCGGGTGGGCGACATCGTGGTGAGCACCGATCTGGTGCAGCACGACGTGGACGTGACGGCCCTGGGCTACGCGCCGGGCACCGTCCCCGGCGAGACCCCTGCCTGGGCCGCCGATCCCCAACTGCGCGCCGCCGCGCTGGCCGCAGCGGGCGAGGTGGAAGGCGTGCGCGCGCTGGAAGGCCGGGTGGCGAGCGGCGATCAGTTCATCGCGTCGCAGGAGGGGGTGCAGCGCCTCTGGACGGGGTTCGGGGCCGCCTGCGCCGAGATGGAGGGGGCGGCGGTCGCGCAGGTGTGCGCCAAGGCGGGCGTGCCCTTCGTGGTGATCCGCTCGGTCAGCGACACCGCCGACCACGCCGCCAATGTGGACTACCGGACCTTCATGCCCCTGGTCGCCCGCCACGCCAAGCAGGTCGTGCGCGGAATGCTCGCCCGCCTGAGCACCCCGGCCTGAGGTGAACGGTCCGGCGCCAGTCCCTCCCGTCCCGGTCACGGGCAAGCTGTCCGCCCCGGTGCGCTTCGTGCTGGGGCTGGGGCTGCTGACAGCCTTTGCGGCGCTGGGCACGGCGCTGGTGGGGGTGCTGGAGCTGGGGCTGCCGGGGTCGGTGGTCGGGATGGGCCTGCTGTGGGCGGCGCTGTCGCTGGGAGTCGTGCGGCTGCACTGGCTGGAGACGGCCGCCGACGGGCTGCTGGGCATCCTGGGCCTGCTGTTCGTGCCCGCCACCGTCGGCGTGATCGAGTACCTGTCGGCGGGCGCCGAATGGGGGCTGTGGCTGCTGGTGATGCTGGCCGGGCTGGGGCTGGGCGCGGGCGCGGCGGGGCTGCTGGCGGCGCGGCTGGTGCGGGGGCAGGGGTGAGCGGTCAGGGGAAGGGAGCCGGGGAAACCCTCCTGGGCCACGCAGAACCCAGACTGGGGCTTCCCGCCTTGCTCGCTGCCCACCCCCCACCCCCCACTGCCCCCTCCGCAGGAGCGCCGTGACCTGGGTCGCCCTGACGCTCCTCGCCTTCGCGCTGGGGGTGGTCATGCAGGCCCGGGCGCGGCACCCACTGGTCAATCCGACGCTGGTGGCGACGGTGCTGCTCGCCGCCGGGCTGCTGCTCACGCGCACGCCGTACGAGCGGTACGCGGCGCAGGTGCAGCCCCTCTCCTTTCTGCTCGGCCCGGCGGTGGTCGCGCTGGCGGTGCCGCTCTACCGGCTGCGGGCGCTGCTGGCGCGCGAGTGGCGGGCGCTCCTCCTGGGCGGGGGGACCGGGACGCTGGTGGGCGTGGGCGCCGACGCCCTGTTTGCCCGGCTGCTGGCGCTGGACCCGGAGGCGCAACGCTCGCTGCTGACCGCCCCCGCCACCAGTCCGGTCGCCCTGCAACTCGCCGACGTGACGGGCGCGCCGCCTGCCCTGGCCGCCACCCTCGCCGTTCTGTCGGGCCTGCTGGGGGCGCTTGTGCTGCCGCCCGCGCTGACCCGCCTGGGGGTGCGGCATCCGCTGGCGCGCGGGGTCGCCATCGGCAGCGTGGCGCACGGCATCGGGACTGCCCGCGCCCGCGAGGAGGGCGAAACGACCGGGGCGGCCAGTTCCATCGGCATGGGCCTGGCCGCCCTGATCGTGACGCTGGTGGTCGCGTTGACCGCAGGCTAGCGGCGCGTTATTGCGACACCAGAATCTGCACGCTCTGGATCACGTCGGGTTCGGCCCTGCTGATCGGCGTCTCGCCGCCCTGACTGCTCGTCGCCGTGCGCGTCAGCTTTTGCAGCACGTCCTGTCCGGCCACGACCCGTCCGAACACCGTGTACTCCCCCGTCAGGAAATCGGCGGGGGCCAGCGTGATGAAAAACTGGCTCCCCTGCGAGAAGTAGCTTTGCGACCGCGCCATGCCGAGGACCCCGGCGGCATTGAACCTCAGCCCCTCGTCGAGTTCGACGAAGAAGTTGTAGCCGGGGCCGCCCGTCCCCCACCTGGCCCTCTGCGCGGCGTCGGCGCTGAGCGGATCGCCGCCCTGCGCCATGAAGCCCTCGACCACCCGGTGAAAGCGCGTGCCGTCGTAAAAGCGGTTCAGCGCCAGAAAGACGAAGCTGTTCACCGCCTTGGGCGCCTGCTTGGCGTACAGCTCGACCGTCACGTCGCCCTTGCCCGTCTTCAGGACCGCGCGGTAGGTCCGGGCCGGGTTGACGACCCAGGCGGGTTCCTTGAAGGTGCGGACGGGCTGGGCGCTGAGGTACGGCACCGGGGCAAAGGTGAGCGCGGGCGCCGTCGCCGGATCCGGGGTGGAGGTCTGCGCGGGGGCGGCGGAGGCCAGCAGCAGGGCGGACAGGGCGAGAGAACGCATGGACCTCAGCCTAGCGCGCGCGGGCCGGACCACCCTGCCCCAGCCTCAGCGCCGACCAGGCTCCCGGCCCAGGCCGCCCAGCACCTGCTCGAAAGTGGCCTCGGCCAGCCTGACCCGGCGTTCCAGCCGCTCGCTGTCGGCCGCGTCCGTGCCCCCGGCCCGCGCCTGCCGCAGCTCCGATCGGGCCTGCTCCACCTTCTCCCGCAGGTGGGTCAGAACGGCTGCCTCTCCCAGTTCTCCCTCGGAGGCGAAGGCGAAGCTGTGTCCCCCGTCCGTTTCCCGCACATAGGCGTGGGCGCTCAGCCGGGTGTAGCCCTGGGCCAGATACCGCTCCTCGTCGTCGGCGAGGTGCGGGCCACAGGCCGCGAGCAAGGCAGTCAGGGCCGCCAACACCACTCGTCTCCAACCTTTCATTGCGACCTCCTGGGAGACTCTTCCCCGACCCTACTCCAGCGCCAGACTCGTCGTGTACTTCTCCTGCTTCACCACGATGGTGCTCGCGGTGTTCCGCACGCCGGGAATGGCGGCCAGCACGTCCACCAGAAAGGTCTGGTAGGCGTCGAGGTCGGGCACGCAGACCTTGAGCAGGTAGTCGGTGTCGCCCAGGCACAGGTAGCACTCCAGCACCTCGGGGCGGTGGCGCATGTGTTCGGCGAAGGTCTCGAAGCCCTGCTTGGTCTGCTTGTCCAGGGTGACGCGCACGAAGACCATCAGGTCGCGCCCCACCCGCTTGGGATCAAGCAGCGCCACGTAACGGCTGATGATCCCCTCCTCCTCTAGCCGCCGCACCCGCCGCAGCGTGGGCGCGGGCGTCAGGCCGATCTCGTCGGCGAGTTCGGTGTTGGGCATCCGGGCGTCCCGTTGGAGAATGGTCAGGATACGGCGGTCGGTGGCGTCCAGGTCGGGCTGCGGCATGAATGGCCGGATTTTAGCAGTCCCGGCGCAACCCGGTTGCGTCGATCCTCCCGGGAGAGGCTGGTGTGGCAATCCCGCTTGGTGGGGGTCCTGCTAGCATTGCGCCACATCAAACGCGGCGGGTCGGCGGCTTTCTGGGCCGGGCGGCCCTCGGAGGAATGGCATGAAGATTGGACTCCCGAAGGAAATCAAGGTCAAGGAAAACCGTGTGGCCCTCACCCCCGGCGGGGTCGGCACGCTGGTCCGGCGCGGGCACACGGTCGTGGTCGAGCAGGGCGCGGGCGTGGGCAGCGGCATCGCGGACAGCGAGTACGCGGCGGCGGGCGCCCAGCTCGGCACCGCCGCCGACGCCTGGGCCGCCGAGATGGTGGTCAAGGTCAAGGAGCCGGTGCAGGCCGAGTACGGCTACCTGCGCGAGGGTCTCCTGCTGTTCACCTACCTGCACCTCGCCGCCGACCGCCCGCTCACCGACGCGCTGCTCTCGTCGGGCACGACCGGCGTGGCCTACGAGACGGTGCAGCTCGACGACGGCAGCCTGCCGCTGCTGATGCCGATGTCGGAAGTCGCCGGGCGCCTGAGCGTGCAGGCGGGCGCCTACCACCTCCAGAAGCCGGTCGGCGGGCGCGGCGTGCTGCTGGGCGGCGTGCCCGGCGTGCAGCCCGGCCACGTCACCATCATCGGCGGCGGCGTGGTGGGCACCAACGCGGCCAAGATGGCGATGGGCCTGGGCGCCAAGGTCACCATCCTCGACGTGTCGCAACGCCGCTTGGGCTACCTCGACGACGTGTTCTTCGGGCGCCTGACCACCATGATGAGCAGCGAA
This sequence comes from Deinococcus budaensis, assembly GCF_014201885.1. Classification (NCBI taxonomy): domain Bacteria; kingdom Thermotogati; phylum Deinococcota; class Deinococci; order Deinococcales; family Deinococcaceae; genus Deinococcus; species Deinococcus budaensis. The sequence continues at coordinate 103,409 of NZ_JACHFN010000001.1, read as the reverse complement.
GCGAACATCCGCGCCCTGCTGCCCGACACCGACCTCTTGATCGGCGGCGTGCTGATTCCCGGCGCCAAAGCCCCGCACCTCGTCACCCGCGACATGCTCGCGCTGATGCCCGAGGGCAGCGTGATCGTGGACGTGGCGGTGGACCAGGGCGGCTGCGTGGAGACCATCCACGCGACCACGCACGACGACCCCACCTACGTCGTGGACGGCGTGATCCACTACGGGGTGGCGAACATGCCGGGGGCCGTGCCGCGCACCAGCACCTTCGCGCTGACCAACCAGACCCTGCCCTACGTGCTGCAACTCGCCGAGCAGGGCGTCTCGGCGTTGGGCCGCAACAAGGCGCTGAGGCTGGGCCTGAACACCTATCAGGGCCAGCTCACCTACCAGGGCGTCGCGGACGCTTTCGAGCTGGCGGCGGTGGAGCCGGAGGCGGTGCTGGCGTAGGTAGGAATGAAAAGGGAAAGGCGGCGGGTACTGAGAAGGCCCGCCGCCTTCGCTCATTTCAGCGTGTCTCACGCAAGTCACCAACGTAAGGTGACTTGTGTCCAAAATTTTTTGCCCGGAGTGCCAGACACACATTGAAGTTTCTCAGTTCGCGCATGATCTGCGTTTCCATCTCGAAAAACTGCTCAAACAACGAGAAGAGCGGCTGACCGAGCAAAAGCAAAGCCACTACTCCGCCTTCTTCCCTCTCTCGGAAAGGGGCAGCGCAGGTTCCGCACGCATCAGTCGGGAGCAGGAACGCAACTATTTGAGTCAGCGTGAAAGAGGGGTAGGTTCTCACCCCGATCAGCTTTTCAGGGACAATGGCCGCTTCGGCTCCTCCGTTGAACATGATCGTTATGGGGACGACGATTTCGAATGAGCCATCTCGGATGATCCTCGGCAAGACCTGACGGGCCATCCTCCCTCCCCTCCCGGGCGTACCCTACCCCCATGATGTCCCGCCCCTCCCGCCTGGCCCCCACAGGCCGTGACCCGAACGCGCCGCGCGTGAAGCGTGATCCCAAACAGCTCGCGCGGCTGCTGGCCTACGCGCGGCCCTACCGGGGCATCTTCGTGCTGGGCCTGCTCGCCACACTGGTCTCCAGCGGCCTGAATCTGGTGTTCCCGCTGCTGTTCGGGCGATTGATCGACGCCTCGTTTCTGCGGGTGGGCAGCACCGACACCGGGCCGCTCGACCGTACGGTGCTGGCGCTGCTGGGCATCTTCGCGCTGTCCTCGCTGTTCGGGGCGGCGCAGTCGTACCTGCTCGCGCGGGTGGGGGCGGGCGTGGTGGCCGACCTGCGCAAGAGCCTGTTCGGGCACCTGCTGACGCTCTCACCGCGCTTTTTTGCCGACCACAAGACCGGCGACCTGACCAGCCGACTCACGGCGGACGTGGGCACGGTGCAGACGGTGACGAGCACGGCGCTGGCGCAACTCGCCGCGCAGACGGTCAGCCTGATCGGGGCCGTGACGCTGCTGGTGCTCACCAGCCCGGCCCTGAGCCTGCTGACGCTGGCGGTGATTCCGCTGGTGATCGGGATTGCCGTATTCATCGGCCGCAAGATTCGCCGGGTCAGCCGCGAGGTGCAAGACCGGGTGGCCGAGGCCAACGCCAGCGCCGAGGAGGCCATCAGCGGCGTGCGGGTGGTCCAGAGCTTCACCGCCGAGCAGGTGGAGCGCGGGCGCTACGGCGCGGGCGTGCTGGCCTCCTTCGTGGCCTCCTTGCGCCGCGCCCGCCTCCAGGCGCTGATGGGCGGCACCATGAGCTTCCTGACCTTCGGGGCGCTCGCGGTGGTGCTGTGGTTCGGCGGGCGACAGGTCATGGCGGGCGACCTCACGCCGGGCAACCTCGTCACCTTCCTGATCTACGCGCTTCAGGTCGGCGGGACGGTCGCGGCGCTGACCGGCATCTTCAACCAGTTTCAGGAGGCGCTGGGGGCCTCGGGCCGCATCTTCGAGCTGCTCGACGAGCGCAGCGACCTGCCCGAGCCGGCCGCGCCCGCCCCCCTGACCCGCGCCGAGGGCCGCGTCACTTTCGACGGCGTGACGTTTCAGTACGGCGACTCGCCTATCCTGCGGAACCTGAGCTTCGACGTGCCCGCCGGACAGGTCGTGGCGCTGGTGGGGCCGAGCGGCGCGGGCAAGACCACGCTGGTGAGCCTGATTCCGCGTTTCTGGGACGTGACGGGCGGAACCTTGCAGGTGGACGGGCGGGACGTGCGCGACTACGCCCTGGCCGACCTGCGCGCCCAGGTCGGGCTGGTGCCCCAGGAGACCTTGCTGTTTTCCGGCTCCATCGAGGAGAACGTCCGCTACGGCCGCCCGGACGCCAGCGCCGACGAGGTCGAGGCCGCCGCCCGCGCCGCCAATGCCCACGCCTTTATCAGCGCGTTTCCAGACGGCTACGCCACGGTGGTGGGCGAACGCGGCGTCAAGCTCAGCGGCGGCCAGCGCCAGCGCGTCGCCATCGCGCGGGCGCTGCTCAAGGACCCGCGCATCCTGATTCTGGACGAGGCGACCAGCGCCCTCGACAACGAATCCGAGGCGCTGGTGCAGGCCGCCCTGGAAACGCTGATGCAGGGCCGCACGACCTTCGTGATCGCCCACCGCCTCTCGACCATCCGCAACGCCGACCGGATTCTGGTCCTGGACGCCGGGGAAGTCGTCGGTGACGGCACCCATGCCGAGCTGATCGCCGCCGGGGGCCTCTACCGCGACCTCTATGAACTCCAGTTCCGCCGGGAGCAGGAGGCGCGGGCCGAGCTGGTCTAGCGGTCGAGCACACCTGCGTAGACGTCGTCCAGGGTGAGGGTGGTGTTGAGGCAGGGGATGGGGACATGGCCTTCCCCTGACAATTCCCAGTCGGTCCAGCCCTCAGCGTCACGGGCCAGCACCCGCACCAGCCGCCGGGTCGGGTCAATGATCAGGTAGGTCTGAAGGCTGGGCAGGCTGGTGTAGGCCAGCAGTTTCGTCGTCCGGTCGCTGTGGCCAGTACTCGCGCTCAGCACCTCCACCACCAGGCAAGGGTTGCGCACGGAGGTCGCCTCGGCGGTGATGGCCTCGCAAGTCACCACGACATCCGGGTAGAAGTAGGCCCGTTGCCCGGCCGGAGGCGTGGCGTAGACGCGCATATCCGCTGAAAAGAGCCGACAGCCCTGGCGACGAGCAGCGGGCGCCAGCGCGAGCGTCAGACTTACGCTGATCTCTCCGTGCCCAGCACTTACCCCCGCCTGCGCCACCGTCGCGCCGTGCAGGGGGTACACGTAGCCGCCGAAGAACTCCCGCTTGACCGGACTCTCCGGTTCGGTCCGCAGGTATTCCTCCTCGCTCATCTCCCAGAAGGTCGGCGCGGGGTCGCTCATGGGGGTTATGGTACGCCCCATGCAACAGAGAGATTTCGGGAGCACGGGCTTGAAAGTCAGCGTCCTGGGCCTGGGCGCCGGGCAGGTCGGCGCCGAGACGCTCGACGAGTCGCAGGCCGAGCGGCTGCTCCACCGCGCCCTCGACCTGGGCGTTACGCTGATCGACACGGCACGCGGCTACGGCCTCAGCGAGGAGCGCATCGGGCGCCACCTCGCCGGGCGGCGGGACGAGTTCGTGCTGAGCACCAAGGGCGGCTACGGGGTGGAAGGTGCCCAGGACTGGACCCCGGCGAGCATCCGCCCCGGCATCGAGCGGGCGCTGCGGACCATGCGGACGGACCACCTGGATATCTTCCACCTGCACTCGTGCCCGCTGGAGACCTTGCAGCAGGAGGACCTGCTGGCCGAACTGGCGCGGGCGCGCGAGGACGGACTGATCCGGGTCGCGGCCTACAGCGGCGAGAACGAGGCGCTGGCCTGGGCCGCGGGGTCGGGCCACTTCGGCAGCGTGCAGACCAGCGTGAACGTCACCGACCAGTGGAGCCTGCACCACGCCTTGCCCGGCGCCTCGGCGCGTGGCCTGGGCGTGATCGCCAAGCGGCCCATCGCCAACGCGGCGTGGCAGTTTGCCCAGCGCCCGGTCGGCGAATACGCCGAAGTGTACTGGGAGCGCTTGCAGACGCTGAAGCTGGACCCGCAGGGCCTGGACTGGACCGAGTTCGCCCTGCGCTTTTCCGCCTTCGCCCCCGGCGTGAGCAGCGCCATCGTGGGCACGGCGCGGGTGGAGAACCTGGAGCGCAACGCGGCGGTTGCGGAGAGGGGGCCGCTGCCCGCCGGAATGCTGGAGGCCATCGAGGCAGCCTGGGCCGCGCACGGGCAGACGTGGGGTGGCGAGGTCTGACAGCGGGCTTCCGTTGAAGGGAAAAAGTACCCCTCCTGAACTCCCACCGCTGTCCGTCCCGGTCACTCGCTCTGCGGCGTAGCCCTGCGGGTCCGCTCACCCCACCAGACCGGGAACGAAACCCTTCCGGTCTTGCTGGTATGGGGGCAAGCTGGGGGAAGGCGGCGAAGCCTCCCTTCAGCCCGTCGGTCCTTCCCCCCAACAGCACAACGCGCCCGCCTCCTCTTCCGGGGCGGGCGCCGTTCACGGTGTCGGCTTCAGTCCATCGCGCTGGCGAGCATGGGCTGGGGCTGCCAGGCGTTGGCGCCGATGGAGCGCAAGCGCTCGGCCAGCCGCTCGTAGCCCCGGTTGAGGTACTGCACGCCGTCGATGACCGTTTCGCCCTCCGTGGTCATCGCGGCGATAAAGAGGGCCGCTCCGGCGCGCAGGTCGGCGGCCTTGACGGGCGCGGCGTGGAGCTTGCCGCCCTGGATCACCTGGGTGTAGCCGCTCACGGTGATGTTGGCGCCCATGCGCTGCAACTCGGCCACGTGCGTCAGGCGGTCGGGGTACACCGGGTCCTGAATGACGCTGGTGCCCGGCACGGTGGCGAGCAGGGCGCTCATCTGCGGCTGCACGTCGGTGGGAAAGCCGGGAAAGCTCTGGGTGGTCACGTTCACGGGCTTCAGCTCGCGGTCCCGCGCGTCCACGATCAGGCGGTCCCCGGCTTCGAGGATGTCCACGCCCATCTCGGTCAGCTTGGCCGTGATCGCGCGCAGATGGTCGGGCCGCACGTTGGTCAGCGTGAGGCGGCTGCGGGTGGCGGCGGCCGCGATCATGAAGGTCCCGGCCTCGATGCGGTCGGGAATCACGGTGTACTCGCCGCCGCGTAGGGCCGCAACCCCGTGGATCGTCAGCGTGTTGGTGCCCGCCCCCTCGATGCGCGCGCCCAGCGTGTTCAGGAAATTGACCAGGTCCACCACGTCGGTGTCGATGCTGGCGTTTTCCAGCGTGACCACGCCGCCCCCCAGCACCGAGGCCAGCACCGCGTTGTGGGTGCCGCCCACCGTCAGCATCTCGAAGACGAACGTGCCGCTGAGGTGCCCGTGCCGGACCGCCCCGAAGTTGCCCCCGTCCTCGCTGATCTCGGCGCCCAGCGCCCGCAGCGCCTTGACATGCTGGTCGACCGGGCGCGGCCCCCAGGCGCAGCCGCCGGGCATGGAGACGGTCGCCTGCCCCGCCCGCGCCAGAATCGCGCCCAGGATAATGAAGCTCGCGCGCATCTTGGACACCAGCGCGTAGGGCGCGTCGGTGTTCAGGATCTCGGGGGTGTGCAGCGTCAGGCTGTTGGGGCCGACCCAGGCATGGCGCGTGCCGATATGCTGCGCGAGGTCCAGGATGGTATACACGTCGCTGAGCCGGGGCACGCCGTGCAGGGTGACGGGTTCGCTGCTCAGGAGGCTCGCCACGATGATGGGCAGCGCGGCGTTCTTGCTGGGCTGGACAGCGATCTCGCCGGACAGGTCCCGGCCTCCCTGGAGGTGCAGCGGCGTCAGTTGCATGGTGGTTTCCTTTCAGGCGCGCGCTGGGCGCGGGGTGGGCAGCAGGAAAAAGAGGGGCGGGGCCGGGCAGTCCCGGCGCTCAGCGTGCATCTTACACATCATGCTCACTGCACGTCTACGCTCACTGTGGGGGGCAAAGGGGCGGGGTGGATGTGTCTCCCCTGAAGCGCGGAACACATGGACCTCACAACAGCAGCACGCTGAAGATGTTGAGGGCACTCAGGCGCCGTGCTACGCTGCCCCGCAAGTCGGAAACTGCGCGCAGGCCGTGGGCGGCTTCCCTCCACGGGGAGCGCCGCGCCGGAAGAGGGAGAGGGAATGCCGAAGAAGGAACGCAAACGCCTCCAGGTCGTCATCAGCGAGGAGCAAGACGCCCTGCTGACGCGCACCGCCTACGAACTTTCCAGCCCCGAGCGGTTGATCAGCAAGAGCGAGGTCGTGCGCCTCGCCATCGAGAAAATCGCCCGCGAACTTGGCGAGGGCGAGCACCTCGACGAGTACCGCACCTTGCTGGACAGCGAGGAGCTGGGCGACGAATCCGGCTGACCCGGTCCTACCCGTCCTGCCCGGACGACAGAACATTCCCGGCGCCGCAGGCGCCATTTTCTATGGTCTTCGTTGCAGCCCCGCGAGCGGTCCTGCCGTGCCCGGGTCTTCAACGCTCGGCGGGAACCTGAGACGCGCTGCCTGACCCCGCCCGCAGCGCTGGGGCTATCCCCCTGAATGGGGGGGTTGCCCTGCGGCCCTGGTTCAGCGGGCCGAGCCGTACATCGTCGGCGGCAGTACCCGGCGCGCGCCCAGCAGACGCGGCCCCCAGTAGGGGTCACCCTGGAGACGGTCGACCGCGACCTGCTTCTTGTACGAGTTGGCATTCACGAACTGGTTGTCGCCAAGGTAGATGCCGACGTGGGTGACCTCACCGCGCCCGACGGTGTCGAAAAAGACCAGGTCGCCCGCCTGGAGGTCCGGAGCCGCGACCGGCACGCCCGTCTGGGCCTGATCGGCGCTGCGGCGCGGCAACTGCACGCCCAGCGGCGAAAAGACCTGCAACACGAACCCGCTGCAATCCAGCCCGCTCTGGCTGGTGCCGCCGTAGACGTAGGGCACGCCCAGCAATGCCAGCGCCGCGCCGCGCCAGTCGTGCGGCAGCGTGGAAGCGGAGGGGGCATCTCCCGGCCCCACGCCGCTGGTCACGCCGGTGGCCGCCGTCGCGGGCGAGGGCAGGGGCGCGGCCGGGGCGGCCACACTGCCGACGGGACTTCCCACAGGCGCACCCGGCAGGGTAGCCGCAGTCACGGAGCGCGCGGCGCCGGGCGCGGGCACCTGCAACACCTGGCCGACTTCCAGCACCGCGTCCCGGGGCAGGCCGTTGGCGGCCAGCAGCGCGTCCACACTGACCCCGTAACGCCGCGACAGGCCGTAGAACGTCTCTCCCGGCTGCACGCTGTGCGGCGGCGTGGCCTGCACCCGCAACACCTGCCCGACCCGCAGGTCCGGGGTGGCCAGGCCGTTGAGCAAGAGCAGCGCCTCCACGCTCAGGCCGTGCGCGCGGGCCAGGCTGTAGGCGGTGTCGCCCGGCTGCACCGTGATTCCGGGGGCCGAAACGGCGAGGCCCGGACGCACGGGGCGGTCCGGGCCGGAAACGGGGGTGGTGGCCTGAGCATGCGCCGCAGCCCCGGTCAAGGTCAGCAGGGCCAGCAGCAGCGTGGTGCGGGGGAGTACGGACATGGGAAAAGGCTCACAGGGCGCGGAAGGACACTCGGGCGGACCGGAGTCGGGCAAGGGGCAGGCGCATGAGAAGCGGCCCAAGAAAAGCAGAACAGGGGCACCGTAACATGCCGCCCTTCCCTTTGCCAAGCCTTCACGCTGGGGGGAGCCGGGGAGGGGGGAGCCGCCGGGGGAAGCCAGCGTGTTCGGTCCTGCGGGACAGAGGGGGGCGCCAGGCACGCGCGCGCCTATGCTGGGGGGCATGTTTGCCCGCGCCTCCGCGTGGCGCTCGCGGACGTTCAGCGCCCTGCGCCATCCCGAATACCGCCGTTACTGGTTCTCGCAGCTGCTCTCGCTGGTCGGCTCGTGGATGCAGGCGACCGCGCAGCAGTACCTGGTGCTGGAGCTGTCGGGCGGGAGCAGCGCGGCACTGGGCTACGTGACGGTCGCGCAGTTCCTGCCCAGCCTGCTGCTGTCGCTGTTCGCGGGGGCCGTGATCGACCGGGTGCCCCGGCGGCGGGTGCTGCTGACCACCCAGATCGTGCTGCTGCTGACCGCCTCGGCGCTCGCCGTGACCACCCACCTGGGCGTGGTGACGCTGCCGCTGGTGATGCTGATCGCCTTTGTCAGCGGCACCGCCAACGCCTTTGACATGCCCGCCCGTCAGAGCATGGTGGTCGATTTCGTGCCGCGCAGCGACGTGCCCAACGCGGTGGCGCTCAACAGCCTGTCGTTTAACGTATCGCGCACCGTCGGGCAGGCGCTGTTCGGGGTGGTGGCGGCGCTAGGCATCTCGCTGCTGGCGGGCGGGAACGCCGACAACATCGCCCGGCTGGCGCTGCCCTTTTACCTCAACGTCGCTTCCTTTTTCGTGGTGCTGTTCGCGCTCGCCACCCTGCCCTTTCCGGCGCGCGAGGCGGTCCCGCACGGCAGCGTGCTCGACGACGTGCGCGAGGGGCTGGGTTACGTGCGGCGCACGCCCGCCGTGCGGAACGTGATGCTGCTGGTCGGGCTGCTGAGCCTCACGGTGATCAACTTCAACATCATCATCCCGTACTACGCGCGGGTGGTGTTCGGGGCGCGCGAAGCGGCTTTCGGCACCCTCTCGGCAGCGTTCGGAATCGGCGCGATGGCGGGCGCGCTGTGGCAGGCCAGCAAGCCCAATCCGCTGCGCAACCTGCGGGTCGGCGCGCTGCTCCTGATCGTCAGCACGGTCGCGCTGGCCCTGACGCCGGGGCCGCTGCTCGCCGCGCCCGTGCTGGCCGCCTGCGGCTTCGGGATGCTTTCCCTGCTGGTGAGCGCCAACAGCACGGTGCAGCTCTCGATTCCTGACCACCTGCGCGGGCGGGTGATGAGCCTGTACTCCTTCGTGCTGGTGGGGATGGGACCGCCCGGAGCGTTGATCGCCAGTTTCCTGATCGGCAAGGACGGCCCGCTGGGACCGCGCCTGGGCCTGATCGCTCTGGCTGCCCTGGGCAGCGCGGCGCTGCTCGCGTTGTGGGTGCGTCTCCCCCGCCAGCTCCCGATTCCGGCGCCCAGCCCGTCTGCGCCGCCCGCCGCGGCGGACTGAGACGCGGTGCGCGGGGGACAGCTCTTTTCATTCCCCGCGCACTGCGCTCCGTTTGCCTACTCCCCGCCCCGGTTCAGATGAACAGCGGCGCGTCGGGGTCGTCGGGCAGGGGGCGGTCCTTGCGGGCGAGCAGGGCGGCGGTCGTGCCGATGCCGACGAGCGCGCCGAGCGCGAGCACGACGAACGCCCACGTCATCCGGGCATGGCTGCGGTCTGAACTCATGGGCGCAGCATAACAGCCGATCACACAAACCGCCCCCTGCCTGCTGTAAAGCAATCCTTGCCGGACGGGCGGGGAGGGGGTCAGAAGGGCCAGACGCGCGGAATCACCAGCATCGCCACCACGAAGGTCACCACTGTCAGGCCGGAGCCGACGCGCACGAAGTCCAGGAAGCGGTAGCGGCCCGGACCGTAGACCAGCATGCACGACGGCTCCAGCGGCGTGATAAAGGAGTTGCTCGCCGCCACGGTGACCCCGATCACGAAGGGGCGCGGGTCGTAGCCCAGCGCCCCCGCGGTGCCGATGGCGAGCGGCAGCATGACCAGCGCGGCAGCCTGGTTGCTCATGGGCTGGGTCAGCGCGACCGTCACGGTGAAGAGGGCGGCCAGCAGACCGTGGGGTCCCAGCGGCTCCAGCACGCCCGAGATGGCCGTCGTGAGCACCCGCGCGGCCCCGGTGTCCTCGAACGCGCTGCCGAAGGCGAGCATGCAGGCGACCAGCACGATCACCGGCCACTCGACCGAGCGGTAGGCTTCTTCCGGCGTGACGAGGTGCAGGGCCAGCGCCAACGCGACCGCAATTACCACCGCCACGCTGAGCGGCAACAGGCCCAGACCACCCGTCAGCACCGCCCCGCCGAACAGCAGCAGGGCCAGCGGCGCCTTGCGCAGGTCGCGCTGCTCCTCGGTGAGGTCGCCCAGCAGGGTGAGGTGGTCGCCCAGTCCCGCGACGCGCTCGGGGGTGCCCTGAATCAGCAGCACGTCGCCGACATGAACGCGCAGGTTGCCCAGCCGCTCGACGGTGCGGGCGCGGCGGTGCAGCGCGAGAACCGAGACCCCGTGGCGCTCGCGAAAGCGCGCCTCGCGCAGGGTGCGCCCGATCAGGATGCTGCCGGGCAGCACGACCGCCTCGACCAGCCGCACCGGGGCCACGCCCCCCACCTGGAGCTTCTGCTCGCTCTTGGAAAAGACGCCCAGGGTGCTTTTCCCGGTCAGGATGCGGTCGGTCGGCCCCTCAACTGCCAGCGTGTCGCCCTCCTCGACTGCGAAAGCGGGGCCAGGAGCGTAGATGGTCTGGTCGCCGCGCCGCACGGCGACGACCGTCAGGCCGTGGTCGCGGCCCAGGCCCGACTCGCGCAGCGTCTGCCCGGCGAGCGGGCTGCCCGGCGCCACCGTCAGGTCCGCGAGGTAGGCGCGCAGCGATTCCTCGATGGCGGCGTCCTGGGCGGGCAGCAGCCGGGGCGCGACGAAAAAGAGGTACAGCAGCCCCACCGCGGCCACCGGCACCCCCACCCAGGCGAGTTCGAAAAACCCCAGCGGGGGAAGGCCAGCAGCGGGCAGCGCGCCCGACACGACCAGGTTGGTGCTCGTGCCGATCACGGTGATGGTCCCGCCCAGGATGCTGGCGTAGGCCAGCGGCATCAGCACCCGGCTGGGCGCGATGCCCGCCCGCCGCGCCAGTCCGGTCACGACCGGCAGGAAGACGGCGGTCGTGGCGGTGTTGCTGGTAAAGGCGCTGACCCCCGCCACGGCGCTGAGCATCCCGCGCACCATCCCGGCGGCGTTGCGGGCGCGCCGGGCCAGGGTGACGCCCACCCACTCGATCACCCCGGCCCGCAGCAGCACCCGCGTCAGCACGAACAGGCTGGCGAGCGTCAAGACCGTGTCGCTGCCGAACCCCGCGAAGGCTTCCTTCGGCGCCAGCAGCCCCAGCGCCAGCAGCGCGCCCAGCAGCAGCAGCGCCGTCACGTCCACGGGCAGCCACTCGGTGGCGAACAGCAGCAGGGCCAGGGCGAACAGCAGCAGCAGGATGGTGACGGGGTCCATGGGTCTCCGGGGGCAGGGGGCAACTCAGGAAGGCGACAAAGCAGGTCGGGAAACGGGCACAGGGGGCCGGTCTCCGGGCAGGCCACCCCCGCGGGAGCGTGGCCTGCCGGGACCGAATCCAGGCACGGCGGAAGCCCAAGTGTCTCACGCGCGGGGCGAAGCTGGCCTTGAGGCCACGTTGATCGAGGCATACGGGTGCCGGGAAAGGAGTTATTAAATCGGCGCTCTCCCGGTTTGATGACGGATTGGACGGCACCCGTATCAGGAGGTCGCCGGGGACGCCTCACCCGCCCGCGCCGTGCCCGCAGCGAGGCGGGTCAGCGCGGCCTGAAGCACGGCGACGGCGCGGTCATACTCCCCGAGGTCGAGGCGTTCTTGCGGCGTGTGGTCGAGGGCGCTGTCGCCGGGGCCGTAGGCCAGGGTGGGCACCGGCCACAGCTCCGCGACCACGTTCATGTCGCTGGTGCCGGTCTTGACCTTGAAGACGGGCGTGCCTCCCTGCGCCCGGATGGCGACCCGCAGCGCCCGGGTCAGCGCGTTGTCGCGCGGGTGGCGCACGGCGCTCTCGTGTCCGCTGAAGGTGACGTGGGCAGGCAGGCCCTCCAGCGCGGCGAGCAGCGCGTCTTCCGCCGCGCGGGGACTCAGGCGCGGGGGCAGACGCAGGCTGAAGGTGCCCTCGGCCACCTGGGTCAGCCCGTCGTTGTGCGAGGCCAGCCCGCCCAGGGTGGCCTGCACCGCGTCGAAGACACCGTCGCCGGAGGTGCGGGCCGCCCATTCGCGGACGCGCCACCAGCCTTCCGCGAGGTCGTCGGCGGCGCTGGTGCCATCGCCCGCCGTGTGGAAGTTGTCCTTCTGGACCCGTACCCGCGCGACCAGGCGGCCCTTGTACCCCAGCGTCAGGCCCTCCCAGCCGCTCGGCTCCCCGATCAGCACGAAATCGGGCTGGTAGGCGCGCGCGGCGTGGCGGGCACCCCGGCTGCTGGGCGCCTCCTCCTCGGTCGCGCCGACACACACGAAACGTGCTCCAGCCAGCGCCGCCGGGGGCAGGGCCGCCACCGCCGCCACGAAAGCGCAGAAACTGCCCTTGGCGTCCACACTGCCGCGCCCGTGCAGCACCCCGTCCTCCACCCGCACCGGGATGTCGCCGGGCACCGTGTCGATGTGTCCCAGCAACACCACCGTGAGGGGACCGCTGCCGCGCTCGCCCACCGCGTTTCCGGCCTGGTCGATGTGCGCCGCGAAGCCGTGCCCGGCCATCCAGCCCGTCAGGAACGCGGCGGCGGCGCCCTCCTCGCCCGAGACCGACGGGATGGCGACGGCCCCGGCGACCAGCTCGCGCGCCGCGTGACGGGCCAGCTCAGGGTCGGGACGCATCCGGGCGAGCGGTCTCGGAGCGCGCAGGCTCGGCGGCGCGCTCTCCGGCCACCGCCCGGGCCAGGGTCACGATCAGGCGGGTCACGTCCGCGAAGATCAGCAGCGCGATGGCCCCCACCCCCCCCGCGATCAGCGTCCACAGGCCCTGGAAGGGATTTTCGTCAAGGTACTGGATCACCGCCAGCCCGGCGGCCGCCAGCCCCAGCACCACGGCGAGCAGCCGCAGGCGGCCCACCAAGGCGTGAACGGCGCTGGCCCGTTCCGCGAGGGCCGCGAGCAGGTCCCCAGGACGGGCCGGAACCGTCTCGGCGGGCGGGGCCTTGACCGGCGACACCTGGGGGGGGGCCGCCGGAACCGCCTTGGCCGAAGTGTTCACCGCCCCGACCTTCGGGGTGGGCGGCTCCTCTGACCGCTGCGGGGCCGTGGGCGCCGAAGTCTGGGGCGCTGGCATCTGGGCGGCCGGAAGCTTGGGCCGAACCGTGACGGTCCCCGGCGCGGGGGCTTCGGCGGGGGGGGTGACCGCAGGGGCAGGCGCCGCCTCACCCAGCACGATGGGCGCGCGGGGGGCGCTGCCGAAGGTCTTGAGGCCGCCTGCGGTGGGCACCGGCGCGGCCGGAAGATTCTTGGCGCGGGCGGTCGCGTCGCGGACCTGCGCGAAAAAGGGCTGCACCTGCGCCGGGTCGAAGCCCAGCAGGCTGGCGGTCAGGGCGGTGCCCGCCGGAGTCTCGACCCGCAGCAGCCCGCCCTGGTCGCTGTGAATGCGCGTCAGGTCGCGCAGCGTGACCCGGCGGGTGCCCTGCGCGTCCTGATAGACCAGCATCTCGCCCAGCAGCGCGAAAAAAGCGTCCTCGCGCTCCAGCGCCGCAGCGGGCGTCCCCTCGATTCCCAGACCCCTCAGGGCCGTCAGCACACGCTCAGTCATCGCTCGCTTCTCCTCACCTTCCTGGCAGCATAGCGGCTGGGCTGCTGGCCTCGCCCGCGCGGCCGGGGAGGGGCCAGCCCTAAAGGCCCGCGCAAGCCAGGCCTCACGTGCCCGGCCCGGCGGCGGCGGCACACTGACCCATGACTGGCAACCGCTACGGCGACGCTCCGCTGGGCAAGAGCGTCGAGGAAGTCGAGCAGGACAGCAGCAACCGGGTGAATTCGCCCGTCGAGGGCGAGCAGCTTCAGGACGAGGCAGGCGCGCTGCCCGCCATCGTCAACGGCAACGCGAGCAGCGTCCCGGCCATCGTCAACCCGCGCGGGCTGATGGAAGACGGCAGCGGCGCAGACGACGGCACCGCCCGCAGCGGCCAGGACAGCAGCGAGGGCACCGCCTGACCCCAGGCCCCCCGCATGAAGGGCCAGGCCGCCTCCGACTTGGGGCGGCCTGGTTGCCGGAGCACTGAAGGAAGGACCCGCCGCGGCGGCCACCGGGCGAGGTCAGCCGTGCGGCAGCCTGCACGGGGCCAGGAGCCGGGTCAGGTCAGCTCGCGTGGGCGGTAGGTCACGGCCTCGGCCAGGTGAGGCTCGCGGATCTCCGGACTGCCGGCGAGGTCCGCGACGGTGCGGGCGACCCGCAAAACGCGGTCGTAGCCGCGTCCCGTCAGGCTGAGCTGGCGGGCAGCGGCGCGCAGGAAAGCCTCCGGCCCGGGGGCCAGTGGCGCGTGCCGACGCAGGGCCTGCCCGGCGAGGTCGCTGTTGCGGGTGCCCTGACGGGCCAGCATGCGGCGGCGGGCGTGGGCGATCCGCTCGCGGACGGCGGCGCTGCCCTCGGTCTCCGGCGCGCGGGAAAGCTCCTCGACCGTCAGCCTGGGCACCCGCACCAGCAGATCGAGGCGGTCGAGCAAGGGGCCGCTGAGGCGCCCGGCGTAACGGGTGCGTTCGGCGGGGGTGCAGGTGCAGGCTTTTTCGGGGTCGCCGTGGTGCCCGCACTTGCAGGGGTTCATGGCGGCGATCAGCTGAAAGTTGGCCGGGTAGGTGACGGTGGCCCGCGCCCGGCTGATCGACACGGTGCGGTCTTCGAGGGGTTGCCGCAGGGTTTCCAGCGCCTTGCGCGAGAACTCGGGAAATTCGTCGAGAAAGAGGACCCCACGGTGCGCCAGCGAGACCTCGCCGGGCTTGGGCACGCTGCCGCCGCCGATCAGCCCCGCGTCGCTGACGGTGTGGTGCGGCGCGCGGTAGGGCGCGTGACCCACCAGCCCGCCCCGCGCGGCGAGCAGCCCGGCGGCCGAATGGATGCGGGTGACCTCCAGCGCCTCGGCCCGCGTGAGGGGCGGCAGCAACCCCGGCGCGCGCCGGGCCAGCATGGTCTTGCCGCTGCCAGGCGAGCCGACGAGCAGCAGGTTGTGCCCCCCGGCCAGCGCGATCTCCAGCGCCCGCTTGGCCGCCGTCTGGCCCTTGAGGTCGGCCAGGTCGAGCAGGGCGGCCTCGGCGGGGGCGGGTTCGGGGGGCGGCGCCGCTTCCAGCCTCACTTCTCCGGTCAGGTGGCGCACCGCCGCGAGCAGGCTGACGGCCCCGTACACGCTGACCCCGTCAATCAGGGCGGCCTCGGCGGCGTTCCCCTCCGGCAGCAGGGCAGGCAGGCCTTCTTGCGCGGCGAGCAGCGCGAGGTTGACGGCCCCGGCAATGGGGCGCAGGGTGCCGTCCAGGGCCAGTTCCCCGGCGCTGACCACCCCCGCGAGCGCGCCTGCGGGCAGCAGTTCCTGCGCGGCGAGCAGCCCCAGCGCGATGGGCAGGTCGTACAGCGGCCCTTCCTTGCGGAGGTCGGCGGGCGCGAGGTTCACCGTGATGCGCGCGGCGGGAAAGGGCAGGCCCGCGTTGCGCACGGCGGCGCGCACCCGCTCGCGCGCCTCGCTGACCGCCTGGTCCGGGAGGCCGACGACCATAAAACTGGGCAGGCCCGGACTCACGTCCACCTCGACCTCGACGGGCACGGCGTCCACGCCGATCAATGCCACGCTGCGGGCGCGGGCGAGCATCAGCGGCGCTCCGGCCGGGTCACGGAGGGTGCGGGGAAAAAGGCCTGGGGTGCCACGCGGTCACAGCTCACGCAGGCAATCTAACAGCGGCGGTCTTTCACCCAGCGCACAAATCAGCCCCCAGGGCCGCCGCTCAGGAACGGGGCGCGTCGTCCGCCGGGGCAGCCGGGGCCGCTGCGGGGGCGGGCGTGACGGCCTGGGGCGCCACGGGGGTGGGCGGCGCGGGGGTCACCGCAGGCACGACCGCCTGGGCGACCACGGTCTGCACGGGCGCAGCGGCCGGCGCAGGGGCGGCCGGACCCTCGCGCAGGCTGCCTTCCAGCTCCTCCTTGAGGCCCGCCGTTCCCCGGCGAAACTCGCGGATGCCCGCGCCGAGGCTCTTGCCGAGTTCAGGCAGCTTGCGCGGGCCGAACACCAGCAGGGCGATCACCAGAATGACGAGCAGTTCAGCAGGACCGATGTTGGGCATGGGCAGACCTCCGGGAACGGGAAGGGGGGAAACGACGCTGCGGCGAGTGTACGCCCGGGAAGGGCAGACAAACGTCAGCCCCCGCCGGATTGCGGCCGCACCACCGGCCGCGCCACCGGGTGGGGCCAGCCCCCGGGGCCGCCTCCCACCCGTGCGAAAGGACCCCTGGCAGGGGCCTGGCCACCAGGGCCTGACCAGAAGGGAGGGAGGGTCGCCCCGGCCCTGGGCTTTCCGGGACGCTCTTGCTTCTCGCCCTGCTGAACGGGTTTTCTCTGCGCCAGCCCCCCCCCGGGGCGGGTCTACTGCGGCTCTCCCGCCCCGGCGCGGTAGGCCCGCAGGGTGCCGTTCATAAAGGCCACGTAGAGGGTTCCGGCGGCGGCCAGCGGCGTGGCCTGCACGCCCTCGCGCTCGCGCCGGTGCCAGCGCACGGCCCCGCTGCGGACGTCGAGGGCAGCGAGTTCCCCGGCCTCGGAGGCCAGAAAGACCAGCCCCCCGCTGAGGACCGGGCTGGCGGTCACGCGGCCTTCCAGGGTGTGCGCCCACACGTCCTCGCCGTCCGCGAGACGCAGGGCGCGCACGGTGCCCCCCCAGCCCGCCACGATGGCGAGGCCGCCGGGCGCGCCGCCTCCGGTGACGGCGGGCGCGGCCCAGACCTCGTCTTCCAGGTCGTAGGTCCAGAGGGTAGGGTCCTGGCCCTCCAGGGTCACCCGGCCGGAAGCGGCGCTGAGGGCCAGCGCGTGGACCTCGCCCGGCCAGGTCGGGACCAGCAGGGTGGCGCGGCCCGGCGCGGTGGGCAGCAGGGCGGGCGTGGCGTGGACGGTGCCGACCTCGACTTTCCAGAGCGGAGACCCGCTGCGGGCGTCGAGGGCGTGCAGCCAGCCGTTTTCGTCGCACAGCAGCGCGGCGCCCGCCCACACCACCGGCGAGGCGGCGACCGGCCCGCCCGCGCGGTAGGCCCAGGCGAGTTCGCCGGTGCGGGCGCCCAGCGCGTGCAGGTGCCCGTCGCGGCTGGCGGCCAGGACCCGGCCCCCCCACAGGGTCGGCGCCCCGGTGAACTCGGCGCGGGCCTGGTGGCGCCAGACCTCCTGACCGTCTGCCAGCCCGACCCGCCGCAGGGTGCCGTCCCAGGCGCCGTAGAGGATGTGGCCGCCCACAAAGGTCGCCGGGGCCGTCACCTCGTCGCGGGCGGCGTAGGTCGCGTAGGGCCGCCCGGACGCGTGCATCAGCACCAGCTGGCCGCCCCGGGTGCCCACCGCCAGCAGGTCGCCCTCGCCCACCACGGCGGCGGGCCAGGTGACCTCGCCGGGCAGCGGCACGCTCCAGGCTTCCTGCAATCCCTCGGCGCGGGCGGGGCCGTCGGGGTGCTCGCCGGTGCGGACGCGGCCCCCCCGGTACTGCCCGCGCGCGTGCGCGGTCCAGACCTCGCGCCGCGCCAGCGCCCAGAGGTGCGCGGCGGCCTCCCCGCTCTCGGGGCGGTCCTCGGGGGCCTTGGCGAGCAGGGTCAGCAGCACCCGCGCCACCGCGCCGGGCACCGCCGGATTGAGGTCGCGCGGATCGGCGGGGGCCTCGTACACATGCTGAAACAGCACGCTCTGGTCACTGTCTCCCACAAAGGGCGGCGAGCCGCAGGCCACCCGGTACAGCACCGCCCCCAGCGCGTAGAGGTCGCTGCGCGGCCCCACCCCGACCCCGCGCGCCTGCTCGGGCGCCATGTAGGCGGGCGTGCCCAGCGTGACCCCCGAGCGGGTGAGGTGCCGGGTGTGCTCGGAGAGGGCCACCAGCCCGAAATCCATCAGCCGGGGCAGTCCGGACGCGTCGAGCAGCACGTTGCCGGGGGTCAGGTCGCGGTGGACGATGCCTTCCCCGTGAATAAAGCCCAGCGCCCGCGAGGCGAAGGCGGCGGCGGTCAAGAAGGCCGCCAGCGGTCCCGGCGCGTCCTCCAGCGGCCCCAGCGCGGTGATCGGCCCCCGCAGCAGCGGCATGGTGAAAAAGACCCGCCCCTCTCCCCCCTCGCCCGCCACCTCCCCGAGGTCCAGCACCGGGACCACGCCGGGATGGGTCAGGCGGGCCAGCGTCCGGACCTCGCGCAAGAAGCGGGCGCGCTCGCCTTCCGGCAGGTGGGGATGCAGCACCTTGACCGCCACCTCGCGGCCCAGGCGGATGTCCTCGGCGCGGTAGACCTTGGCGCTGCCGCCCTCGCCCAACAGGGCGCGCAGCAGGTAGCGGTCCGCGACGGTCGCGCCGATTTCCATTGGGGGGAAGTGTAGCGCCGCGCGGGGAAAAGGTGCGGGCGCCCCGTTCCTCCCGCCCCCGGACGCCCGCCCAAACCCTTACCCTGCTTCCATGACCCCGGCCCCGCCACTCGACGCCCTGATCGTGGGCGCAGGACCCAACGGGCTGACGGCGGCCGTCACGCTCGCGCGCGCGGGGCTGCGGGTGCGGGTGCTGGAGCGCCGCGCCCACCCCGGCGGCGGTCTGAGCAGCGCCGAGACGACCCTCCCCGGGTACCGGCACGACCTGGGCAGCGCGGTTCACCCGCTGGGGTACGCCTCGCCTGCCCTGCGGGAATGGCCGCTGCACGCCTTCGGGCTGGAGTGGGTGCAGCCGGACGCGCCTTTCGGGCACGTGCTGGAGGACGGAACCGGCGTGGTCGTGGAGCGCGAGCTGGAGGCGGCGGCGCGGACCCTGGGCGCGGACGGAGCCGCGTGGCGTGCCCTGTTCGGGCCGCTGGTGGCCGACTGGCGCGGGGTCCTCGACGACGTGCTGCGGCCCCTGCCCCGCTGGCCCCGGCACCCGCTGACGCTGGCGCGCTTCGGGCTGCGCGGGGTGCCCCCGGCCGCCTGGACGGCGGGCCTGCTGCGCACCCCCGAGGCGCGGGCGGCCTGGGCGGGCCTCGCCGCGCACGCGAACCTGCCGCTCTCCACCCCCGGCACAGGCGCGGCGGCGCTGATGCTGGGCACCCTCGCGCACGCGGTCGGCTGGCCCTTTCCACGTGGGGGGGCGCAGTCGCTCACGGACGCGCTGGTGGGCTACCTGCGTTTTCTGGGCGGCGAGATCGAGATGGGGGTGGAGGTCCGCTCCCTGAGCGACCTGCCGCCCGCCCGCGCGGTGCTGGTGGATTCCAGCCCCGCCGCGCTGCTGAACCTGCTGGGAAGCCGGGTCACGCCGGGCTACCGCGCGTGGCTCTCGCGCTACCGCTACGGCCCCGGTCTGCTGAAGCTCGATTACGCCCTCCAGGGACCGGTCCCGTGGCGCGACCCGGCCCTGGCGCGGGCGGGCACCCTGCACCTTGGCGGCTCGCTGGAGCAGATCGCGCGCGCGGAGGTCGAGGTGGCGCGCGGCGCGGCCCCGGACCGGCCCTACGTGCTCGCCGCGCAGCACACCCTCTTCGACCCCACGCGCGCCCCGGCGGGGGGGCACACCTTCTGGGCCTACGCGCACACGCCGCCGGGCACGCCCGACACCTACGCCGACGTGATCGAGGCGCAGATCGAGCGGGCCGCCCCCGGCTTCCGCGACCTCGTGCTGGCGCGGGTGACCACCAACGCGCGGCAGCTGGAGGCCTTCAGCCCGGTCTTTCGGGGCGGCGACGTGAACGGGGGCCGGGGCGACCTGTGGGGGCTGCTGGCCCGCCCGCTGCCCACCCCCACCCCGTACCGCACCCCCGCGCGCGGCGTGTACCTGTGCTCCAGCGCCACGCCGCCCGGCGGCGGCATCCACGGGATGAGCGGGTACTGGGCGGCGCGGGCGGCGCTCGCGGACGTGTTCGGGGAGCGGGGAGGCAGGGAGCGGCGCGCGAGACAGCCTTGACCCGCGCGCCGCGTCCCGCGCCCGGCTTAGCCTTCAGTCCCCCACGAAGGTCTGCCGCACGCAGCCCTGCCCGGCCTCCAGCGGGGCAACCCGGCCTCGGCGGCGGCCCGCAGGCGCCCCAGCCCCAGCACCAGCGCCCTGAACTCCCTCTCAGGCCCGCGCCGCGCGCAGGTCGCCCGGCGTCAGGGGTTCTTGCAGCAGGCGGGCGAAGGCGGGGGTGCCCCCACGCTCCAGCCATCCTTTCACGAGGTCGCCGCCCACGCTGTAGGTGAAGATGTACGCCCGGAAGGTGGGCTGCGAGATGAAGCGCAGGCTCTGGCGGGCGCGGGCCTCGGGCGCGGCCCCGAAGCGCATCAGGAAGTCGAGCACCTCGCGCTCGGGGGCGCCGTCCCCGTGCAGCATCAGCGCCGCCGTGCCGCTGACTCCCCGCAGCCCGTCGCGGGCGCGGCTGGCGGCCAGGTAGGCCCGCACGTCGTCGGGGTCGAGGCCCGCTACCCCCGCCAGCTCGCCCGTGAGCCAGGCCTCGACCTCCCCTTCTTCCATCAGGGCGCGCAGGGCGTTGGTGGCGACGCCCTCGGAGACCACGCACTCGGGCGCGTTGATCAGCTGAATGCTGTGCTCGTGCCAGCCGCGCCCCCGCACCAGCCGCTGCTCCTTGGTCGCGTGTTCGGTGTGGTGGCCGGGGTAGCCCTCGTGGGCGAGCAGGTCGGGCAGCGCGGGCAGCAGCACCGGCAGGTCGGTGTTGAGGTCGATGCGGCTTTGCAGGTTGCCCAGCGGCCAGTTGTAGCCGCTCCAGGGCTTGTCCTGCACCAGCCCGATGGAAAAATCCTCACCTTCAGGCAGGCCGAAGCGCTCCCGGGTGCGCCGCCGCAGCTCGGTGAGGATGGGCGCGGCCACCCGCAGCAGGTCGTCTTTGGGCACGGCCACCCGTGCCCGCAGCGCCTCCTCGCGCGCCTCCAGCGGGCCGGAGCCGGGTAGCGCGGCGTCCAGCGCCGAGAGGGCCGCTTCCAGCTCGGCCGCCCTGGTCCGCACGGGGTCAATGTCGTACAGGCCGCGCACCTCGTCGGCGTAGGGGATGGCCTCGCCCGCGAGCAGCCGGGTCATGGTCTGCATCGCCCGCACCTGCACGGTCAGGAAGGTGCGGCGGGCCGGGTCCTGCACCTCCGACACCGCGTCCAGGAGCGCTCCGGCTTCCGCCCGGAGCTTGGCGGGGTCACGCTTGGTCCGGTCAGCCCATTCGGCGGGACCGCCGTAGCCATCGATATAACCTTCCGCGTGCGCGTCGATGGCGTGGGCGAGGCGGATGTAGCGTTCAGCGGGATCAGGGGCAGGCACGTGAGGAGGATAGGGCCGTGGACTGACAGCGGCCAGTCGTCAGCCTGAGCGCTCCGGCCGAGTGACCAAGATCCAGAGCCGAGCGCCGCAAATATGCACGCTATGAGTGGCTTCTCATGGTACAGGTGGGGTCTATGAAACTAAAAGCATGGGCGGCAGCGCTCGGCCTCTTTGCGGGCGGCATGGTGCTAGGGCAGGCATTTCAGGGTGACATAGGCCAAATGCGGGATGTAACCCCCGCTGCGGCGGTGAGTACCGCCGAAACGGTCTATGCCGAATACGTCACCCTGTCGCTAAATGCCAAGAGCGCTGCACAAATTAGTCAGATTGCCGATGAGGCGCGAGTGCGAATGGACCTCATTCAGGTCAAGCAAAATGCCGAGATCATCCGGCAACTCACCCTGTTCAACAGCAAAAAATAGTTTCAGGTGCACCTCTTCGCTCTTCGAGCCTGAAAAACTGTTTAAAGGGCCGCTATCCTGCCCCGCGTGACCCTCTTCGACCCGCCCGCCCCCCTGGCCGAGCGCCTGCGCCCGCAGACCGTCGCCGAGGTCGTGGGGCAATCACACCTGCTGGGGCCGGGCAAGCCGCTCACGCGCGTGCTGCAAAGCGGGCGGCTGGGGTCACTGATCTTGTGGGGACCGCCCGGCGTGGGCAAGACCACCCTGGCGCGGCTGCTCGCGGCCGAGGTGGGCGCCCACTTCATCCCGCTCTCGGCGGTGTCGGCAGGCGTCAAGGACGTGCGCGAGGCGGTGGCGGAAGCCGAGCGCGTGCGGGGCCGGGGCGTACGCACCATCCTCTTTCTGGACGAGATTCACCGCTTCAACAAGGCGCAGCAAGACGCGCTGCTGCCCCACGTCGAGTCGGGCCTGCTGACCCTGATCGGCGCGACCACCGAGAACCCCAGCTTCGAGGTCAACCCGGCGCTGCGGTCACGGGCGCGGACGCTGGTGCTCGAAGCGCTGACGCAGGAGGAGGTGCGCGGGTTGCTGGAGCGCGCACTCGCAGACCCACGCGGGCTGCCGGGGGTGACGGCCCAGCCGGAGGCCCTCGACCTGCTCGCCCGGCTCGCGGAGGGCGACGCGCGGCGGGCGCTCTCGACGCTGGAGGTCGCCGCGACGCTCGCCGACCCGGTGACCCCGGAAGCGGTGACCGAAGCTTTCGGGCGCCACCTTCCGGCGATGGACAAGAACGGCGAGGACTTCTACAACCTGATTTCCGCGCTGCACAAGTCGGTCAGGGCCTCGCACGTGGACGCTTCGCTCTACTGGCTGGCCCGCATGGTCGAGGGCGGCGCGGACACCCTGTACGTCGCCCGGCGGATCGTCCGCATGGCCGCCGAGGACATCGGCCTGGCCGACCCGCAGGCGCTGCGGCTGTGTGTGGCCGCCCGCGACACCGCCGAGTTCCTGGGCAGCCCGGAGGGCGACCTCGCGCTCGCGCAGGCGGTCGTGTACCTCGCGCTGGCGCCCAAGAGCAACTCGGTGTATGTGGCCTGGAAAAACGCCCTGAACGCCGTGCGCGAGGGCGAGACGCTGCCCGTGCCCGTCCACCTGCGCAACGCGCCCACCGCCCTGATGCGCTCTCAGGGCTACGGCCAGGGCTACGCCTACTATTTCGACGACCCGGAGGGCAGCTTTCAGCAGAATTACCTGCCCGGCGGCGTGGCGCTCGGCCTCTACGAGCCGACCGGCGAGGGGTGGGAGGCGCGGGTGGCGGAGCGCTGGCGGAAATTGCGGGAGGCGCACGGGGAGGCGCCGGGCGGCACCTGAGCCTGCGGCGCCCCCGCGCCCGGCCGCCTTACCCGGCGGCGCCTTCCCCTCAGCGGAAGTGCAGGTCGAGGCGGCCCACCATCAGCCTCAGGTAGCACAGCAGGGCGTAGAGCAGCACGGCGGTGCCCAGAAATTCGAGCGTCTCCTCGACCGTCGCGGCGAGTTTGTAGTGCAGGTCGTCGAAGCCGTAGAGGTCCGACAGGCGGCTGCCCAGGACCTCCATGCCCAGCGCGCCGCCGAGGTACAGCGCGGCCGCCAGCCCGAGCAGCAGGCGAACACGCGGCGCCAGCCGCAGCCAGAACCGCAAAAAAACCACCGCGAACAGCCCGACGAACAGCAGCCCCAGCGTCACCCAGCCCAGGGACGCCAGCGACGACAGTCCCGCCGAATCCGCAGCCGAGGACGCCGACTCCGACAGCCCCTCGTGCACGCCCGCCGTCTCGTCGAACGACAGCCCCAGGAACACCAGGCCCAGCACCCACCAGTAGGCGTTCTCGCGCTGCTGGCGCCGCCTCGACACCTGCGCGATCACGAACATCAGCCCGGCGCACACGAACAGCGCTGCGGTGGAGACGTAGGAGGGCAGATTTTGCTCACGGTCCAGGTAGGTCAGGTTGTAGAGCTTGGTGAACAGGCCCTGGTCCGCCAGCGTCGGCGAGGCGGCCAGCAGCAGGTTGAGCAGGGTCGGCACCACGATCAACCCCGCGATCAGCCACAAAAAGGCCCGCAGCACCCGCTCGGGGACGACGCTGAGCCGCAGGGTCTCCTGGGAAGCGGCTGCGGTGACAGGGGGCGCCAGCCTTCGGGAGAAAACCGTCCGCATAAGAAGACCTCACTGATCGTCCGGCGCCTGACGCCTGACCTTGCACAGGCGGGCGCCAGCCCAGGAGACGGAAGCTTCTGAACGCTTGAGCTGACCTTGCGATGACGGAACTGCCCTGAGCTTAGTCAATCCGGAGGACGCTGCACCCCCCCGAAGGGTTAAGCGTTTCTTCACCTGTGAAAAATGTCAGCGCGCCGGGGCCAGCGCGCCGTTCAGCTCGTCTCTCAGTCCCCGCGCCGCCGCCCGGCTCGCCGCCACGTCCAGCCCCTGCGCGTACTGCACGGCCCGGCTGGCGCTTGCCAAGGCGCCGGTGCCGCCGGGGCGAAATGCCGGGGCCAGTTCCGCCGCCGCCGCCCCCTGCGCGCCCAGCCCGGGCAGCAGCAGCAGCGCGCGGGGCATCAGCGACCGGAAGCGGGCGAGGTCGCCCGGATGGGTCGCGCCCACGACCGCGCCGACGCTGGCGTACTCGCCCTGCTCCTCTTCTCCCAACCGGGCGACTTCCGCCGCCACCCGCTCGCTGACGCCCTGGCCCTGGAGGTCCGCCTGATCGAGATTGCTGGTTTTCACCAGAACGAAGACCGCGCCGCCGTTGGCCCGCGCCGCTTCCACAAACGGGGTGAGGGTCCCGAAGCCCAGAAAGGGATTCACGGTTAGCGCGTCCCCCGCGTGCGCTCCCGTCAACCAGCCCTGCGCGTAGGCCTGCGCCGTCGAGCCGATGTCGCCCCGCTTACCGTCGAGAATCACCGGGAGGCCCAGCGTGCGGGCGGCCCCGCAGACCTCTTCCAGCAGCGCGAAGCCGGGCAGCCCCAGCGCCTCGAAAAAGGCGAGCTGCGGCTTGAGGCAAGCGGCGTAGGGGGCGGCGGCCTCCAGCACGTCGAGGGTATGTTCCCGCAGGTGCGCCGCGTCCCGGTACGCCCCGGCGCGGGGGTCGAGGCCCACGCACAGCCGGGTCTGGAGGCGGCGGGTGCGCTCGGTGACGGCGGCGGCAAAGGGGGGCGCGGAGGTCATCGGGCGGAGGCTAACACGGCCCGGGCGGCCCGCACGAGGTCGGCGTTGTCCCGTGCGGGCGTGCCGTCCGGCAGCGTCAGGGTGTCTTCCAGGCCGGTGCGGGTATCCAGGCCCCGGCGCCCGGCCTCTTGCAGCAGGGGCCAGGCGCCCTTGCCCGCGCCGTGCAGCAGGCGGGGCGGCCCGACCCCGCCCTCGTCCAGCAGTGCGAGAACGGCGGCGGCCTCGTCCAGCGCCTCCTGCGGCCCCCGGTCCATGACCTCGACGAGAATCCGGAGCGCCCGGTCGCGCCGGGGCCAGGTCAGAAAGGCCCGCGCCGCCTCCCGGTGTCACAGCCCCGCTTCCACACCCACGCCGAGGCCGAGCAGTGTCTCGGCCAGGGGCCGGGCGTGGGCCTCGTGCCAGTTCACGGACACGAAATCGGGGCGCACGGTCCAGGCCCGCGCCGCCGCAAGCTGGGCAGCCACGTCCGGCAGGATCCAGAAACCGCTCGAAATCCCGGCGGGAAGGCCGGGGCAGGCGGCGCGCACGACCCTGAGCGCGGCGGCCACGGCCCCCGCCTCCAGCGATTCCCGGCCGCCCTCGTCCCGGGGGTGGAGGTGCAGCGCCCCCGCGCCCGCCTGGGCGGCCGCCTGCGCCGCCTGCGCGAGCTGGGCAGGCGTGACGGGCAGCGCCGGGTGGCTGCCGGGCGGACGGTCACCGTTCAGACAGGCTTTCAAAAGCACGGCCCCAGAGTACCGGACCCCCACCAGCCCCCCGCTGCTAGCCTTGGCCCATGACCTTTTCCATCGTGGGGCGCGACCCCGTGACGGGCGACCTGGGCGTCGCCGTGGCGAGCAAGTTCCTGGCGGTCGGCGCGCTGGTGCCCTTTGCGCGCTCGGGCGTGGGCGCGGTCGCCACCCAGAGCTACGTGAACCCGAATTTCGGCCCCGACGGCCTGCGCCTGCTCGCCTCGGGGCTGGGGCCGCAGGAGGTCGCCGCGCAGTTCCAGGCGCAGGACGCGGACATCCAGCAGCGGCAGTTCGGGATCGTGGGGGCGGACGGGCGCAGCGTGACCTTCACGGGCGAGGGCTGCCACGCCTGGGCGGGAGGCCACGCGGGAACGGACGTGGCGATGCAGGGCAACATCCTGACCGGGCCAGGGGTCATGGAGGCGATGCGGGCAGCGTGGGAGGGGGCGGGAGGTCAGCCTCTCCCCCGGCGGCTGCTCGCGGCGTTGCGGGCCGGGGACGCCGCCGGGGGCGACAGGCGCGGGCGGCAGTCGGCGGCGCTGCTGTGCGTGGGGCCGGGGCGCGGGTACGCGGGCCTGACCGACGACTGGGTGAACCTGCGCGCCGACGACCACGCGGACCCCTGCGGCGAGCTGGAGCGGCTGCTGGGCCTCCACGACCTGCTGTTCGGGCGGCCCGAATCCACCCGCGAGCTGACCGAAGACGAGCTGGAATGGCTGCGCGCCCGATTGATCATCGAGGACTACGCGACCTCGCTGCCCGCTGGCCCCTGGGACCCCGAGACCGAGGCGGCGGCCTGGGCCATGTTCGGCACCGAGAACCTGGAGGAACGCTGGGTGCCGGGCGGGAGATTCGACCCGGCGGCCTTGAACTACCTGCGGGAGCGCTTCGGGGAATAAGCGGCTGGCGGCTGGCCGCCGGAAGCTGGTAGCCTCCCCCCATGCGCCTCTCGGCCACCGACGTGTACGCCTTTCAGGCGCTGGGCTTCCTGGGCACCCAGGCGCTGGATGCCCAGGACCCGGCGCGCTGGGTGTCCAGCGAGGAGATCAGCGAGGCGACCGGCGTCCACCGGCCGTACCTGGTGCGGATTCTGGCGGCGCTGACCGCCAAGGGCATCGTCAAGAGCAAGAAGGGCATCGGCGGCGGGTACGCGCTGTCGCGCAAGCCCCGGCTGATCTCGCTGTGCGAGGTGGTGCGGGCCATCGACGGGCCGGTCGCGCCCCTCTCATGCATCAGCCTCAACTGGCACGAGCCGTGCGTCGAGGAGAACCGCTGCCACGTCCGCGCCACCGTCTATACCCGGATGCGCGACGCGATGCTGGGCGTCTTGCAGGACTTCAGCGTGGAAGACCTGGTGACCGACGCGCGGCAGGGCGTGAGCTACGGGCACTGCCTGGGGCATCTGCTCAAGCCCAACGCCTGAGCAGGAGAGCAGTTAGCGCAGCCGGATGGAGCGCACCAGGGCGTCGAGGGCGCGCAAGTCTGCTTTGCCTTCCTCGGCGTTCAATTTGCGGGTGAGATCTGCACGGTAGGCGTCCACCTTCTGCCGATAGGCGTCATAGGCTGGACCTTTGCCCCTGCTTTCGGCCGGATAGGGAGCCACATCGTAGTTCTTCGTCCGGTCCAGCTCGGCGCGGGTGGGCAGGCTGGCGGGAGCGTAGGGCACCTGCACCGTGACGTAAAAGCGTCCGTCGTGGCTGAGGCCCTGGAAGGTGTAGAAGACACGCTCGCGGTTGATTCGCACACCGTCCTCTTGGGAGTGGACGGCGAGGTAGCGCAGGCCCTGCAAGGCAGGTGTCCTGAAGGTCCGGGCCGCGCCCGTGCCGTATTGGTTGGCGTTCACGAGCGGCAGAAAGGGCAGGGTCAAGGGCCACTTGACTTCGTTCAGCCCCAGGCGGCCAGTGTTCAAGGCACGCAGGGTATCCATCTGCGTGCGGACGTTCCACGGCTCGCCCCGCTCCGGGTACTGGGCGAGGAGTCCAGCGACCGGATAGACGGCGACGTAAGCTCCGGGGAGTTCCGTGTCATACCGGGGCTGCCAACGCTGGCCCGGCTTATTCATGACGGCGCGGACGTGGGTGGGGAAAAAGAAGGTCGGTCCATCCGCGCGGGGGACACCCTGGACGGTCTGTGCCTCGGCACTCCGCCCAATCGTGCGGGCATCCAGGTTGAGCCGGGGCAGAGCAGGGCCTTCCACCCCGCCCGCCAGGGAGATCGAGGCGACGGAGGCGAGCAGCAGCGGCCAGAGCTTCATAACCCGCATGTTGTCGCGTTCCACGTGACGCTGTTCTGAAGGCTGCCCTACCCAGACAAGCCACATTGTTGATCTCTCTTGTCATCTACTCTGGGCCGCACCCGAGGCGGGTCGTCGGCGCGCCCTCCAACCTCCTCTCCCCCGGAGCTTTCAACCATGAGCGACATCGAGACCCTGAAAAAAGAGCTGCCCCCCTTCCAGATTTTCGACCTGATCCCGCAGTACGCGGCGCAGGGCTTTATCGACCCCGAGCGCATCGACCTGCTGAAGTGGGCGGGCGTGTACCCGCAGCGGCCGCAAGAAGACGGCTTCCTGATGATGCGCGTGCGGGTGCCCAGCGCCGAGTTCGCCACCTCGACCCTGCGCGAGGTCGCCAATATCGCGGAGGAGTACGGGCGCGGCTTTCTGGACGTGACCGACCGTCAAGCCTTTCAGTTTCACTGGCTGACCATCGACAAGATTCCCGAGATTTTCGACCGGCTCGAACCGCTGGGCCTGCACCCCCGGGGAGCCTGCGGCGACACGGTGCGCGCGGTGATCGCCTCGCCGCTGGCGGGCCTCGACGCCCGCGAGACCATCGACGTGCGGCCCATCGCCTTCGCGATGGAAGGCACCCTGACCGGCAGCAACGACTTTCAGGACCTGCCGCGCAAATTCAAGATGAGCCTGACGGCCACCCCCGAGCTGGAAGGCATCCACATGATCAACGACGTGGGCTTTCTGGCGCACACGGTGAATGGAGAGGTCGGCTTCGACGTGTGGGTGGGCGGCGGCCTGGGGGCGGTCGCGCACCTCGCCAAGCGGCTGGGCGTCTTTATCAAGCCGGAGGAAGTGGTGGAGGTGGGCCGGGCCATCGCCGGGGCGTACCGCGACCACGGCTACCGGGTCAACCGCAAGAAGAGCCGCCTGAAGTTCCTGATCAAGGACATCGGCGTGGAGCGCTTTCGCGAGATCGTGGAGACCGAGTACCTGGGCCGCAAGCTGCCCGACGGCCCCGCCGCCCCCGTCGCCCGCTTCGGCGGCAACGACGTGCTGGGGGTCAACCCGCAGCGGGACGGCCTGAACTACGTCGTGGTGGCGACCACCGTGGGCCGCATCGACCCGCGCAAGGCGCGCGGCCTGGCCGACCTCGCCGACCGCTACGGCAAGGGCGTGCTGCGGACCACCGCCTTCCAGAACATGGTCATCCCGCACGTGAAGACTGAGGACCTGGCCGAGCTGAGCGCCGAGCTGGCGCTGCTTGACCTCGCGCCCAAGACCACCCTGCGCGGCACGACCATCGCCTGCACCGGCACCCAGTTCTGCCGCCTGGCGCTCACCGAGACCAAGGCGCGCACCGCGAACCTCGTGGACGACCTGGAGCCGAAGTTCAGTGACCTGGACGTGCCCTTCACCATCAACCTGACGGGCTGCTCGAACGCCTGCACCCGCTATCAGGTGGCCGACCTGGGCTTCATGGGCGCCCTGCGGGCCAACAAGGAGACGGGCGGCGAGGAAGAGGTCTACAACGTCCACCTCGCCGGGAGCATCGGGCAGGCCCAGCGCACCGGCACCAAGCTGAAGGGCGTGGTGCCCGCCGTGCGCCTGAACGAGTACGCCGAGGCGGTGCTCTCGGACTTCCGCGCGGGCAAGCACCCCGGCGAGAGTTTCGTCGAATACGCCGACCGGGTGGGGCACGAACGCTTCACACCCGACGCGGTGCTGCGCGGCGACCGGGAGGTCGTGACGGCATGACCGCCACGCTGAACCGCCCGGAAACCGGCACGGGCCGCGTCGTGTGGTTCACGGGCCTGTCGGGCGCGGGCAAAAGCACGCTGGCTTCGGCGCTGCGGGACGACCTCGCGGCGCGCGGGGTCGCCGTCGAGCTGCTCGACGGTGACGCCGTGCGCGAGAACCTCAGCAAGGGGTTGGGCTTTTCCCGGGAGGACCGTGACACCAATGTCCGGCGCATCGCCTTCGTGGCGGGGCTGCTGGCCAAGCACGGGGTCACGGTGCTCGTCAGCGCGATCAGCCCCTACGCGGACACCCGGCGGGAGGTCCTCTCGGCGCTGCCCCATCCCACGGAAGTGTTCGTGGACGCGCCGCTGGAAGTGGTGACCGAACGGGACGTGAAGGGGTTGTACCTCAAGGCGCTCGCAGGTGACCTGCCGCACTTCACAGGGGTTTCCGATCCTTACGAGGCCCCCGAGACGCCCGACCTGCACCTGCGGACCGACCAGATCAGCGTGGAGGAGGGGATACGCCAGCTCCTCGCGCACCTGGGGTACGGCGCATGACGGCCGCCGACGTGCGGACCCCCGAGCAGGGCGGCGTGCCGCTGACCACCGAGCCGCGTGCGCCCCGTGAGGCCGCCGGACACGCCGACCCGGGTGCCCCCGCCTTCGCCCCGGACACCGACCCGCTGGAAGTGATCGCCTGGGCGCTGGAGACCTCCCCCGACCTGCTGATGCCGAGTGCCTTCAACCTCAACGGGGTCGTGCTGCTGGACCTCGCGGCGCGGGCAGGCTACCGGGGCGAGGTGGTGTTCGTGGACACGGGCTACCACTTCCCGGAGACGCTGGCGACGCGGGACCGCCTCGCCGCGCGGTACCCGCAGATGACTTTCGTGACCCTGAACGCGGGGGCGAGTCCCGAGGACGGCCAGACCCCGCCCGACCTGTACGCCGCCGACCCGGACGCCTGCTGCGCCGTTCGCAAGGTCGCGCCGCTCCAGACCTACCTGCGGGACAAGGCCCCGTCCGCGCTGCTGAACGCCCGCAGCCGGGACCAGGCGAGCACTCGCGCCGACATTCCCTTCGTCGAGACGGGCGGCCCGCGCGTCAAGGTCAATCCCCTGGCCCACTGGACCCGCGAGCGGCTGGAAGCCTACGCCGCCGAGCGCGGTCTGCCGGTCAACCCGCTGTATTTCGACGGCTTTCTCAGCGTGGGCTGCTGGACCTGCACCCGCGCCGTGCGCCCCGGCGAGGACGCCCGCGCGGGCCGCTGGGCCGGAAAGGGCAAGACCGAATGCGGCCTGTGGGCCGGAGAGAACAAACTCTGAACACGCCCCAGGCTCCTTTTTTTGCTCCAGAAGTTGACCCGTTTCATCCACTAAACCTTTCATTCCACTTCCACCGCGCGAGGCTGACCATGACCACCCTTCCTGCTCCCTCTCCCATCCTGCTGCCCGCGCCGCTGGGCGGCACCCTGGTCCACCGGGTGCGCCGCGCCGGGCACGACTTTGACCTGGCCGAGCTGACGGGCTTGCCCCGGCTGGAACTCTCCGACCGCGCCTTTGCCGACCTGGAAATGCTGGCGACGGGGGCGTACTCGCCGCTGACGGGCTTCCTGGGCGAGGCGGAGTACCTGAGCGTGATCGAGCACATGCGCCTCGCGGACGGCACCCCCTGGAGCCTGCCCATCACGCTGCCCGTGAGCCGGGAGGCGGCGGGGGCTTACACGGGCCGGGTGGTTCTCACGCGCGGCGGCGAGGCGGTGGGCACGCTGGACGTGCAGGAACGCTACGAGGCCCGCAAGGCCCTGGAGGCCCGCGAGGTCTACCGCACCCAGGACCCCGATCACCCCGGCGTGGCGGCGCTGTACGCGGGGGGGGACGTGAACCTCGCCGGGCCGGTGACCCTGTTCGAGGTTCCGCGCGGCGCCTTTCCCCGGCACCACCGCACACCTGCCGAGGTCCGGGAAGTCATCGAGGCGCGCGGCTGGCGGACCTCGGTGGCGTTCCAGACGCGCAACCCGATTCACCGGGCGCACGAGTACCTGCACAAGGTCACGCTGGAACTGGTGGACGGGCTGCTGCTGCACCCGCTGGTCGGCACCACCAAGGGCGACGACGTGCCCGCAAAGGCGCGCGTGCAGGCCTACGAAGTGCTGCTGGACCGCTACTATCCCCGGGAACGCAGCCTGCTGAGCGTGTACCCCGCCGCCATGCGCTACGCCGGGCCGCGCGAGGCGGTGTTGCACGCCCTGTCGCGCCGCAACTACGGGGTGACCCACTTCATCGTGGGCCGCGACCACGCAGGCGTGGGGAGCTACTACGGCACCTACGACGCGCAGGAGATCTTCTCGGCCTTTACGGCCGGGGAACTGGGGATTCAGATTCTGAAGTTCGAGCACACCTACTACTGCCAGAGCTGCGGCCAGCTCGTCAGCCCGCGCACCTGCCCGCACGGCCGCGAGCACCACCTCGTCCTGAGCGGCACCCGGGTGCGCGAGAAACTGCGCGCCGGAGAGCCGCTGCCCCCCGAGTTCACCCGCCCCGAGGTGGCCGAGGTGCTGCGGGCGGCGTACGCGGCGCAGGACTAGACCCCCGGCCCGCCGGGCGCTCCCCCTCGACGTTGATCCCCAGGACGCCGAACGCGGCGGGGCGCGCGCGGACGTGGCCCGTGCCGGCGCCCAGAGGCCGGGAGGAACCTGCTTTAAGCTGGGCTGTACCTGGCCCCCCCGGGGCCACCCGCCCCGCGCCGCCCCTCTTCCCTGAGAGCACCCCGGAGGACCCATGACCCAAGGCACACCCCGCAGAGCCGCCCGGCGCTGGAGGCTGCTGGCCCTCGCCCTGCTGGCGAGCAGCCCGGCCCACCACGCGGCGGCCCAGAATGCGCCCACCGTGCGGCTGGGCTACTTTCCCAACCTGACGCACGCCCCGGCCCTAGTCGGCCTGGAGCGCGGCACCTTCCAGAAAGCGCTGGGGGCAGCCCGGCTCGACGCGCGGGCCTTCGTCTCGGGCACCACGCTGACCGAGGCCTTTGCGGCGGGGCAGATCGACCTCGCCTACGTCGGCCCCGGCCCGGCGATCAACGCGGCCACGCGCGGGATGCCCCTCCAGATCATCGCGGGGGCGAGCGAGGCGGGCGCGGTGCTGATCGCCCGCAAGGACAGCGGAATTCGCAGCTACGCGGACCTCGCCGGAAAGCGGGTGGCGGTGCCTAGCCTGGGCAACACGCAGGACATCAGCCTGCGCCACCTCCTCAAGGAAGAGGGCCTGAAGCTCCAGACCGACGGCGGCAACGTGGTCGTGACGCCCGTGGCTCCCGCCGACATCGCTGCCGCCTTTGCGGGCAAGCGGGTGGACGCCACGCTGGTCCCCGAGCCGTGGGGCGCGCTGCTCCAGGCGCAGGGACACCGCCTGATCGGCTCCGAAAAGACGGTGTGGCGGGACGGCCGGTATCCGACGACCCTGCTGATCGTGAACACCCGCTTCGCGCAGGCGAACCCGGCGCTGGTGGCGAATTTCCTGAAGGCGCACGCGGACGCCGTGGCCTACCTGAACCGCAGTCCGGCGGCGGCCCGCACGCTGGTCAACACGCAACTCGATAAGCTGACGGGGCAGCAGGTGGACGTGCGGGTGCTGCAACGGGCCATGACCCGCACCCGCTTCACGACCGCGCTGGACCTCGCCGCCCTCACCGACTACGCTGCGCTGAACGTGGAGGCCGGGTACGCCCGCCAGATTCCCGACCTGCGGGCGCTCGTCAATCCGGGTTTCAAGCGGTGAAGCCGTGACCGTTCGCGCACCCACCGCCGACCCCGCCCCGCTTTCCGGTACCCCGCCGCGCTGGCGGGTGCTGTCCTGGCAGCTGATCGGCCTCGCGCTGATCCTGGCCGTCTGGTGGCTGGTCACCGACGTGCTCAAGCTCTATCCCCCCTACGTGTTTCCCAGTCCCCGCGCCGTGTGGACCGAGGTCAGCTACGGCCTGTGGGGCACGGGACCGCAGGACGGCAAGCTGCTCTCGGCCATCGGCGGCAGCCTGCGGCGGGTGTTGACCGGCTACGGCATCGCGGTCGTGCTGGGCGCGGTCGTCGGCCTGCTGATGGGCGCGTGGTTGCCGCTGCGGGCCACGCTGGGCGCGTACCTGACCGGCATCCAGAGCGTGCCGTCCATCGCCTTCGTGCCCTTCGCCATCCTCTTTTTCGGCCTGAACGAACGGGCGGTGCTGTTCGTGGTCGTGCTGGAAGGCTTTATTCCGGTGGCGCTGGCGGTGTCGGGCGCACTGCTGAACGTGCCCCCGGCGCTGCGGGTGGCCGGGCGCACCCTGGGCGCGCGGGGTCTGTCGCTGACGACCGGGGTGCTGCTGCCCGCCGCGCTGCCCAACGTGCTGACCGGCCTGCGCACCGCCTGGAGCTTCGCGTGGCGGGCGCTGGTGGGCGGCGAGCTGCTGATCAGCGGAGTGGCGTCCATCGGCGAGCAGCTTGAAGTCGGGCGGGCAACTGCCAACGTCGCGCTGGTGCTGGCGACCATCATCATCATCGGGATCATCGGCGGCGTGTTCGACGCGCTGCTGCGCGGAGTGGAGGGCCGGGTGCGGCGCGACTACGGCCTGGAGGTGCCCCGGTGAAGTTTCATGGCGTATCTGACCGGCTGACGGGCGGTGTACAGTGACCGCCACCATGCCCCGCCCCGCCGCCCCCGCCACCCTGCCCCAGGGCGAGAGCCTGACCCTCGGCGGCGTGACCTACCGCTACGGCCGCTCGCGCACGGCGACCACCCCGGCGGGGCTGGGGCCTTTGGACCTGCGGGTGGAAGCGGGCGAGTTCCTGTGCGTGGTCGGCCCCTCGGGCAGCGGCAAAAGCACGCTGCTCTCGCTGCTGGCGGGCTTCCTGCGCCCCCAGGTGGGCGAAATTCGGCTGGGCGACCGCCCCGTGACGGGACCCGACCCGCGCCTGACGCTGGTGCAGCAGGAAGCGGCGCTCTTTCCCTGGCGCACGGTGGCCGGCAACGTGGCGTTCGGGCTGGAGCGGCTTGGCCTGCCGCGCGCCGAACGCGGCGCCCGGGTGGCCGAGACCCTGCGGCTGGTCGGGCTGGAGGGCTACGGCCCCCGGCGCGTCCACGAGCTGTCGGGCGGCCAGCGTCAGCGCGTCAGCCTGGCCCGCGCGCTGGCGCTCCAGCCCCGGCTGCTGCTGCTCGACGAGCCGTTCAGCGCCCTGGACGACCGCACCCGCACGGTCCTGGCCGACGAGCTGCTGGGGATCTGGTGGGCCAGAAAGATCACGGTGGTGTTCGTGACCCACAACCTCGAAGAAGCCCTGGCGCTGGGGCAGCGCGTCGTCGCCCTGCGCGGCGGCGAGGTGGCGCTCGACGCCCCGGCCCGCGAGCTGAACGTGGCCCGGCTGCGCGAGACGCTGGAGGGGTAACTCCCCCGCGGCTGAGGGCGGGACCGAGCACGACACAGAGGGGCCGAGGCTTTGCGCTTCGGCCCCTCTGTGTTTGGAAGGCGTTTCAGTGAGCCGCCAGCGCCTCCTTGCCCCGCTGCGTGGCCGCCAGCGCTTCCCAGTCCACCCGGCGGCGGCGCCACTCGAAGATGGCGACTTTGGCGAGTTCGTCGGCCACGCGGGCCAGGAAGACGCCCCAGACGCCCAGGGGTGTGTACAGCCCCAGGAAAATCGCCAGCGGCAACCCCACCACGAAGGACCCCACCACGTCCCCGACGATGACGCCCTTGCCGTCCCCGGCCCCCGGCAAGACCCCCGCGCCCAGGATCATGTTGCGGACCTTGACGACCTGGGTGGCCGCGTTGATCAGGATGCCGCCCAGCGCGATGGACCGGACTTCCTCGCCCACCGCCGGGAACAGCAGCGGCAGCAGCAGACCGCTGAGGGCGAACAGCACGCCGAAACCCAGGCCGGTCAGGAGCCCGGCGCGGCCCACCCGCGCGAGCCAGGCCTGCGCGCCGGGGCCGTCGCCCGCGCCCAGCGCCCGCCCGATCAACAC
This sequence comes from Deinococcus budaensis, assembly GCF_014201885.1. Lineage (NCBI taxonomy): Bacteria > Thermotogati > Deinococcota > Deinococci > Deinococcales > Deinococcaceae > Deinococcus > Deinococcus budaensis. Next base: position 68,053 of record NZ_JACHFN010000001.1, on the reverse strand, counting down.
GGTCGCCGCCGACATCAGCCCAAACGACCCCACGATGAAGATGCCCTCCAGCGTGCCCACGATCTGGCTGGCCGCCAGCGCCCCTGTGCCCACCCGCGCGAACACGGCGGCGTACAGAAACCCGCCCAGGCTCCAGACGAACTCGGTGAAGCCGATGGGCGCCGAGAGCCTCAGCAGCGGCCCCGCAATCCCGCGCCGGGTGCCGGGCCGGGGCAGCGCAAAGGCCGCGAGGCGGCGCGGCCCGTACACCTGGTACGCCAGCCACAGGGCCTTGAGCGTCTGCGCGGCCACCAGCGCCCAGGCGGCGCCTACCACGCCCAGCTGCGGCAGCGGCCCCACCCCGAACACCAGCCCGACCGCGATCAGGCTCTCGACCACGACCGTCAGCAGGGTGGCGACCATCGGTGTGCGCGCGTGCCCCAGCGAGCGCAGCGCCCCGCTGAGAATCCAGCCCACCACCCCCGGCACCAGCGCCAGCATCGCAACGTGCATGTAAGGCAACGCGGTGCGGGTCACGTCCCCGGCGCCGCCCGCCAGCCGCAGCAGGCCCTCCCCGCCCAGGATCACCGGCCCGGTCAGCAAGGCGGCCAGGGCGGTGCTGACAACCAGCGCGACCGCCAGCGCGCCGTTCACACCCGCCCGGTCGCCGGCCCCTGCCCGCCGCGCGACCAGGATCGAGGTGCCCGACCCCAGCGCCCCCAGCGTCACGAAAAACATGAAGCTCACGCTGCCCGCCAGCCCCACCGCCGCGACCGCCACCGCCCCCAGCGTGCCCACGATGACCTGATTGACGAAGGTCAGCACCAGTTGCAGCACCATTTCCAGGCTGACGGGCACGGCGATACGGGCGATCTCCCGCGAGGGCGGGCGGCTGTGAACCGGTTCAGCAGGCGGGGTGGTCAGGGACACGGCAGACATACCGCGCCAAGGTACACCCGCCGGGGGGAGGCACCGTCAGCCGAATGGCGGAGGGCTAGACACGGCCGGGGCACGCCAGCGGGGCGCGGTGGACAGCAGCGCCCGCGCCCCGCTGACGCCTCCCCTTATTCCGTCTGCTTGTCTTCCTTCTGGGCGGCCAGCTCCGCCGCGCGGCCCTCACGGGGGTTGACACCCTCCAGCACGCGCTCGAAGGCGGCCACGACCTGATCGATCTGCTCGCGGCTGATGGTCACGGGCGGCAGGAAGCGCACGACCAATGGGGTCGCGGCCAGGGTCAGCACGCCCTCCTCGTGCTCCAGGGCGGTGATGTAGGGGGCGCTCTTTTCCTTTAGTTCCACGCCGATCATGAGGCCCAGGCCGCGCACCTCGCGGATCTTGGGCGAGCGGATCGCGCGCAGCCGCTCCATGAAGTAGGCCCCCTTCTCGCGGGCCTGCTCGGCCATGCCCTCGTTTTTCATCGCGCGCAGGGCGGCGACCCCGGCGGCCATGCTCAGCGGGTTGCCGCCGAAGGTCGTCCCGTGCCCGCCCTTGGGCATCCGGTCGGCGACCTCGGCGGTCATCGCCAGCGCGCCGATCGGCACCCCGCCCGCCATCGCCTTGGCGAGGGTCATCGCGTCGGGGATCACGCCCGAGTGCTCGCAGGCGAACATCTTGCCGGTGCGGCAAAAGCCGGTCTGGATCTCGTCGAGAATCAGGAGCGCGCCCCGCTCACGGGTGATCTCGCGGGCGGCCTGGAGGAACTCCGGCGTGGCCGGGCGCACCCCGCCTTCCCCCTGCACGGGTTCGAGGATCACGGCGGCCGTCTCGCCGCTGACGGCGGCGCGCAGCTCCTCGATATTGCCGTAGGTCACGAAGTCCACGTTCTTGCTGTCCACCGCGTCCCCGAACGGCTCGCGGTAGCTCGGCTCCCAGGTAAAGGCCAGGGCGCCCAGCGAGCGGCCCGAGAAGCCGCGCTTCATGGATACGAAGCGCCCCCGGCCCGTCGCGGTGATGGCGAACTTCTTGGCCGCCTCCATCGCTTCGGTGCCCGAGTTGCACAGGAAGACCCGGTCGAGACCCTGCGGCAGCACACCGACCAGCTCGGTCAGGAACTCGGCGCGCTTGTCGTTGGGGAGGGTCTGGGGCATCACCATCAGCTTGCCCGCCTGCTCCTGAATGGCGCGGACCACGTCGGGGTGGCTGTGGCCGATGTTCGCCACCCCGTATCCGGCCACGCAGTCGATATAGGCGCGGCCCTGGTCGTCCCAGACGGTCGCGCCCTGTCCGCGCACCATCACGACCTGATGCTTGTTGTAGACGCCCGAGTCGTAGCGCAGCTCGGCGTCGAGCCACTTGCTCCTGGTGTTCGTTGTGGTCATGGCAAAAACCTCCTCGCGGTCGAGATCCAGTGTAGAGGCTGGGCATGAGCGGGCGGGGCGGGGTGTCCAGAGGGGTGGGCCGAACACCCCGGCCCCGGCGGCTCCCCCGGAACCTCCGCCCCCGCCCAGGCGTATTCAGGAGGGTGAGCAAGACCTTCCACCTGCCGCTGCTCGCCGCGCTGCCCGCCCTGCTGGTGGCCTGCGGCGACGACGATCTGGACCTCGACCGCTACAAGCGCACCAAATACACCTCCTACGAACAGTGCCGCCTCGCCAACCGGGACGCCATAGGGCGCGGCCTGCAAAACCCCTGCCAGAAGACCAGCGGCGGCTTTTACGGTCCTTACATCTGGCTGGCCTCGGGCCTGACCCGTTACGTGGGTTACACCTCATCGGGGCGCGTGGCTCCCACCGGCCTGACCTACGACACCCGCTCGGGCAAGACGACCTCCTTCAAGGCGCCGGGCGTCAGCCGGGGCGGGTTCACCAGCACGGGCCGCGCGAGCAGCTCCGGCAGCGCGAGCTACGGCGGCTAAAGGATGAGCCTCCGATTCCAGCCCGTCGGGGTGAGAGCGAGACGTGCTTCCATCTCCGGCTCATCCTCTCGGCTGCTTCTCCCTTCGGTCGGGGGCCGTCCCCCGGCCCGGCAGGGGGCCTGATGCAGCGCCGCACCCTCCTCCCCCGCCCGAACTGGGAAGCCCGCCTGCAAGAGGTTGGCATGACCTGGTACGCCCCCACCCCCGAACACCCGGTCCCGTACTGGGGCGAGGAAGGCTATTACGCCTTCACCCCGGGCCAGATCGAGGGGCTGAAACGGGACGCCCAGGACCTCACGAATATGGTGCTGGAGACGACCGCCGCCGCCATAGAGGGCGGACGGCTGGGCGAACTCGGCATCCCCGCCTTCCTGCACCCGGCCGTGCGCGAGTCGTGGGACCGGGACGACCCGACGCTCTATATGCGGCTGGACCTCGCCTATGACGGGCGCGGGCGGGCGCGGCTGCTGGAGGTCAACGCGCAGACGCCGACCAGCCTGGTCGAGGCCGCCGTGTGCCAGTGGCAGTGGCTCGAAGACCGGCTGGAGCGCGGGGAACTGCCCGCCGGGACGGGCCAGTGGAACACGATTCACGAGGGGCTGGGCGAGCAGTGGGCCTACCTCGTGCGCGAGCGGGGCGTCACCCAGGCGCACTTCAGCTCGGCCCGCGAGGTCGAGGACATCGCCACCGTGACCTACCTGCGTGACCTCGCGGGGGTGGCGGGCGTCAGCGGCTCGTTCCTGGCGGCGGACGAGGTGGGAACCAGCCCGCAGGAGCCGTTCTTGCTGGACACGTGGACGCTGCCCATCCGGAACCTGATGTGGCTGTGGCCCTTCGAGTACGCCTGGGAGTCGCGCGACAGCTCTTTCCTGGCGACCACCCAGACCCGGTTTCTCGAGCCGCTGTGGAAGGCAGTCACGTCCAGCAAGGGCCTGCTGGCGCTGCTGCACGAGCGGTATCCGGACTCCGGGCTGGTGCTGCCCGCCTCGCTGACGCCGGGGCGACTGGGGCCGAGCGTGGTCCGCAAGCCGCTCTACTCGCGCGAGGGGCAGAATGTGCAGCTTCCCGGCGAGGCGGCCACGGCGGGGGCCTACGGCGACCTGCCGCTGGTGGAGCAGGCTTACGCGGAGTTGCCGACGTTCGCGGTGGGCGACGGTCCCCGTTACCCGGTCTTGGGCGTGTGGGTCGCCGGAGACGAGGTGTGCGGGCTGGGCATCCGCGAGGGCCGGGGCCGTGTGACGGACAACCGGGCGACGTTTGCCCCGCATGTGGTGACGCCGGGCTGAGGGTTGCGCCGAGCTGGGCGGCTGGAGGTCAGCCCTCCACGCCCACTGAGCGGAACTCTGCGAGAATCCCCTCCACAAAAGCTCCCTTGCGGGCGGTGTACTCGGCGCGGGCGGCCCCATGCTCCCGCGCCAGCGCCGTTTTGAGGGCCTGGTACTCGTCCCGGAGGTCGGGGCAGGCGCGCAGCACGTCGCGGAACAGGAGGTAATCTCGCCACCGCTGCTCCCTCACCGGCATCAGGTGCAGGTAGTGCGTGCGCGCCTCGTCAGGTCCTTTGGCGAAGAAATACTCGCCCCACCCCTCCCGGTCCCCGAACGACGCATAGCCGATCTGTTCCAGCGGACGGATACAGGCGTCCAGCCGCGCCGCATCCTCCACCCCCACGGCCAGGTCAAGGATGGGCTTGGCGGCGAGGCCCGGAACACTCGTGCTCCCCACGTGCTCGACCGCCACAGCCAGAGGCCCCAGCGCCCGCGCGACCTGGCCGCGCTCTTGGGCGAACAGGCCCGGATACTCCGCCGAGGACGGGCGAAGTTCGACGGTGCCCCGGCGAAGTCCCAGAGTCATAGCGTCCGTGTCCGGACCCTGCCTAGTGATCCCCGCCCAACCGCTCCGGCGGCGGGTTGAGGTGCGTCTTGTTCGTACTCTCGGTCGCCGCCTCAGTGTCGAAGGGATTCTCGTTCGCCAGTCGCTCGACCTCGCGGGCTGCCGCCTCGGAGGTCTCGGGCGTCCATTCGCCGTGGCGGGTCATGGTCTTCTCGTCGCCGGACTTTTTCTGGTCGTCGCTCACGGGCACTCTCCTTATTCTCCGAGCCAGTCGCGGCCCGCGTCTTCGGTTTCCTGCACGCCGACCGCTTCGGCCACCTCGTCGCGGCGGGTGGCCCAGGCGGGAAAGGGGTAGTTGACCAGCACCGGGTTGGGCACGTCGGGCTGCGACACCAGCATGGTGCCGGGTTGCAGGATGCCCGCCCGCGCCCGGAAGCTCTGCGGCAAAAAACGGTATTCGGGCCGCTCGGCTTCCGCGAGGTCGAGGCGGCCCACCACCCGGATCGCCGCGTTGGACACGATGCGCCGCTCGACCTCCGAGGCGGTCTGCTGGGCGCCGATCAGGATGATGCCCAGGCTGCGGCCCCGCTCCGCGATGTCGAGCAGCACGTCCTTGATCGGGCTGTCACCCTCGCGCGGGGCGTACTTGTTCAGCTCGTCGAGGACCACGAACACGGTGTCCTGGCGCCCGTAGCGCTCCTTGTGTTCGAAGAGGTCACGCAGCAGCACGCCGACCACGAACATCTGCGCGTGGCTGCCCAGCCGGTTGATGTCCACCACGCTGGTCTTGAAGCGCCCGCCCAGGATGTTGGGCCGGTACTTCTCCGCCTGCGCCGCCGTAAGGTCGCCCCGGACCAGCGGCGAGAGGTGCTTTTGCACTCCCCGCAGGCGCCGGATAAACGCCTGAAGGGTGGCGGGCGACTGGTTGCCAGTCCAGCGGCGGTCGCCCGCGCCCTCGTTTTCCTCCAGCAGCTTGTAGTCGAGGTACGCCACCAGCTGCGGGAAAGTCTCGATACGCGCCTCGCCCAGCTCGCTGAAGCGCACCGACTCGTCGAGCAGCGCGTTCGTCTCGGCCTTCCAGTCGGACACGGTGAGGTGCGGCGCGTCACCGCCCTGCGCCAGCCGCGCGAGCTTGTCCTCGATGGACCCGATCACGAAGCCCAGGTTCAGCGAGGCATTGCGGTCGGCAAAAGCGTAGGGCAGCATCCGCCGGGCACAGAACTCGCGCACGGTGAAAACGAAGGGCGTGACCCCCCCCAGCCGCTGCTCGACGTTGGGCACGATCACCCCGCTGCCCCCCTCGCGCGGCGGCGCCAGGAACTGCACGTCCTGAAAGGGCGACATGGGCAACCCCAGCAGGTCGTAGCGGCCCTGCGGCAGGTTCTTGGCCGCGCGGACGCCGCGCTCGACGCCCTCGACCTCTTTGTTGGGCTTGTCCAGAAAGAGCAGATCCTCGCCCTTCACGTTGAAGATCAGGGCGCGGGTGGCGTGGCCCTCGTGGCGGCTGTCGAGCACGCCGCTGCGAAAGATCGAGTGCAGCAGAAAGAGGGCGTAACTCGTCTTGGTCGCCACCCCCGAGATGCCGCTGATGTTGATGTGGCCGCCGCTCTCGCCGTTGACGAACTGGTAGTTGACTGGCAGCACCTGCCCGTCGGCGAGCAGGCCGCCGGGAAAGGCCCGTTTCATCTTGTCGGCGCTCAGGGCGATACGCAGGTCCTCGCCGCGCGCGTGCTGAACGGAGTCGCCCGGCTGCGGCGGGATGAAGTTCTCGGGGCTGACGCGGGTGACGAGCACGCGGGCCGCGTAACTCACCGAGGCGGGCAGCAACCCGGCCACCACGTCGGCCACGTCGCTGTCGAAGGTCACGCCCTCGTGGCGGGTGCGGACATGGTCGACCAGCCCGTAGAAGCGCACCATCTGGCCGTCGGGCTTGCGCGTCTCCACGACCACGAGGTCGTCCATCTGCACGCTGGCGCCGGGGCTGACGGCGAACCAGAAGGTGACGGGCGTGGCGTCCTCGGTGCCCAGGACCATGCCGATGCGCCCGGCGCTGGGCTGGCCCGGCGCGGTCAAGCGACCACCCTTGACCCGTACTGCCCGGCCAGATGGGCGCGGATGCGGCGGGTCACCATCTCCGCGCTGCCCATCGCCCGGCCCATCGCCTGTTCCAGCGCCGCCGTCGGAATCAGGTTCTGGGGAGCGCGGGGGTCTTTGTGGGGCTGGCTGGCGAGGCGGCAGAGCAGCGCTCCCGACAGGTCGGCGATGTCCTGCACGCCGCGCGGCACGAAGTCGGTGTCTTCGGGCGCGTGCATCTCCAGGCGCATCACGCCCGCCAGCGGGTGCTGGTAGAAGGGCGCGTCACAGAGGCGCACATACCAGGTAAAACGCTGCTCACGGCCCTCGCCGGCGCCGTCGCCCCGGTCGCCCAGCTTGAAGCGCAAGACCGGCGTGCGCTCGCCCGGCCTGAGCGCCGTCAGCAGCCCGATGCGGTCGGCGCCGAGGTAATCGGTGTGCAGCGTCTTGACGTAGCCGACGACCGCCCGGCCCGCCTCGCCGGGGCGCACCGGGCCGTCTTGCAAGACGAGGGTGTCGGGCAGGGCGTCCACGTCGGTCTCGTCGAGGGGCAGCGGCGAGGCCAGCTCGGCGCTCATCGCCTGCTCGCGCCGCAACATCAGGGTCTGCACGGCGGCTCTGGCGCCCTCGACCTGCGCGCCCGCGAAGGCGTGGGGCTGGTATTCCAGCACGCCGGAGTGCGGGTTGCGCGGGCTGAGCCGGGCCACTTCCAGGGGAGCGTCGCCGCTGTAGGCGAGCACGCGGCGGGCCGACACGCCCTGGAGCTGCGCCTGACGGGAGCCGTGCGGGCAGAGGTCCACCGCGCCGACCACGAAGGCGCCGAACCCCGCCACGCTCAGCGCGCCCGCCCCGTCGTCGAGCAGCAGGCGGGCTTCCATGCGCGGCTTGCCGTCCACAACCAGAATGCGCCGCATCCGCTCGGGAATGCCGCGTGTGGGGATGGCCGCCCAGAGGTCGGTCTCGGCGTCGAACACCAGCCCGGCAAAGGGCTTCAGTGTCAACTGGCCGTCCTGGGTGTCTACCGGCCAGGGGTCAAGGCGAATCCGCATAGGGCGCATTCTACGCGCGGCCCGCCGCCTCCCGGGGTCAAAAAGTGTCCAGCAAAAGGCCCAGCGCGGGGCCGGGCCGGTCGGGAACGGGGCCGCCTTCAGCCGTGGTAACCGCTCAGGTCGCGCAGCGCGGCCTCGTCGGTGAGGGTCAGGCAGCGGTAGGCGGGGGTCAGGAGGCCGTCGTCGCGCATCTCGCCGATCAGCTTGGAGACACTCTCGCGGGTGGCGCCAGTACCCTCCGCAATCAGTTCGTGGGTGGCGCGCACGAAACGGGTGCCGTCGCCATGGCGGCCGCCCAGGCTGGACTCCGCGAGGTTGAGCAGGTAACGGGCGATGCGCTCGCGCAGTTCGCCGTTCTGGATATGCACCCCGTCGTTCATCACCCGCTGGAGCTGGGCGCTGAGGCTGCGGGTGACTTCCCACAGCTCGGCGGCGCCGAGGTGCTGCGGGTGCAGCGGCGTGACGGCCGCGTCGGTCAGGGCCGTCACCTGATGCCCGCGTCCCAGGCCGTGCAGCGTCTCTTCCCCGAACACGTCGCCGGGCCAGATGTGGCGCACCGTCAGGGTGCGGCCCTGGGGCGTCAGCCGGACGGCCCGCAGCAGCCCGCTTTCCAGTCGGTACAGGCTGGGTGCCGCGTCCCCCGCGTAGTACAACGTCTCGCCCCGGCGCAGCGAGCGGCGGTGCAGGTCAGGAACGACGTGGGGCAGGGCGGACGAGGGAATGGGAAGGGTCATGGCAGGCTCCTGACATTGAGAGGGCGAGCGGGAGCGGGAGGCCCCGAAGCTGACCAAAGTGTACTAGCCTTGAATAAGGTTGAATCCTGTTCGGGGCACTTTATGAAGTTCTTCCCGCTCGGCTGCCGGGGGTGGGGGCACCCCTCAGGTGAAGACCTCTAGGCCGTCGAGCACCACGCTCGCGTGGGCCTCGACCGTCAGGGCGTGGTCGCGGTTGTAGCCCCCGGCCATCATGGTGACGGTGGGCACGCCCGCCTCCCGCGCCCAGGCCAGCACCTCGCGGTTGCGTTCGCGCACGCCCTCCAGCGTCAGGACAAAGCGGCCGAAGCGGTCTCCCGCCAGCACGTCGGCGCCCGCGAGGTACAGCAGCAGGTCCGGGCGAAAGGCGTCCAGGGCGGGCAGCGCCTGTTCGCGCAGCACCCGCAGATATTCGCCGTCGGTAACCCCGTCGGGCAGGCCCAGATCGAGGCTGCTCATCTCCTTGCGAAAGGGGTAGTTGCGCTCGCCGTGGACACTGACGGTCAGCGCCCGCGTCTCGCCCGCGAGCAGCGCCGCCGTGCCGTTTCCCTGGTGCACGTCGAGGTCGAGGACCGCCACCCGCCGCGCCAGAGAGTCGTCGAGGGCCAGCCGGGTCAGGATCGCGGCGTCGTTGACCAGGCAAAAGCCCTCGGCGCGGTCGCGGAAAGCGTGGTGGGTGCCGCCCGCCAGGTTGGCGCCCCAGCCCTGCGCCAGCGCGTCGTGCAGGGCGGCGAGGCTGCCTCCCGCCGCGCGGCGCGCCCGCTCGACCACGCCCGGACTCCAGGGCAGCCCGAAGGCGCGTTGCTCGGCCGCCGTGACCTCGCCCCGGCGCCAGCGCCGCAGCCACACCGGGTCGTGCACCCGCGCCGCGTCCGCCCAGCGCAGGGCGGGCGTGTCCAGCACCGGCAACAGCCCGGCGAGCCGCCCCGCCACGCCCGCATACTTGTAGGCCGGAAAGCGGTGGCCTTGGGGTAACTCGAAGGTGTAGGCGGCGGGCGTGTAGGCGCGGAAAGGGTGCGGGAAGGCAGCGGGAACGCTCACCCGCGCAGTCTCGCGCAGGGGCGGGGCCGGGGCCGCAGCGCCCCCTACGTTGTTCAACCCCCCATCTTGTTCAACCTCTGTCCGGCTTGCAGGCGGGAGGAGACCGGGGCGGGCGCGGCCCTTTACTCTGTGCGGCATGACTGCGCCGCAACCGCCCGTGTCTCTGCCCCTGATCGTGAGTGCCGGAGAAGCCCTGACCGACCTGGTGACGGCGGGGGAGGGGCTTTGGCGGGCGCATCCCGGCGGCGCGGGGTGGAACGTGGCGCGGGCCTGCGCGCGGCTGGGGGTGCCCAGTGCCTTTGCAGGCGCGGTGGGCGAGGACAACTTCGGGGACGACCTGGCCCAGGCGGGCGCGGAGGCAGGGCTGGACCCCCATTTCTTGCAGCGCTCCCCGGCCCCCACCCTGCTGGCGGTGGTCTACCGCCTCACGCCGCCCGCCTACCGCTTTCTGGGCGAGAACAGCGCCGACCTGCACTTCGACCCGGCGCGGCTGCCGCAGGGCTGGCTGGACTCGGCCCGCTGGCTGCACGTCGGGGGCATCAGCCTGAGCCGTTGGCCGCTGGCCGACACCCTGCTGGGGGTGATTCGCGCGGCGCAGGCGGCAGGCGTGCGCGTCAGCTTTGACCCCAACGCCCGCCTCACCCACCGCCACCCCGACTACCCGGCGGTGTTCGCGGCGGTGGCCCGGATGGCCGACCTGCTCAAGCTCAGCGACGAGGATCTCGCTTTTTTCTTTCCCGGCCAGAGCGAGGCGGGCGCGCTGCGGCACCTGCGGGGGCTGAACGCCCGCTGCCCCATCGTGATCACGCGCGGAGCGGCGGGCGCGACCCTCTACCACCCGGCGGGCCGCGCCGACCTGCCCGCCGTGCCCGTGACGGTGGCCGATACGGTGGGCGCGGGCGACGCGCTGTGTGCCGGGCTGCTCGTCAGCGCCACCGAGCGCCCGGAAGCGCTGTGGACCGAGCACCTGCGGCTGGGGCTGCGCGCCGCCGCCGCCGCCTGCGCCCGCCCCGGCGCGTACGCGCCCACCCGCGCCGATCTGGAGGCGTTGCCCGGCTGAGGAAGAAGCGTCCAACGAGGAGGCGTGAACGTGGCCCGCTCGCCCTGTTCACGCCCCCCCGGATGCTTCCGGCCTTAAGCGGGCTGCAACTCCAGCATCCGGTTTTTCGCGTCCACCAACACCACGCGCGGCTCCAAGCTGCGGGCTTCCTCCTCGGTGAAGTTGCCGTAGGCGGCGATAATCACCATGTCACCGGGCCGCATCAGGTGCGCCGCCGCCCCGTTGATCCCGATCACGCCGCTGCCACGCGGGCCGCTCAGGGCGTAAGTGCTCAGCCGGTTGCCGTTGGTGATGTTGTAGATGTCCACCCGCTCGTGGACCAGGATGTCCGCCGCGTCCAGCAGGTCCTGGTCGATGGTGACGCTCCCCACGTAGTCGAGATCCGCCTGGGTGACGGTCGCGCGGTGAATCTTGGCCCTGAACATGATGCGTTCCACAACAGCGGATTGTACGCGGCGCGGGGGGCAGGGGTGGTGACGGGAGGCTTGATCTGAGCGGCCAGCGACCAGCGGCCCGTGGTGCCCGCGGGGGCGTTAGCGTTCTCGGCTGGCTGCTGGAAGCTCGCCGCTACCCCTCCGGCAGTGTCCCGTCCACGAACACGGTTTTCTGGTCGGTGTAGTGAACCTGTCCGGCGGGCGCCCCGCGCGGCTTCCAGACGTGCTTGATGCGGGTGTAGTCCACCGCGACGTTGGAGCTGCCGCGTGCCTTGGAATGCGCCGCCGCCAGCCGCGCCGCGTACAGGATGTCGGGCAGGTCGAGGTCGCGCCCGCCCGAGCGCACGAGGACGTGGCTGCCCGGATAGCCCTGGGCGTGGAACCAGTGGTCGAGGCTGCGCCCGATCCGGTGCGTCAGCGTGGCGTTTTCCTTGTTGTTGCGGCCCACCAGCGCCTCGAAGCCGCCGGGCGTGGTGAAGCGCAGGCCGTAGGGACTCTTCTCGGGGCGCTCGGCCTGGAGGGTGGCCGCCAGCGCTTCAAGATTTTCGAGGGAGGCCGCGTCGAGCTGCGCGAGGCGGGATTGCGCCTCCTCCAGCTCGGCGCGCAGGGCGGGTTCGCGCTCTGCCAGACGCTCATACACGTCCTCGCGGCGGCGGGAACGGGTGTAACGTTTCTCAGCGTTCTGCACGGCCGAGAGCTGCGGATCGAGCGCGACCGGCACCTCGCCGCTGCCGTCGAAGGCAGGCAGCAGGGCCGACGACGCACCCGGCTCCACCGTATGCGCGTAGGCCATCAGCAGGTCGGCCTCGGCACGGTCCTGGGCGGCCGTCTCCAGGCCCTGCTCGGCCCTGCCGACATCGGCAAGCTGGTTCTGCACCAGGGTCAGGCGTTTGTCGAGCGGTTCGCGCAGCGCCTTGCGCAGCTGGGCGGCCTTCTCGCTGCGGGCGGCCTCGCGCGCCCCCTCGTGCATCACGCCCTCGGAGACAGTGGGGTCGTCCACCAGCGAGCGCAGGGCACCCAGCGCCTGAGGCCAGCGGTCGCCGGGAGCCTCGCCCGGCGCCAGCCCCGCGCGGCGGCACAGCTCGGCACTCAGCAGCGGCCCCAACCCGTCGAGCCGCTCGCGCCAGCGCCCCAGCGGCAGCTCGGCCAGTGACTGCGCCTCGGCCTCCGACAGCGTGCGGGGATCGAGCTTGTCGTAGGGCGGCGGCGGCGTGTAGGTGCCCCCGGTGCGGACCGTACGGAAGCGGTTGCGGCTCCCGGTGATCTCGCGCGCGGCGAGCACGATGCGGCCTTCGAAGCCCTCGCCCTCGCCCAGCACCAGCAGGTTGGCGTTGCGGCCCGTCACCTCAAACAGCAGCCGCACGGGCGGCTGGTCCACGAAGCCCGACTCCCCCGCGAAATGCAGCGCAAAGACCCGGTCAAGCTTGAGCTGCTCGGCCCTGAGCAGGTCGCCGCGCACCCGCGCCGCCAGGAAGCGCTGAAAGCCGTTGTGGGGGTCGCCGCGCAGGCGCTCACGGGACACGAACACCACCGGCTGCGGCGGGCGGTAGGAGAGCACCAGGTTGCCCACCCCGTCGAGCAGCAGCGCGGCGGTCGTCTCGTCGGGAAAGGCCCAGCCCAGGGTGCGGGCGGGCAGCTGCCCGGACAGGTCCCGTAGCACCCGCGCGAGCATCAGCCCTTCCATAGGGGGCCTCCGGCGGGAAGTGATCGGTCGTGGGTCATCGGGGCATGGTAGCGGGTCGGGGACGGACGACACAGGCCATAAAAAATCGCCCAGTGTGGGCGCAAGGTGCAGCAGCAAAGGACGAGAGGGGGTGCAACCGGGGGAAAGAGGCTTAGTTCAGGACGTTGAGGAGCGCCGCCAGGCCAGTGAGTAAGGTCCCGAGGGCCGCAATCAGCACGGCCACCTCACCCATTTTCACTGGCTTTCGCGGGCGCCTGGGTGTATCCTTACGTTGCTTCCTCATAAGGACCCACCTCCTTTCTGCACCCGAGCTGCAACTCGGGTGCTTTCGCGTGTTCCCGTGTTGCGCCTCCCCTCCCGGTTGTCATGCACCCCGTCCCACGGGGGGACACGGCGGTTTTACCACATCGCCCGAAGCTGAAGGACTCCACCACCGAAAACCAAAAGAAGGAGAGGCAGACGCCGGAACGCCCACCTCTCCCCTATTGCCCTACGCCGTTTAGAAGAAGTTCCCGATGCGGAAGTAGAACTTGCCGCTGCTGTTCTGGGGGCTGTAGCCGTAGTCGAAGCGCAGGCTGGGCAGGCGGGCGCCGCCGAAGCCCAGGTTGAGCTGCACGCCTGCGCCGACGCCGTAGTTCAGGTCGAAGCGCTCGCCGTCGTTCCAGGCGTCGCCCACGTCAGCGAACACCACGCCGTAGACGCCCTGGGTAAACGAGGTGATCAGGTTGAAGTCGTAGCGGTACTCGGCGCTGGCGGTCAGGTAGTTGGTGCCGAACAGCTGGTTGTTGTCCAGGCCGCGCAGCTGGTAGGCCGCGACCGGGGAGCTGCCGCCCCCGACGTTGAAGCCCTCGCCCGCCGGGGTGTTGCCGCGCAGGGTGCCCACGTTGGCGCGCACCGCGAAGACCTGCTGGCGGCTCTGGATGCCCTGCCCCTTGTCCAGCGTGCGCCCCAGGCCCAGGTAGGTGCTCGCGCCAGTTTCCAGGCGGGTCCAGCCCACCGGACGGGTCCCCTCGGCCCCGAAGCTGTAGGAGGCGTCGGCGTTGGCGCGCACGCCCTGGGTGGGGAACTCGGCGCTGTTGGTGGTGTCGTAGTTCAGGCCGCTGCGGATGCTGGTCGTGCGGCTGGTCTGCGGCAGCACGGCGCTCGCCTGCGCGTCGGTGTAGGGCGTCTCGACGTCGGTCTCGTCGCCGTCCTTGAGTGGCTCGAGGAAATAGGTGCGGTACGAGAAGCCCACGCCGACCGAGCCGGTCAGGTTGCGGGTGATGTTGCGCCCGGCGTTCACCGAGAAGCCCGAGTTGCGGGTGGTGTACTCGCGCCCGGTGTTCACCGTCTCGCTGCCCGACTTGTCCACCAGCGGCAGGTTGCCCGACACCGAGCTGCCCACCGAGGTGGTCAGGCTGGTGCGGTTCTCGCGGAAATCGAGGAAATCCAGGTCCAGCCAGGGAATGGTGTACGACACGTTGCCGAAGAGGTTCTGCCTCGCGTCGTTTTGCTGGGCGCCCGCCGTCACGCTGAGGTTGTGGCCCAGGCCGAACAGGTTGGGGTTGGAGTACGACACGTCGCCCGCAAACCCCGTCAGGGTGTCGTATTGCAGCCCCAGCGCCACCGGGATGCCCTGGCTGCTCTCGGAGACGGTCAGGACGTAGGTCACGCTCTCGGGGTTCTGGGGATCGCTGCGGGTCTCGGCGCCCACGATCTGCACGTAGCCCAGGCGGCTGATACGCGCCAGCCCCGCGCGCAGCTCCTCGATGTTAAAGAGGCCCCCCGGCGCGGGCAGCTCGCGCAGGATCACCCGGTCCTGGGTCTGCTTCTCGCCCTGCCACTGGATCTGGTAGGCGGCCAGCTTGACCTCGCGGATGTTAAAGGTCAGCGTGCCCTCGTTGAAGGTCACCGCGTCACGGGTGCTGATCTCGTATCCGGCCTTGCGGTAGGCGTCGCGGATGGCGAGGAAATCCTCCTGCGCGAGCTGCGGCGAGTACACGTCGCCGACTTTGGTCTTGACGGCGGCGGCCAGCGTGGCGCTGGGCACCTGGGTGTTGCCGGTGAAGGTGATCGCCCGCACCGGCCCGCTCGCCACGTCGGCGGCTCCGAAGAAGACGGCCACCCGCGCGGGATTTTGCGGATCACTCTGAAGCGCAAAGCCCACCGGCCTCCCCGTCGTGTTCGACAGGGTCCGCACGTCGGCGCGCAGGCGCTCGACCGAGAGCGGCTGGCCCACCTGGGTCTGGAGGGTGGTTCCGGCAGGGACAGTGATCCCGTCGAGGTTGACGGCGGCGGCGCGGCCCTCGATCACGCGGACTTTCAGCACGCCCCCTTCCAGGGTGCTGGCCTGCACGTTCACGCCGCTCTGAAGGTACCCGGCCTCGTCGTAGGCGCGTTGCAGGCCCTCGACCGCCGCGTAGTACGCGGGGGTGGTGAACTTCTTGGCGTCGTACAGCGGCTTGAAGAGGTTGGTCACCGTCTGCGCGGGCAGCAGGGTCACGCCCTCGACCTCCACGCGGGTGATGGGCGCGCTCTCGTCCACCACGAAGGTCACGCCCACGGTGCCGTCGGCGTTGGCCTTGGTCTGGGCGCTGATGCTGGGGGTGAAGGGAAAGCCCTCGGAGCGGTAGTTCTGGGCCAGGGCCTCGCGCGCCTGCTCCAGCCGCCCGGTGTTCAGGGTCGCGCCGGGCGCCACGTTCAGCAGCTCGGCGATGCTGCGCTTGAAAGCGTCGGCGGGCAGGAAGGTCAGGCCGGTCGCCTCCACCGTCTGAATGGTCGCGTTGGGCGCCACGGTGATCACCAGCGTGTCGCGCCCGCCGACCGTGCGCAACTCGGCACTGGCCGTGCGGAAGTAGCCGGTGCCCAGCACGTCCTGCTCGACCTGCCGCAGGTTCACGCTGGAGAGCGCGGCGCCCGGCTGCACGCTGAGCGTGGCCTTGACGAAGTTCGAAAGCAGATCGTTGGTGCCGTTGACGACCACGTCCTGCACCGTGGCGGCCTGCTGCGCGGAGGCGACCGGGGCGGCCAGGACGAGGGTCAGGGCGAGGGTATGAGGGTGTCGCATGCGTCTCCTAGTGTGGCACAGGGTTGTGGCCTTCCGGCTGGAAAAAGCCGCCCTGGGTGCTGCATCACCTTTCCCGCTGCCCGGCTGAGAAGGGTGAAGGAACGTTGACGGGGCCTCCACGTCCGCCGGTTCAGGGGGCCGCACTTGAGCCGGACGGCTCCAGAGGGCACAATGCCCGGCGTGAACCAGCAATCCGCAAGGCCGGACATGAGCCGACGCTCAAGGCCGGTCGCTTCCCCCGTTCCGGCGCCCCAGGTCCGATGAGCCTGCCCGAGGTGTTGGCGGGCATCCGCGCGGCCGAGGCGCAGGCGGGCCGCCGCGCAGGCAGCGTGCGGCTGGTCGCCGTGACCAAGGGGCAACCCCTGGAGCAGGTCCGCGAGCGGGTGCTGGTCCACGCCCACCTTCAGCCGGGGGGCTTCCCGCTGGGCGAGGGCCGCGCGCAGGAGCTGCGCGACAAGGCCGCCGCCGCGCAGGAGGCCAGGCTGACCGCTCCGGACGGAACGTCTCTGGAGTGGCACTACGTCGGGCCGCTGCAACTCAACAAGGTCAAGTACCTGCGGCCGGTGGCGCTGGTTCACGCGCTGGAGGACGTGCGGCAGGCCCAGGCCATCGCGGACGCCGGGGCGAAGTGGGGCCACGCGCCGGACGTGCTGCTACAGGTGCACAACGGCGAGGCCCAGAAACACGGCATTCCCCCAGAGAGCCTGCACCGCGTCCACGCGGAGGTGGTACAGACCGGCCTGACGGTGCGGGGCCTGATGGTGATGGCCCCGGAAGGCGCCGAGGACCAGGCCCGGCGCGTCTTTGCCGACACGGCGCGGCGCGGCCACGACCTCGGCCTGCCGGAACTCAGCATGGGCATGAGCGGGGACTATCCGCTCGCCATTCACGCGGGCGCCACCCTGGTGCGCGTCGGAAGGAGCCTTTTTACATGAGCCAGAACTCCATCAGCGGGCCGTTCGGCAGCGAGCAGCCCACGCCTCAGGACGCCTTTTCGCTGTCCGTCCCGTCCTCCAGCGCCCGGCCTCCCCTCAGCCCCCTCGACATCGGGCACCAGCAGTTTCGCGGGCGGGCGCTGGGCTACGACCGGGGCGGCGTGCGCGCCTTTCTGGGGCAGGTGGCCGATCAGCTTGAAGCCCTGCTGCACGAGCGTCAGGCCCTGCGCGAACGGGTGGGCACCCTGGAACGCGAGCTGGAAGACCGCCGCCAGTCCGAAGACGAGATTCGCCGCGCGGTGGTCGCCGCCGAGCGCATCGGCCACGACCTGCGCGAGAACTCGGCCCGCCAGTGCGAGCTGATGCTGGCGCAGGCCCAGACCCAGTGCGACGACCTGCTGCGCGCCGCCGAGGCCCGCGCCGGGGAGCAGGAGGCCGCCCACCGGGTCCGCACCCAGGAGCTGGAGGCCGAGTTCCGGACCCGCTTTGCCGAGCTGGAGCGCGAGCACCACCAGCTCACGCTGGAGCGCGACCGCGCCCACGCCGAGCGCAGCGTGTACCTGGAGCGCGCCTACAGCGAGCGCCACGCCGACCTCAGCGGGCGCCTGAGCGCCGTGCGGACCGAGTACGCCCAGTTCGTCAGCCAGTACCGGGCGCTGATGGCATCCTTTATGGAACTCAGCGCCCGCCACCTCGCCACCGGGGACGAACTGCTGCCCGGCGAGCCGCCCGCGAACGGCCCGGCGGCCGGGATCGTCCACGAGACGGCCACGACCCTGGACGCGGACCCGCCGACGCCCCTCCCCGCGCCCGACCCGGCCCCCGAGGACCCCCACGCGCCGGAGCGGGTGGCGGTCCAGCAGTTCCTGTAAAGCCCCCTCGGCCTCCGGCCCGCGTGTTCTAGCCTGGAGCCATGCCCCTGCCCGAATTCACGCTGCCGCTGGGCGACCCGGCGTTCGTCCGCGATCCCTATTCCCTGCTGGCCCGGCTGCGCGAGGAGACGCCCGCCTTTTTCGACCCGGCGCTGGGACGGGTCTTTCTCACCCGGCACGCGGACATCGCGGCCCTGCTGCGCGACCGCCGCTTCGGGCGCAGCGTCTTGCACCGCTTCGCGCGCGACGAGCTGGGGTGGCCGCCGCCCGACCCCCGGCAGGCGCACTTCGACGCCTTCAACGGCAACCACCTGCTGGACTCCGAGCCGCCCAAGCACACCCGGCTGCGCTCGCTGGTGGGGCTGGCCTTCACGCCCCGGCGGGTGGAGGCGCTGGCGGGGCGCATCGAGGCGATCCTGGCCGCGCAGCTCGCGGGGCTGGGGGCGGCGGGGGCCTTCGACCTGGTGGCCGACTATGCCGAGCCGCTGCCCGTCACGGTGATCGCGGAGCTGCTGGGCGTGCCGCCGGAGGAGCGCGGGAGGCTGCGGCCCTGGTCGGCGGCGATCGTGCGGCTGTACGAGCCGGGCTACACCGCGCAGGAGCAGTCGGAAGCCGAGCGGGCGGTGCTGGACTTCAGCGCCCTGCTGCGCGACCTCGCGCGGGCGCGGCGGCGGCAGCCGGAAGACGACCTGATCACCGCGCTGGTGGGGGCCGAGCAGGGGGGCGACCGCCTGAGCGAAGCCGAGCTGATCGACACCTGCATCCTGCTGCTCAACGCCGGGCACGAGGCCAGCGTGAACGGGCTGGCGGCGGGGGTGCTGGCCTTGCTGCGGGAGCGAGACCACTGGAGGGCGCTGGTGCAGGCCGCCGGAACCCCGGACAGCTTGCCCCTTTTCCGCACCGCCGCCGAGGAACTGCTGCGCTTCGACACGCCGCTGCCCCTCTTCGAGCGCTACGTGCTGGAGGGGCTGGAGCTGCACGGCCACCCCCTGCGCCCCGGCGAGAAGGTGGGGCTGCTGTACGCCAGCGGCAACCGCGACGCCCGGCGCTTCGCCGACCCCGACCGGCTGGACCTGACGCGCGACCCCAACCCGCACCTCACCTTCGGGCTGGGCACCCACTACTGCCTGGGCGCTCCGCTGGCGCGGCTGGAACTTGCCCTGAGCCTGCGGGCGCTGGCGCGGGCCTGTCCGGACCTGAGGTTGCAGGACCCCGGCCGTGATCCCGAGTACATCGGCGGCTTCGTGATCCGGGGCCTGCGGCGGCTGGACGTGGTCACGGGGTGACAGCCTTTATCTGGCCGCCGCCCTACGTGCCCTTTGCTCAGGCGTGGGCGGCGAGCGGCCTCCGCTAGACTCCCCGGCATGCGGCGCGACACGCGGGCACCCTGGCGGGTCACCCTGGGCAACATCATCTTCAACAACGACACCCCTGCCGGGCGGGCCTTCGACCTGCTGCTGATCGTTTTGATCGTCGCCAGCATCCTGGTGGTCATGCTCGACAGCGTGCGCCCCTTTCAGGCGGTGTACGGGGCGGCCCTCGACCGCGCCGAGCTGGTGCTGACCCTGCTGTTCACGCTGGAATACCTGCTGCGGCTGATCTCGGCCCGCCGCGCCTCGCACTACGCCCTCAGTTTCTTCGGCATCGTGGACGTGCTGTCGATTCTGCCGGGGTATCTGGCGCTGCTGCTGCCGGGCGCCGAGGCCCTCTTGATCGTGCGCGTGCTGCGGCTGATGCGGATTTTCCGGATTCTCAAGCTCGCGCGCTACCTCACGGAAGCCAGCGTGCTGACCGAGGCCATTCGCGCCAGCGCCGCCAAGATCACGGTGTTTCTGGCCGCCGTGTTGTCCCTGGTGACCATCATCGGGGCGCTGATGTACCTGATCGAGGGGCCGGACAACGGCTACACCAGCATCCCGACCAGCATCTACTGGGCCATCGTGACGCTGACCACCGTGGGGTACGGCGACATCGCGCCGAAAACGCCGCTGGGCAAGGGGCTGGCCTCCTTCGCCATGATCCTGGGGTACGGCATCCTGGCGGTGCCCACCGGCATCGTGACCGTCAGCCTGGCCCGCGCGCAGGACCGGCGCCAGCGCGAGCGCAGCTGCCCCCGCTGCGGCCTGGAGGGCCACGACCCCGACGCCCGTTTTTGCAAACGCTGCGGCGAGGGCATGGTGGTCTGAGCGGCGGCTCAGGGGCCGTGCCTCACAGGCGCTGCTGGCCCTGCCAGGTCCCGCCACCAGACGGCCGCGAGTTCCCCCGCCGCCGCCTCGGCCCTGGCCTCCGCGCGCCGCTCCAGCGCCAGCAGGGCCAGCACGCGGGCAGGGCTGCGCGGGGGGCTGCGGTCCATGGCCTTTTCGGCGGTGCGGGCGGCTTTCGGGCGGCTCCCCAGCGCGGCCTGCGCGTGGGCCAGCACCGCCAGCAGGTGCGCGTCGGCAGCCTGAGCCGTCAGCTCGGCCACCTTGAGGCCCTCGGCCAGGGCGCGCAGGGCGGCGCGGGCGTCCCCGGGCAGCAGCATTTCGCCCAGCAGGGTCGCGGCGGCCACCAGCGCCCCGGCGTCTCCCTGCTGGCGGGCCAGGGTGCGGGCGTGGTGGGCGAGGTCGGGGGCCTGGGGCGAGCGCAGCTGCCACCCGGCGCGGGCACGCAGCAGCGCAGGCCGCGCCGTGCCGGGCTGCGCCTCCAGCGTGGCGAGCGCCTGAGCGGACGCCCCCAGCCGCAACTGCGCGGCGGCGAGGGTGAGGGAGTCTCCCGTCTCACCCGCCCAGCGCGCGGCCAGCCGGGGGCAACCCAGGTGGAGCGCGAGGGCGGCGGCCCCGGCGGGGACGGGGGAGGTCAAGGCGTGCAGCGCGGCCAGGGCGCCTGGATCGTCCCCGCCTTCCAGCGCCGCGTGGACGGCGGCCAGGGTCACGGGCGGCTCCCCACGTACCCCCTGGAAGCCCCCAACTCGCCGGCAAGCTGGTCAGCCCAGGGCCGCTCGCCGTGCCCGCCTGGCTCCGGCATCAACGAGGCGCGGGGGTGCTCCGGGTGCCCCAGCCCGCGCAGCGGGTCAGCGACCCACCAGCGCTTTTTGCCGTTCCCCGGACCAGGGCCAAGCCGGACCGGCCCCGCCCGAATGGCGCCCAGGCCGGGCCAGCGGAAGGGGGCGCGCTGAAGGGTCCCGGAAGCGGCCTGCATGACGACCAGCATAGCGGCCCTGCGGAGACCGTTCGTTCCAGCGCCGGAGCGTTCTCGCCGCCCAGGGTCAGGCGCTCAGGCCGAAGTCCAGACCCAGGAAGCGCCACAGCGAACGCCGGGGCACCCGCAGCCCGCTGGGGTGTTCGACCGCGCCGAGGCGGCCGTCACGGATCCAGCGGCGCACGGTGCGTTCGTGGGTGCCGGTGAAGTCGGCGACCTCGCGGACTTTCAGGAGCTTGGGCAGCGTCTGGAACTGTTCGGTGAGTGTCAAGGGGAACCTCCCAAAAAGCAGGCGGGGCTGCCCGCAAGCAACCCCGACGACGTTCTGAATGGTGTCCCGGCCCGCCGCGCGCCCGCTGTCTCCCCCGCCGCAGGGCGGCAGAGGCAGCGGGCGCGCAGTCAGACCGGTCAACTTGAGGGGAGGCTACCACGCAGGCGGTCAGCCGCCGGTCAAGGCTAAAGGTGCGCTCAGGGGGTACACCCGCCGGGCCGCCGCCGCCCCGACCTCCCGTGGCCTGACCCGGCAGGGGGGCAACCCATGCTCTAGGCTGGGCGCCGATGAGTCCGCTTAGCTCGCTGTCCGGCACGCTGATCAATGTCGCCGCCGTCCTCGCCGGCACCGTGCTGGGCCTGCTGCTGGGCGGGCGGCTGCCCGAACGCACCCAGCGCACCCTGCTGCAAACCCTGTCGCTGGTCACGCTGTTTATCGCGCTGGACATGGCCGGGAGCTTGAACCGGGTCACGGGCGGCAGCATTCCCGGCGTTCTGCTGGCGCTGATCAGCCTGGCCCTGGGGGCGGTGGTCGGGGAGGCGCTGGGCATCGAGGAGGGCCTCTCCCGGCTGGGCGACACCCTCAAGCGGCGCTTCCGGGGCGGGGGCCGCTTCACGGAGGGCTTCGTGGCGGCCAGCCTGCTGTTTTGCATCGGGCCGATGACGGTGGTGGGCGGGCTGCAAAACGGCCTGACCGGCGACAACTCGACCTACGTCCTCAAGAGCACGCTCGACGGCATCGCGGCGCTGGCGCTGGCGGGAGCCTACGGGATCGGCGTGGGCTTCAGCGCGCTGACGGTGCTGCTGCTTCAGGGGGGCATCAGTCTGGCGGCGGGGGCCTTTGCGGCGGGGCTGCTGGGGGGGGCCGACCCGGGGGTCCTCAAGACCGATCCCTACGTCCTGCTGATCACCGGCATGGGCGGACTGATTATCGTGGGCATCTCGTGGAACCTGATGCTGGCGGGCCTGGGCTGGGAAGACCGCCGGGTGCGGGTCGGCAGCCTGCTGCCCGCGCTGCTGCTGGGGCCGCTGGCGCTGTGGGCGGCGGGCAGACTGTAAGGGCGGGCGGGACCTCAGCGGACCCGCTGCCGCGCGGCGCTCACCTGCTCGGCCCACCAGCCGCTCAGCCACGCGCGGAAGGCCGGGTACTGCTCCCCCAGCGCGGCGCGCACCCGGCGGTCTTTTTCGGCGCGCAGGGCGGCCAGTTCGGCATTGAACCGCGCGGCCTCGGCGCGGCCGATCACCTGGCGCCCGGCCTGCCCGGCAGCGGCCTCGGTCCGGGCCAGCTCGCGCAGCTCGGCGACCTGCTCGGGGCGCAGGGCCAGGTCACGGGCCAGCCGCTCGCCGTCGGCGCGGCCTGCGGGCAGCAGGTACAGCCGGATCAGGGCGGGACTGCCCGGCCAGGGGTCGCCCGGCCAGGGGGCAGGGGCGGCGCGGCCCCCGGCAGGCGTCAGGGCGGCCAGCCCCAGCAGGGCCAGCGCCATCCGCGCCCGGGGAGGCCGCCACTTCATGCGTCCAGGGTAAGGGAAAGCGGTGGGGCGGGCGGGGGAAGGCGGGCGGTCATTTGCCCGTCAGCCCCGGCTCACTCGGTCCGCACCCGGCCGCGCCCAGCTTGAGCAGACGTTCATGCTCGCGCAGCACGGGTTTTTTCCCGGGCCGCTGTCAGTGCTTCGTCAGCTTCGCCCCCTAGGCTGCCGCCCATCACAGGAGGCGCCACATGCACACGAACCTGAAGGGAATGCTGACCATCACGGCCCTGCTCGGCCTGAGCGCTGCCACCGCCGCCCATGCCGGACCGGCCAGAATCACGGCCCAGAGCATCATCGTGAACCCCAGTCAGCCGCAGCTGGACGTGCAGGTCTGGGTCAACAAGGACGCCAGCGGGCGCGGCAACCCGGTCTACCGCAAGGGCGAGCAGATCAGCGTGGGCCTCAAGACCAACCGGGACGCCTACGTGTACCTCTTCAACGTCAACGCCAACGGGCAGATCGACCTGTTCTTTCCCAACACCTATGAGGAGAGCAACTTCGTGCAGGCGGGCGCGACCCGGGTCTTTCCGGCCCGGAATGCCAGTTACACGCTCACGGTCGGCGGCCCCAATGGCCAGGACAAGCTGCTGGCGCTCGCCAGCACCCGTGAGCTGAACATCGACGACATCGCCACCTTCGCCGGTGGCCAGGGCTTCGCGGAGGTAAAGGTGCAGGGCCAGGAGAACCTCGCCCGCGCCCTGAGCGTGGTGCTGAACCCGCTGCCCGCCGACGGCTGGGTGACCGACGTGGCGACCTTCCGGGTGGGCAACGTGGCGCAGCGGCCTCCCGCCCAGGGCGGCGCCACCGGCACCGTGACCGTGACGCCCGACCCGCCCGCCCCCAGCGAACCCGCTCCCGAGCAGCCCGTCACCCGCATCCAGCCCGGCGAGAAGGGGGACGGCTCCTTTGACGCGGCGATGGTGGACGCCTACAGCCGTCTCAAGGGCGACGAGTCGCTGGGCGCGGCGACCAGCTACGCGCAAGGCTGGAGCGACGGCCTGTGGCAGAAGTTCCGGGGGGTGGCGGCCTACGGCGACGCCGTGCTGCTGCACGCGAACGGCTCCAGCCGCGCGTACGCGGTTCACGGGCGCCTGCTGGAGCGCTACCTCGCGCTCGCGCAGGCCGAAAACGGCGGCACCCGCCCGCCCTCGCGCCTGGGCTGGGCGGCGGGCGACGAGAAGGTCATCCCGCGCAACAGCTACGGCACCAGCGGCCTGTACGGCTTTTTCCAGAACGGCGCCCTGTACGGCACCGAGAAATACGGCACCTTCTGGCTCACCGGGAACGTCCTGAAGACCTACCAGGGCCTGGGCGGCAGCGGCTCCTTTCTGGGCTTTCCCACCCGCGACCAGTACCTCCTGAACGGGGGCTGGGCCGCCGACTTCGAGGGCGGCACCCTCCGCACCGTGAACGGCGCCGTCAAGGTGTCCCGCAAGTAAGCCTCTCCGGCGCCGGGGGTGACTGGCAGGACCGCTGCTCTCCCCTCCCCACCCCCGGCCTGTTTTCTCCCGCGCTCCGGACGCCTTCCGGACCCCGGGTTTCAATCGGCGCGCGGGTGGGCGGTGAGTCCCGCCCCCGCCGCGCACCCTCCTCCGCCCCTTCTCCCAGACAGGATTCCAGCAGCGCGGCGCGCCCCCGGCCCGAAGTGGTCCCGGGGGCGCTGCGCGGTCTGCCTGCCCCGCAAACTTAAACCGCTAGGCTGAAGCTGGAAAGGAGGCTTCATGCCAACAGCCTTTCAAAACCTGCCAGACCTGCGCGGAAAGGTCACTCTGGTGACGGGGGCCAGCCGGGGCGTCGGGCGCGGGGTCGCCCTCGGGCTGGGCGAGGCCGGGGCGACGGTGTACGTGACGGGCCGCACTCTCAGCGGGCGGCACCCCGGAATGCCCTTCCTGGCGGGCAGCCTGGAAGAGACGGCGGCGGACGTGACGGCGCTGGGCGGACTGGGCGTTCCCCTCCAGTGCGATCACCGCGACGATGCCCAGACCCGGGCGGTGCTGGAGCGGATCGCGCAGGAGCGTGGCCACCTCGACTTGCTCGTGAACAACGTCTGGGGAGGCTACGAGGGCCTGCACCTCTGGGACGAGCGGGGGCAGACGTGGAACGCTCCTTTCTGGGAACAGCCGCTCTCGCTGTGGGATGAGATGTTCGGGGCGGGGGTGCGGGCGCACTACATCACCACCGCGCTCGCGGCCCCACTGCTGATCGCAGCTGGGGGACTGACCGTGAACATCAGCTTCTTCGCAGGGCAGCGGCACCGGGACACCGAGAACATTCCCTACTTCCTTGCCAAGAATGCCGACGACCGCATGGTCCAGGCGTTCGCCAACCACTTTCGCCCGCAGGGGGTGAGCGCCGTCTCGCTCTACCCCGGTCTGGTCCGAACCGAGGGCGTGCTGCTGGCCCCCGAGGGCACCTTCGACCTTTCCAGCTCGGAATCTCCGCAGTTCCTGGGCCGGGCCGTTGCCCACCTCGCCGCCGATCCGGGCGTGCTGGAGCGCTCGGGGCAGACCCTGGTGGCAGCGGAACTCGCGCAGGAGTACGGATTTACCGATATCGATGGCAAGCAGCCCCCGTCCGCCCGCGCCTCCTTTCAGGAGTGACGGGGGCCGTGCCCAGCGCTCAGCTCAGCTTGGCCTTGAATTCCTCGTAGCCGAAGGTCTTCACGCGCTCGTAGCGGCCGTCCGGGCGCAGGATGCCGATGTCGGGGTGCTTGACCCCGTTGAAAAAGGTCGTCTTGACCATGGTGTAGTGGATCATGTCGTCGAAGACCACCCGGTCGCCAGGCTTCAGCGGCTGGT
This sequence comes from Deinococcus budaensis, assembly GCF_014201885.1. Lineage (NCBI taxonomy): Bacteria > Thermotogati > Deinococcota > Deinococci > Deinococcales > Deinococcaceae > Deinococcus > Deinococcus budaensis. The sequence continues at coordinate 42,670 of NZ_JACHFN010000001.1, read as the reverse complement.
CGAAGACGTACTCGCCCACCACGTCCCCGGCGAGGCAGGTCGTGCCGCCGATCAGGTAGGGGTGGTCGCCGGGGGCGTAGTCGTTCGCCTCGCGGTGGGTGTGCTCGCCCTCGCCGGGGTCGCGCGCCCCCAGGATGCGCGGGCGGTAGGGCATCTCCAGCACGTCGGGCATGTGCGCGCTGACCGACACGTCGAGCAGCGCGGCGTCCTTGACGTTGTGGACCACGTCGAGCACGCTACTGACCAGCCAGCCGGTCTGCCAGCCAAAGGCGCTGCCAGGTTCCAGGATCACGTGGACGCCCCATTTCTCGCGGAAGGCCCGCACCACGCGGACCAGCCGCTCGACGTCGTAGCCCTCGCGGGTCATCAGGTGGCCGCCACCGAAGTTGACCCAGCTCATGCGCGGCAGAAACTCCCCGAAGGAGCGCTCGAGGACCTCCAGCGTGCGCTCCAGCGTGTCGGAATCCTTCTCGCAGAGGGTATGGAAGTGCAGGCCGTCGATGCCGTCCAGCAGCTCAGGCCGGAACTCGCGCCGCGTCACGCCCAGCCGCGAGAACGGCCCGGCGGGGTTGTAGAGGTCGGTTTCCACCTCGGCGTATTCGGGGTTCACGCGCAGGCCGACGTGCAGCGCCCTCCCGGCGGCGCGGGCGGCCTCGACCTGGGGCCGGAAGCGCTCCCACTGGGAGAACGAGTTGAAGACGAGGTGGTCGGCCAGTTCGAGAATCCGGGGGAAGTCCTCGTCGGAATAGGCGGGCGCGTAGACGTGGACCTCGCCCTGCATCTCCTCTTTCGCCAGGATCGCCTCGTTGAGGCTGCTGGCGGTCGCGCCCCGGATGCCGTACTCGCGCAGGACCGGGAAGGTGCTCCACATCGCGTAGCCCTTGAAGGCCACGATGATCTGCGCGCCGCTTTCCCGCTGAACGTGCGAGATCAGGGCGAGGTTGCGCCGCAGCCGCGACTCGTCGAGCACGAAAGCGGGGCTGGGAATGCTGGCCCAGTCGATGGACTCCGTGGGCGTCACGGCGGGCAGGGCAAGGTCGGCAACGGTCATGCAGGACAGGGTAACGGGTGAAGCTCCCCCCGCACCGTCACCCTGGCCGGTGTCCACGCCTGGGCGGCGCCGGGCGCCGGGCGGCTGGGCAAGGGGCAGGAGAGGGCCGGGCGCGGCTCAGCTCGCCACGAACTTCAGGGCGCCGGGCTTCAGGGCGCCGGGAACGCCCTGCTCGGGGGCGAGGACCGGCACGACCCGGCTGATGCTGACCTGGGCGGCGTGGCGCACGTCGCCTTCCAGGCCCAGGCGCGCGAGGTGCTGGCCGTGCCCGCTGCTGCCCAGGGCCTCGATGGGATTCCCGGCGTTGCGGCGGATCGTCAGGGCGATGCGGGCGCCGTCGTCGACGGTAAAGACCCCCATCGCCAGCAGGTACTCGGCGAGCACCCCGGCGGCGTACACGTCCTCCAGCCCGGCGCGGCCGTCGGTTCCAGCACAGACGATGGCGATCTCCTCGGTCGCCAGCGCGCGGGCGCGGCGGGCGGCGGCGTGCGCGTTGATCAGGGCCGCCAGCAGCACGTGTTTGCCGGTCTGCGCGGCGACGTGCGCGGCCCCGGTGCCGTTGGTGGTGTTCATCACCACGGTCTTGCCGGTGAAGTTCTGGTCGGCCGCCTCGGCCGGGCTGTTGCCGAAGTCGAAGCCGGGAAGGGGCAGCCCGCCGCGCTCGCCGCCCAGCAGCACGGCGTCCCCGCCGCCTGCCCCCGCACGCAGCGACAGGGCGAGTTCGGGCGTGACGGTGAGCAGCAGGGCGTCGGCGCCGCGCTCCAGATAGGTGACGGCGGTGGTCGTCGCGCGCAGCACATCTACCACCAGCACCACGTCGGGATAGTTGCCGTGGGGCAGCAGGTCCACCCGAAGCCTCATGTCAGCGCCTCCCGCAGCCGCGCGAGGCCCGCCGCCGCCCCGTCGGGGCCGAACACGCTGCTGCCCGCGACGAGGTTGGTCGCCCCGGCCTCTGCCAGCAGGCGGGCATTGTGCGGGGTCACCCCGCCGTCCACCTGAAGCTCGGCCGCGCTGCCCAGCTCGTCCAGCCAGCCGCGCAGGAGGCGGACGCGCTCCAGGCTCTGCGGAATGAACTTCTGCCCGCCGAAGCCGGGATTCACGCTCATCACCAGCACGAGGTCCACGTCCGCCAGCACCGGGCGCAGCGTCTCCAAGGACGTGCCGGGGTTGAGGGTGACGCCCGCGCGCTTGCCCAGTTCGCGGATCATGCCGACCGCGCGGTGCAGGTGCGCGGTGGCCTCGACGTGGACCGTGAGGCCGTCCGCGCCCGCCTCGGCAAAGTCGCGCAGGTAGCGCTCGGGCCGCTCGATCATCAGGTGAACGTCCATGAACAGCGCACTCGCCCGCCGGGCGGCGGCCAGGATGGGCAGCCCGAAGGAGATGTTGGGCACGAACAGACCGTCCATCACGTCCACATGCGCCCAGTCGGCCCCGGCAACCTGCCCGAGTTCTTCCCCGAGCCGGGTGAAGTCGCAGGCGAGCAGGCTGGGCGCGAGTTTCACGCGCCGGGCCGGGAGAGCAGCGGCAGCCGGAGGAGGATTCACGCCCCTAGCTTAACAGTCTCCACATATATAAAAAACAGCACAGACAACGGGGGCATCCAGAGGGGGAGTCCGCATCGGCGCCGGGGAGGGTGCCCGAGGCGCTGGCGGTGGGCGCGGGGCGCGTGGCCCGTGGCATCATGGCGCTGTACGGAGGAACCCCCATGACCGTCCTGCCCGACCCCACCGCCCCTGACCTTTCCGCGTGGAAGGCGCTGGCGCAAAAGGACCTGCGCGGCGCCGATCCCGAGACGCTGAACCGCACCACCCCCGAGGGCCTGACCCTCAAGGCGCTGTACACCCGCGCCGACCTGCCTGAAGGGGTAGACACCCTGCCCGGCCTGCCGCCCTTCACGCGCGGCCCGCGCGCCACCATGTACGCCGCGCGGCCCTGGACCATCCGGCAGTACGCGGGCTTTTCCACCGCCGAGGAGTCCAACGCCTTTTACCGCCGCAACCTCGCCGCCGGGCAAAAGGGCCTCAGCGTGGCCTTTGACCTTGCCACCCACCGGGGCTACGACTCCGACCACCCGCGCGTGGTGGGCGACGTGGGCAAGGCGGGCGTGGCGATTGATTCCGTGGAAGACATGAAAATCCTCTTCGACGGCATTCCGCTGAACGAGATGTCGGTCTCCATGACGATGAACGGCGCCGTGCTCCCCGTACTGGCGGCCTTCATCGTCGCGGGCGAGGAGCAGGGCGTGCCCCGCGCGCAGCTTTCGGGCACCATCCAGAACGACATCCTCAAAGAGTTCATGGTGCGCAACACCTACATCTACCCGCCCACGCCGTCTATGCGGATCGTGGCCGACATCATCGCGTACACGGCGCGGGAGATGCCGAAGTTCAACTCGATCTCGATTTCCGGCTACCACCTTCAGGAGGCGGGGGCGAACGCGGCGCTGGAACTTGCCTACACGCTGGCGGACGGGCTGGAGTACGTGCGGGCGGCACTGAAGTCCGGGCTGGACGTGGACGAGTTCGCGCCCCGGCTCTCCTTTTTCTTCGCCATCGGGATGAACTTCTACACCGAGGTCGCCAAGCTGCGTGCCGCCCGGCTGCTGTGGGACGAGATCATGGGTCAATTTGGGCCGAAGAACCCCATGAGCCGCGCCCTGCGGACCCACTGCCAGACTTCCGGCTGGAGCCTGACCGAGCAGGACCCCTACAACAACGTGATTCGCACGGCGGTCGAGGCGATGGCGGCGGTGTTCGGCGGCACCCAGAGCCTGCACACCAACGCCTTTGACGAGGCCATCGGCCTGCCCACCGACTTCTCGGCCCGCATCGCGCGCAACACGCAGCTGGTGATTCAGGAGGAGACGGGCATCCCGGGCGTGGTGGACCCCTGGGGCGGCTCGTACCTGATGGAGCGGCTGACCCATGACCTCGCGGAGAAAGCCCGCGAGCTGATGCGCGAGGTCGAGGAGCTGGGCGGCATGGCGAAGGCCATCGAATCCGGCGTGCCCAAGCTGCGCATCGAGGAGTCGGCGGCGCGCAAACAGGCCCGCATCGACCGGGGCGAGGACGTGATCGTGGGCGTGAACAAGTACCGCCCGACCGCTGAGACCCATGTGGACGTGCTGAACATCGACAACGGCGCGGTGCGCGAGTCGCAGATCAATCGGCTGACGCGGGTGAAGGCGGAGCGGGACCCCGCGGCCGCCGAGGCGGCATTAAAGGCGCTGGAGGACGCTGCCCGCACGGGTGAGGGCAACCTGCTGGCCCTCAGCGTGGAGGCCATGCGCGCCCGCGCCACCGTGGGCGAGGTCAGTGACGCGCTGGAACGGGTCTGGGGCCGTCACCAGGCCGAGGTGCGCACCCTGTCGGGCGTGTACGCGCAGGGCTTTGAAAACGACGAGGGCTTCGCGGCCCTGCAAGGCGAGATCGAGGCCTTCGCCGAGGCCGAGGGCCGCCGCCCGCGCATTCTGGTCGTGAAGATGGGCCAGGACGGCCACGACCGGGGCGCGAAGGTGATCGCCACGGGCTTTGCCGACCTGGGCTTCGACGTGGACGTGGGTCCGCTGTTCCAGACGCCCGAGGAGGCCGCGCGGCAGGCGGTGGAAAACGACGTGCACGTGATCGGCGTGAGCAGCCAGGCTGCCGGGCACCGCACCCTGATTCCGCAACTGATCCAGGCGCTGCGGGAACAGGGCGCGGACGACATTCTGGTCGTCGCGGGCGGCGTGATTCCGCAGCAGGATTACGCCGAGCTGCGCGCGGCGGGCGTGGCGGGCATCTTCGGGCCGGGCACGCCGATCCTGCACTCGGCGCGCGAAGTGCTGGGGCTGCTGCGGGGGCGGCAGGGGACGCCCCTCACGCCCTGAACCCGGGGCCTGGGAGGGGGAGCCGGGCAACCCTCCAGGCGCCGACCCCGTAACCCCAGCATGCCGCGCTCCCTGCTCGCCGCCCTGGCCCTGTCGCTGACTCTCCCCGCCGGGGCCGCCAGCCTTCCGCCCGTTCCCACCCTCCGCCCCGCCCCGCCGTCCAAGGTCGTGGCGGGGTTGCGCGTGTGCGTGCGCGGCGAGGTGCGCTACCGGGTGGACTCCCAGGGCCGGGTGCGCTTCCTCGACCACGGGCAGCGTTTTCCCGACAACCTGCTGCGTGTCACGCAGAGCTACGACCGGGCCGGGCGGCTGGGCGGCGTGACCGTGCGGCAGACGGGCTTCGCCGGGCGGGTGCTGGAGCTGCGCGGGACGTTCGACGCGCGGGGGCGGCTGGTGAACGAGACAGGCTTCCGCGCGCCGGGGGTCACGGCGCCGCTGCGCTCGTTCCTGCGGCCTGCGCCGGGCCGGGTGGAATGCTGACCTAGCCTGACGGCAGCGTGCGCTCGAGCTGGCGCAGCAGCCAGGCGCTCAGGCGCGGGCCGGGGCGGCCGTAGGGTGGATACCCCAGCCGGGTGGGGCTAAGGGCCGCTTCCTGCATCACCGCGCGCTCGTGGCTGAAGGTGCGGAAGCCCGACTCGCCGTGGTAGTTGCCCATGCCGCTGGGACCGCTGCCGCCGAAAGGCAGGTGGGGGTTGCTGAGGTGGACCACCGTGCCGTTGACCATCAGGCCGCCGCTGCGGGTCCCGGCGCGCACCCGCTCGGCCTGGGCGGGGTCACGGGTAAAGACATAGAGGGCCAGCGGCGTATCGAGCCGCCGCACCAGCGCCAGCGCGTCTTCCAGCTCGCCGTAGCGCAGCACCGGCAACACCGGGCCGAACAGTTCTTCTCGCATCAGCGGCATGTCGGGCGTGACGCCGGTCACCAGCGTGGGCGAGACGAAGCGGCGGGCCGGATCGAAGTCGCCGCCCAGAACCACCCGCGCGCCCGCCGCCACGCTCTGGCGGGTCAGGCGCTCCAGACGCTCGACGCTGCGGGCGTCCACCATCCGCCCGAAGGCGCCGGGGTCGCTGAAACGCCGCGCGACCACCCCGACCAGCCGCTCCACGAAGGGGTCGTGCTGCTCGTGGGGCACCAGCACGTAGTCGGGCGCCACGCAGGTCTGCCCGGCGTTCAGGAACTTGCCCCAGCCGACGCGCTCGGCGGCGAGGGTCAGGTCGGCGCTCGCCTCCACGATGGCCGGACTCTTGCCGCCCAGCTCCAGCGTGACCGGGGTCAGGTTGGGGGCGGCGGCGGCCATCACCCGGCGCCCCACCTCGCCGCTGCCGGTGAAGAAGATGTGGTCGAAAGGCAGGGCGGTCAGGGCGGCGGCCACGTCCGCGCCGCCCTCGACCACCGCGACGAGGCGAGGCTCGAAGACCTCCTCCAGCAACTCTTGCAGCGCCCGCGCGGTCGCCGGGGCCTTTTCGCTGGGCTTGAGGATCACGGTGTTTCCGGCGGCGAGGCTGGCGATCAAGGGAACGAGCGCGAGGTTCACCGGATAGTTCCAGGGGCTGAGGATCAGCGTGACCCCGCGCGCCTCGGGCACCACCCGGCTGCGCGAGCCGAGCAGCGTGGCGGGGGTCGGCACCGTGCGGGGCCGCATCCAGCGCGGCAGATGGGTGAGGGCGTGGTTGAGTTCGGCCACCACCGGATGCAGTTCGGTGATCTCGGCCTCGGCGCGGCTCTTGCCCAGATCGAGCGCGAGCGCCCCGGCCAGGCGCGCGCGGTGCCGCTGGAGGCCCGCGCGCAGGCGGCGCAAGACGGCCTGCCGCTCGGCGGCCCCGGTCTGCGCCATCCGCAGGCGGTGGGCCTGTTGGGCCTCGAACAGGGCGCGGAGGTCCGGGGGAGCGGTCGCGGCGGCGCGGGGGGTCATGGGGCCAGCAAAGCACAGAATCCGGGGCACGAAAGCGCGCAACTCCCCCGTGTTTTCGTCGGGGCACGGCTGGATGCCGGGCGCCTGGGTGCGCAATGCCTATAAGCTGGGGCGGCAGGCCCGGCGTCCGGCCCTGACCTCTCCCCTTGCCCATGTCCCATCCCCTCGCCGCTCCCCTCCTCTCGGGCCACCGCCGGGCGCTGGCCCGCGCGATCACCCTGACCGAATCGACCCGCCCCGACCACGAGCAGGAGGCGCAGGCGCTGCTCGCGGAGGTGCTGCCCCACGCCGGGCGGTCCATCCGGGTCGGCCTGACGGGCGTGCCGGGCGTGGGCAAAAGCACGCTGATCGAGGCGCTGGGCCTGCACCTCGCGGACGCGGGGCACCGGGTCGCGGTGCTGGCGGTGGACCCCTCCAGCGCCCGTACCGGCGGCTCGATCATGGGGGACAAGACGCGAATGCCCCGGCTCACCGTGCATCCGGGCGCCTATATCCGCCCCAGCCCCAGCGGCGGCACGCTCGGCGGCGTGGCGCGGCGCACCCGCGAGACGATCACGCTGTGCGAGGCCGCCGGATACGACGTGCTGCTCGTCGAGACGGTAGGCGTGGGGCAGTCGGAAACGCAGGTCGCCGCCATGACCGACCTCTTCGTGCTGCTGACGCTACCCAACGCGGGAGACGAGCTTCAGGGCATCAAGCGCGGGATCATGGAACTGGCCGACCTGTGCGTGGTGAACAAGGCCGACACCGATCCCCGGGCCGCCACCCGCGCCCAGACCGAGCTGACGGCGGCGCTGCGGCTGCTGACCCCGCACGGCGCCCTCTGGCGGCCCCGCGCGCTGCGGACCTCGGCCACGACGGGGGCGGGCATCGCGGAGCTGTGGGAGGCGGTGGGCGAGTACGCAGCCACGGTGAATCTCGCGGAAAAACGCCGCGCCCAGACCGCCGTGTGGTTCGACGAGCTGCTGCGCGAGGCGGCCTGGCGGGCCTTCCAGACGGGGCTGGACCGGGAGCGGCTGCGCGAGCTACGCGGAGAGGTGCTGGCGGGCACCCGCACGCCGGTGCAGGGCGTGCGGGCGCTGCTCTCCCCTGTCGCCGGGTAGCCAGCCCCCGCGCCCCGTCAGGACGGGAGCGCTTCCCCACGCGGGGGCACCGGGCCAGCCTCACCCCTCAGCAGCCGCGTCAGGATCACGTGGTGGTCTTCGTGAAAGCGCCGGGGCGCGGCCAGCGCGCGGGCCAGGGGAACCGGTCGGGCCGGGAAGACGGCGGGCGCCGGGCCGAGAAAGACGTGCGCGGCGGTCGGCGCGACCAGGGCGCGGGCGGGAGCGCCGAAGACGGCGGCGGCGGGAGCCTCGGGCCGCTCGCCAGGCGGCAGAACGCGCCCCGGCAGCTCCCACAACCCGCGCCCGATGGCCTGGGGGCGGGTGTGCAGCCAGACCTGCCCTTCCCGGACGTGCAGCCAGCGTTCCTCTTGCAGGTGCGTGCCGGGCGGCAGCAACGCGCGGGCCGCCTCCACCGCCGCCCACTCGGCCCGCAGCCGGGCAAAGGCAGGCGTGAGGGCGAACCCAGCCAGCAAGGCGCGCACCGCCTGCGGCACTGCCCCGGGCAGCGGCCTCGGCCTCCCCGTGAACAGCGCCGCGCGCAGGTCGGTCGCGTTCAGGCCGGGGACCTCGGGCACGGGCAGGCGCTCCCAGCCGGGAAACCAGCGCAGGTAGGCGCTGCTGGCGTCCTTTTCGAAGCCGACGAGGGCGACCGCCGCCCCCGCGCCGAACACTTCCCCCGCCACCCCGCGCACGTCCGCCGCCCAGGCGTCCGGGTCGAAGCGGTCGGGCAGCGGCCGGAAGGCGACCCGGCGCAGGTCCGCCCCCGCCTCCCGCAGGGCACCCCGCAGCATCCGCGCCCGCTCGGCGGCCGTGAAGGGATTTTTCACCGAGCGGGCGAGGTTGGCGCTTCCCAGCAGCACCAGCACGCGGGGAGCCTGGGCCAGCGCGTGCCGGACGCTCGCCACATGCGCCGCGTGGGGCGGCTGGAAGCGCCCGACGTAGACGGCACCCAGCGGGGTCACGCGCCCGCGTGCGCCCGCAGTTCTCCGGCCACCCGGTCGCGCAGCGCGGCCACGTCGTCTCCCAGGCCGACCCGGTAGAGGTGCGGGTTGAGGGCGCGGCGGGTCCCGGCCGGAAGCCGGGCGAGGTCCGCGCGGGCGCGGGCCTGGGCTTCGGGCAGCGTCTCGGCGGGGAGGGTCCGGCGCCCCCCCTCCAGCACGACCTCGCGGGCATCCTGCCAGCTCAGCTCGCCGGGCAGGCGCGAGAAACGCAGCGGGTTGGTGGGGTCGCTGACGCGCTGGCCCGCGCGGGGAGCCTCGCCCAGCGTCAGCACGTCGAGCACGAAACTGCCGTCCTCCCCCTCGCCGCGCCAGACCCGCTTCTCGCCGGGCAGGCTGGACTTGGCGGGTTCGCCGGTCAGCTTCATCTTGGGCACGCCGCCCAGCCCCGCGAGCTTGTAGACGCCGCCCAGCGCCCCGCCGCCCTCGCCCCCCGCCGTGACCAGCTGGGTGCCCACCCCGTACACGTCCACCCGCCCGCCTTCCGCGATGATCGAGGCGATCACCGATTCCGAGAGGTCGTTGCTCGCCACGATCTTGACCCCGGGAAAGCCCGCCGCGTCGAGGGCCTCGCGCACCCGGCACGACAGGTAAGCGAGGTCGCCGCTGTCGAGGCGCACGCCGCGCAGTTCAAAGCCGCGCGCCCGCAGTTCGCGCGCGACCGTCAGGGCGTTGGGGAGGCCGGAGCGCAGGGTATCCACCGTGTCCAGCAGCAGGGTGGTCGCGTCCGGGTACAGCTCGGCGTAGGCGCGAAAGGCGCTCAGTTCGTCGGGAAAGCTCTCGACCCAGGCGTGGGCGTGGGTGCCGGTCAGCGGGAGACCGTAGCGCTGCCCCGCCTCCACGTTGGAGCTGCCCACCGCGCCGCCCACGAACGCCGCCCGCGCCGCGCTGAGCGCCCCATCGGGTCCCTGGGCGCGCCGGGCGCCGAACTCGATGACCTGCCCGCCGTGCGGGCTGGCCGCCGCCGCCAGGACGCAGCGGGCCGCCTTGGTCGCCACCAGCGTCTGGAAGTTCAGGGTGTTCAGCAGCGCCGTCTCGACGAGCTGCGCCTCCCACAGCGGCGCGGTGACGGTCAGCAGCGGTTCGTGCGCGAACACCACCCGGCCCTCGCGAAAGGCCGTGACCCGCCCGCTGAAGCGCCAGCCACCCAGCGCCGTCAGGAACTCGGGGCGGAACAGGCCCAGCGAGCCGAGGTACCCCAGGTCTTCCTCGCTGAAGCGCAGGTTTTCCAGCAGGTCGAGCGCCGCTTCCAGCCCCGCCCACACCGCGAACCCCCCCTGAAAAGGCAGCTTGCGAAAGTACAGGTCGAAGACCGCCTCCTGCGTATGCAGGCCCTGGGCGTGGTACCCCTGCATCATCGTGAGCTGGTAGAGGTCGGTAAACAGCGCGGAGGGGTGGGAGGCAGAGGGCGGGGGGGCAGAGATCATGCGCCATTCTCCGGCACGGGCGACCCCACCGTTTCGGGCAGCCTGCGTCCGCGCGTCTCGACGCCGATGGCCCAGGCGCAGGCGGCGGCCAGCGCGAAGCACCCGGCGAAGAGGCTCAGGGCCGCGCCCAGTCGCCCGGTCAGCAGCAGCGCCCCCACGCTGGGCGACAGCACGCTGGCGAGCCGCGCCATGCCGCTCACAAAGCCCATGCCGGTGGTCCGCAGCGGCGTCGGGAACAGCTCGGGCGTGTAGGCGTACAGCGCGCCCCAGGCCCCCAGCAGCGCGAAGGACAGCCCCGCCGACGTGACCAGCACCGCTCCCGGCGTGCCCGCCAGCAGGAAAAAGTACGCGCCCAGCGCCGACACGGCGAGGTAGCCGACCAGGGTGGGGCGGCGCCCGATTCTCTCCACCAGATACGCCGCCAGCACGTACCCCGGAATCTGCGCCAGCGCCAGCAGCAGCGTGGTGCGGTACACCGCGCCCAGCTCCAGCCCCTGCGCCCGCAGATACGACGGCAGCCACGAGAAGATGCCGTAGTACCCCAGGCTCAGGCCGAACCACACCAGCGCGAGCAGCGCCGTGCGGCGGCGCAGCCCCCCCGCGAAGAGGGCGGCGGGCGTGGCGCGGGGGGCGGGCGGCGGGGCGGCGAGGGGCGCGTCCGGCAGGGCGGTCCCATTGGCCCGCGCGACCCGTTCCAGCGCGGCCCGCGCCTCCGCGTCCCGGCCCCGCACCAGCAGCGACCGGGGCGAGTCGGGCACGCCCAGCCGCGCCAGCAGCCCGATCACGCCCGGCAGCGCGGCGAGCGCCAGCAGCCAGCGCCACGCTTCTGGCGGCTCAAACAGCGCGCTCAGCCACCACGCCAGGGCCGCGACCAGGATGGTCCCCAGCGCCCAGAAGCTCTCCAGATACACCAGAAAGCGCCCGCGCCACGCGGTCGGCACGAACTCGGCCATCATCGCGTAGTCCACCGGCAGGGTGCCGCCGAGGGCGAAGCCGGTCAGAAAACGGGCCAGCACCAGCAGCGCGACGGTGGGCGCAAAGGCCCCCAGCAGCCCGAACACCACCCCCAGCGCGACGGTCGTCAGAAAGACCGCCCGCCGCCCCACCCGGTCAGCCAACCAGCCCCAGAACACCGCGCCCACCAGCATCCCCGCGAAGGTCGCGGTGAGCAGCCACGTGGCGTCCGCCGACCCCCGCTCCAGCCCGAAGGCGGCGCTGATGCCCGGCAGCGCGAAGCCCATCAAGAGCACCTCCATCGCGTCGGCGGCCCAGGTCAGGCCGCAGATCGCCAGCAGCCGCCACTGAAAGCGGCCGAGGCCCAGCCGGTCGATCGCGTCGTCAAGGGGAACAGCCTTCGGGGCGGCAGTCATAGCCCCGAGAGTGTACGTGGCGGGAAGCGGCGAGGGAGCACAATCTGGGGCGGGTCAGCGAGGTTGCCCGACCGCACTTCTCCTGTGGAGGACGGCAGCCACAGCTTGCGCTTCTCTTAAAAACAGGCACTGCGGACGCCGCACAGGACCGTGTCGGTAGAGTCCGCACCGCCTTCTCCACGCCTCAATCGCGCAGCGAGACGGTGGTCGCAGGCGAGATCGCACCAAGATCAAACGTTGCCGCCGAGGACGACGCCCGCCTAGCGCCGCCCGTCTGCCCTTGCCGAGCGCAGCGCTTCGCTCCCCCTACCCCCCGGGGAGAGGGCTGGGGGGCGGGGAAAGCCGGATCAAGACGCCCTGCCCCAAAACCCCTACCCGAACCCCCATGGGATACTCCCCCCATGCCCACCCTCCGCGACCACATCCGCCGCGACCTCCATGTCCAGCCCGACATCGACCCCGCCGCCGAGGTGGAGCGCCGCGTGAGCTTCCTGGCCGCGTACCTGCGCGCCACGCCCGCCCGGGGCTTCGTGCTGGGCATCAGCGGGGGCCAGGACAGCACCCTGGCCGGGCGGCTCTGTCAGCTCGCCGCCGAGCGGGTGCGGGCGCAGGGCGGCGAGGCGACCTTTCTGGCTGTGCGCCTCCCCTACGGCACGCAGGCCGACGAGGCCGACGCCCAGGCGGCCCTGGCTTTCCTGCGCCCCGACCGCTGCGTGACCGTGAACATCCGGGAGGCGGCAGACGCCAGCGCGCGGGCCGCCGCCGGGGCACTGGGGTTGGCGGCGGGCGAGGGGCTGCGCGACTTCGTGCGCGGCAACATCAAGGCGCGCGAGCGGATGGTCGCCCAGTACGCCCTGGCCGGGCAGGAGGGCCTGCTGGTGGTGGGCACCGACCACGCGGCCGAGGCGCTGACGGGCTTTTTCACCAAGTACGGCGACGGCGGCGTGGACCTGACGCCCCTGACCGGCCTGACCAAAGGCCAGGGCGCCCGGTTGCTCGCGCACCTCGGCGCCCCGGAGTCGACCTGGCGCAAGGTGCCCACCGCCGACCTGGAAGACGACCGCCCCGGCCTGCCCGACGAGGCCGCGCTGGGCGTGAGCTACGCCCAGATCGACGCCTACCTGGAAGGCCGCGAGGTGCCCGGGGAGGCGGCGGAGAAACTGGAGCGGATGTTCCTGGCGACCCGGCACAAGCGGGCGCTGCCGGTGACGCCCTTCGACGGCTGGTGGCAGCCCTGACCCCTGTGGCCTTGCTGCTGCACGGGGGTGGGCTGGACGGGCGGCAGTGGCACGCGGTGAGGGCGCGGTTGCCGGACTTCGAAGTCCGCGCTCCGGACCTGCCCGGCCACAGTGCCCGCCGGGGCGAGCGGCTCACGTTGGAAGGCGCCCTGCGGCGGCCCTGGACGCGCTGGACGGCCAGGCGGCGCACGTCGTCGGGCATTCGCTGGGAGGAGCGCTCGGGCTGGAACTGGCGCGGCAGCGCCCGGCACAGGTGCAGTCCCTGCTGGTGTCCGGCACCGTGGGACCGCTCAGCCCCGCTCAGGCCCGGCTGATGGCGTGGGCCTCCCGCCTTCCGCTGCCGCCTGGCCCCGCGCTGACGCTGGCGCTGCGCCAGTTCCGGATTCCTGCCCGCGACCGGGCCTGGGTGCGCGAGGCGCTTGCCGGGACGCTCGTCCCGAGCTGGCAGGCCGATCTGGTCCGGGTGCTGGTCAGCCTCTCCCCTCCCGCGCCCACCGGCACGCCCACCCTGGTGCTCGTCGGCGCGCTGGAGACGCGGTCTGCCCGCAGCGGGGCCGCGCGCCTGGCCCGGACGCTGGGCGCTCCCGCGTTCGGCGTGCCCGGGGCCGGCCACGTGTGGAATCTGGAGGCGCCCGAGCTGTTTGCCCGCACCGTCAGCGCCTGGGTGCAGAGAGACCCCCTGCCCCCCGAGCTGAAGCGGCTCGGCTAGCGCTCGTTGAGGTCGGCCTCCGCCGCCTGCTTGAGCGGGTTGGCGCGGGTGAGCGCCGTCTCGACCTCGGCGCCGCGCACCGAGCGGGTGTGGGTGGCGGGGCCGGGCAGGGCGCGGTTGCCCAGCGCAATCAGGTCGGCGGTCAGCTGCGGGGCGAGCGCCTGGGCATACCGCAGGATCAGGGCCGGGCCACCGATCATCGCCTCGGCGTCGCCGCGCACCAGGGCGTCCACAATCCGGCGGGCCGCCACACCCGCGTCCAGCGACACGACCGGCAGGTTGTCCAGGGTGGCGAACAGGGCGTACTCCTTGTGCTGCTGGCCCTTGACCTGGGCGTGGCGGGCGCTGCCGGTGCGCATCAGCCCCGGGAGCACGGTGGTCACGCCGACCCCCTCGCGGGCGAGTTCGGCGCGCAGGGCCTGCCCCACCCCGACCGCCGCGAACTTGCTGACCGAGTACGGGGCGAGGTGCGGAATGGCGACCTTGCCGCCCACCGACGCGACGATCAAAACCCGGCCCCGGCGGGCGCGCAGCAGCGGCAGGGCTGCGCGGGTCAGGCGCAGCGGCGCGAAGCCGTTGACCTCCATGATCTCGCGGAAGTCCCCCTCGGTCATGTTCTCCAGCGGTCCGGTCTGGATGATTCCGGCGTTGTTGACCAGCACGTCGAGGCCGCCGTGGACCCGCGCCGTCTCCTCCACCGCGCGCCCGATGTCGCCCGCCTGGGTCACGTCCGCGACGATAGTGTGGACCGTGGCCCCGCTCGCGCGCAGGTCCGCCGCTGCCCGGTCCAGCTCGTCTCCGCTGCGCGACACCAGGGTGACGCGGGCGCCGCGCGCCGTGAATTCGCGGGCCAGCGCCAGCCCCAGGCCGCGCGCCCCGCCGGTGATCAGCACGCTCTTGCCGCTCAGGGCAAAGGGGGCGCCCAGCACCCGCCGGGCCGCCAGCGCTCCCACTCCAGCCAGGACCAGCAGACGTTTGGAGAGTCTCATACCCCCGAGTCTGCCCGCCTTCCCCACCTGGAATCCTTAGAGTGAAGGCATGGACAACGCCGCCCCCGGCCAGCCGACCACCCTCTTCACGCGCATCGTCGCCCGCGAGCTGCCCGCAGACGTGGTGTATGAAGACGAGCGCTATATCGCCATTCGCGACATCGCGCCCAAGGCGCCCATTCACCTGCTGGTGATTCCCAAGCGGGTCACCACCCGCCTCGACGAGGTCACGGACGCCGCCGAGATGGGCGAGCTGTGGCTCACCGCCGTGCGGGTCGCCCGCCAGCACGCGCCAGACTACCGCCTGCTGGTCAACTGCGGCGAGGGCGGCGGCCAGGTCGTGCCCCATACCCACGTGCATATCCTGGCGGGCTGGGAAAGCGGCCCCGAGAGCGACACCCAGTGAGGGCCGCCTTCGGGGCCGTCCTCTTCGACCTCGACGGCGTGCTGGTGGACAGCGAGACGCTGGCGAACGCGGTCTGGGTGGAGCTGCTGGCCGAGCACGGGCTGAGGCTGGACCGCGCCGAGTTCATGGCCCGCGCGGTGGGCAGCACGCACGCCGCGCTGTTCGACTGGTTGCGTGGGGAGCGCGGCTGGGAGCGGCCCGAGGGCTTCTTGCCCGAACTCGACGCCCGGCTGGCGCGGGCCTTTCACGCCACGCCCGCCATCGAGGGCGCGGCGGGGACCTTGCGGGCGCTGTCGGCGGCGGGCCTGCCCTTTGCGGTGGCGAGCAACAGCCTGCGGTCACGCCTGCACCTCAAGCTGGAGGCCGCCGGGCTGGCCGAACTGGTCGGAGAGCACGCCTACGACCCCGCCCATGTGGGGGGCCGGGGCAAGCCGCTGCCGGACCTGTACGCCCACGCCGCCGCGCGCCTGGGCGTCTCCCCCGACCGCTGCCTGGTCATTGAGGACAGCGTGACCGGGCTGAGGGCGGGCGTGGCGGCAGGCGCGACCGTGTGGGGCCTGCTGGCGGGCGGCCACGTCCATCCTGACGGTGCGGCGGCGCTGAGGGAGGCCGGAGCCGCGCGGGTCCTGCGCGACCACGCCGAGCTGCGAGCGGCGCTGGGCCTGACCGTGGGCGTGTGAGGCCGCGGGGGGGCTGACCTCAGCCGCTGAGGCCAGGGCCGCCGCTGTACTCCCACACGGGCCGCCGTAAACTGACCCTATGACGGACGCAGCTCCACAGGCCATGAGCGAGGCGGATTACCTGCGGACCGAGCGCGAGAGTCCCTACAAGCGCGAGTACGTGGGCGGCTTCGTGTACCCACTGCACGCCCAGGCGGGGGCGAGTGGGGAGCATGTGCGGATCAGCCTGCGAATTGCGGCGGCCCTGCTGCCCGATGCCGACCACCAGGGCTGCCGCCTCTACCAGTCGGACATGCAGCTTTACGTCCTCGGCGCGTCCAGTTACTTCTACCCCGACGTGATGCTGGTGTGTGGGGGCGAGCCGCCGGGGCGGTACCACGAGACCTCACCCTGCTTGCTGGTCGAGGTGCTGTCGGGCAGCACGGCGCACAACGACCGTCGCCACAAGCACGCCGTCTACACGGCGATTCCCACCCTCCGGACTTACCTGATCGTCTCGCAGGACGACCGCTACGTGGTGGAGTACCAGCGCGGCGCGGAGGACGGCGCAGAGAAGTGGGCCATGCGCGAGCACCGGGGCGCGGGGCAGGTGGACGTCCCCTGCCTGGGCCGAACGCTCAGCCTGGACGAGATTTACCGGGGCGTACGGTAGAGCGTCTCTCCCGGCGCCCCTACGCCATCGGCAGTTCGATCATGCCGCCCGGCTCCTCCTGACGGCCCTCCATCCGCGCCGTCACCGCGAGGCCGGTCGGGGTCTGGGCCAGCCCACCTTCGGCCGTCTCGCGCAGTTCGGCGGGCATCAGGCGGCCCACCGAGGCCATCGCGCCCACCACCTCGTCCGGGGGGATGAAGGATTCGAGCTGCGCCAGGGCGAGTTGCGCCGCGCTGACGGCGTGAACGGCGAAAAAGGCGTTGCGGCTCACGCAGGGCACTTCCACGTAGCCGCCCACCGGGTCGCACACCAGCCCGATGGTGTTCATCAGGGCGAGGGACGCGGCGTGGACGGCGGCGCGCGGCGAGCCGCCCAGTAGCTCCACCACGGCGGCGGCGGCCATTGCGGCGCTGGAGCCGATCTCGGCCTGACAGCCTCCTGCCGCGCCCGAGATGAACATGCGTTTGCTGATCGCCTTGCCCACCCCGGCGGCCAGGATCATCGGGTCCACCAGCCGTTCGTCGGGGAGGCCCAGGTGGTCGGCCACGCCCAGCAGCGCCCCGGGAATGGTGCCCGCGCTGCCCGCCGTGGGGGCGGCCACGATGCGGCCCATGCGGGCGTTTTCCTCGTTCACGGCCATCGCGTAGGCCTGCACCCGGCGGATCAGGGGGGCATTCAGCGCGTCGGGCGCGTCCCAGAGGCCCTTGGCGTTCCAGCCCACCATGCCGGTGATGCTCTTGGCGTCGCTGCTTAGCCCCCGCTCGACAGAGGCGCGCATCTCCCCGATGCGCCTGCTCATCTCGCTGCGGATGTCCTGGGGGTCCAGGCCCGTCTCGGCGCAGTCTTGCGCCAGCACCCAGCCGGAGGCCGGAGCGGGCGCGTTCATCAGTTCTTCGAGGGTCATACGGCCTCCTGCGGCGGGGCGAAGTAGCGGTAATCGGGAGCGAGGAACAGGCGCTGGGTGCGCTCAGCCGTCCATCAGCTTGGGCAGCAGCCGCACCCAGTTGGTGTCGGGCCAGTGGTCGAGAAAGGCCAGCGCCTGCGGGCTGAGCGGCGCGTCGAGTTCGATGGCGACCAGCGCCTGCCCGCCGCGCGTCTCGCGGGTGCAGGTCAGCGCGGCGATGTTCACCCCGTCGGCGGCGATGGTGGAAGCGATGCGGGCGATCATCCCGACCGCGTCGGTGTAGCGCAGCAGCACGGTGGGACTCGCCCCGCTGAAGTTCACCCCCAGCCCCTGCACCCCCGTGACCAGGATCACGCCGCCGCCCGTCGAGCTGCCCTGCACCGTGACCGCCAGCGTGTCCCCGTGCAATTCGATCTGGGCGGTATTCGGATGCACGTCCCCCAGGTCCACGTCGCGGAACTCGGCCGTCAGGCCCGCCGCCTCGGCCTCCTCGAAGGCGCGGGGCAGGCGGGCGTCGTCGGGGGCGTACCCCAGCAGGCCCGCCACCAGCGCGAGGTGGGTGCCGTGCCCCCGCCCGGTCTTGGCAAAAGACGCGTGCAGGCCGATCACCGCCCGGCGGGGAGGCTCGCCCAGCAGGTGGTGGGCCACCAGGCCCAGGCGGCAGGCACCCGCCGTGTGGCTGCTGCTCGGCCCGATCATGACCGGGCCAATCATGTCGAGGAGGGACATAAGGGAAGTATAGGCAGGCTCCCTGAGAGCCGTCCGGGGCGGGGAGACGCGGGGCCAGGGCAATCCTGAACGCCTGGGCAGGCTCGCCCTCACCCTCCCAGTTGCTCCCAATGCCGAAGACGGCTTCCCTACCGCGCGATCTGGCGGGGCGAGCTGTGGCGGAGGGTGCAGAGGAAAAAAAGCGCGCCGCCGAGCGGAACCCGGCGGCGTTCTGGTGAGGCGATGAGATTTACTCGCCCCTGGCCTCGTCCGGCAGGCGGGCTTCTTCCTCGTGGGTCATGTCCGCGAGGTTGGCGCGCAGTTCTTCGAGCTTGTCGCGGCCCGCTTCGCCGGAGAGGCCGTTGGCATCAACGTTGCCAGTCGCGCCCTGCATTCCCTCCTCAATCACTTCCTGCTGGTCGGTGGCGTAGGTGTGGCCCTGGTCCTCGGCGCTCTTGTCGGTCATAGCTGAAGGGTGGCCCAGCCCCGCGCGGGCGGGATGTGGAGGGCGCGAGGCGGCGTTAATGCAGCGCGGTCAACCCAGCGCGGCGCGCAGGGCACGTCCGCTGGCCGGAACCTGCCCCAGCGCGGCCTGGGCAAGGGGCAGGCGCACCGGGTTCGGCGCGTGGGCAAAGAGCCGCAGCATGGTGCGGGCCAGCGTGCCCGCGTCGGTGCCGGGAGCCAGAAAAGCGTGCCACTGGGCGGCGGGCAGCGCGAAAAAGGCGGCGAAGAAGGCGGGAAGCTGCTCGCCCGGCAGTGCCAGCAGGGCGTCCACGCCGATCAGGGCGACCTCGCGGGCGGCGCGGCGCTCCGGGGACCACAGGGCGGCCCACCCGGCCTGCGTGGCCGCCTGCGGTCCCCCGGCAGCCAGCGCGGCCGCGACCGCCTGCGCCACTCCGGGCGCGCGGCACAGGGCGTCGGCCAGCTGAAAGCCGCTGACCGGATGCACCAGCCCCGCCGCCGACCCGTACGCGAGCAGCGGGCCGGGCGCGGGCGCAGCGGCGTTCATCGGAAAGGCGACCCACTCCTCGGCCTCGGTCTCGCGGGGCAGGGTGCCCTGCGCGGCCAGGCGGGCGTGCAGGCGCTCCCTCAGGCGGGCGCGCGTCAGGCCGGGACGGGCGATCAGGCTGGTTTCCTCGACGAGGTAGCGGGTGCCGCCCAGGTGCATGGCGTACAGGAAGGTCGGCGCGGCTTGAACCTCGGCGGGCGGGAGGTGGGGGGCGCGGTAGTCCATCCAGACCATGCCGCCGGGCGGGGCGGGCGGCTGCTCGAAGTGCGCGACGAGGCCGTAGGCCGTCTGGAGGGCCGCGCCCCCCGGGTGCTGGGGCCGGATGAGGCCGCCGCCGTGCCCCCCTGCGTCCACGACCAGCCGGGTAGGCCATGTCTGGCCGCCTGCACCGTGAACGGTCCAGCCTTCCCCCTCCCGCTGGGCACCGCGCACCGTGCCCACCGTCCATCGCAGCGCCCGGCCCGCCCGCGCGAGCAACGCCCCCAGCAGCCGGGCATTGTCCAGCAGGGCGTAGGGCCGCAGCAGGGGCGTGGGCTGCTCGCCCGTATAGACGCGCACGTCGCTCCACACCTCGGTCAGACAGGTCAGGGCCAGGGGCGGCAGCTCGCCGAGCCAGGCGCCGTAGGTCGCCGGGAAGGGGCGGGGCGGGTGGGGCGCGACCAGCCGCACGCTCAGGCCGCAGGCGGCGAGTTCGGCCGCGAGCGCCAGGCCCGCCGGGCCTCCCCCCACGACCAGCACGTCCGTGCGCGTGTCGCTGTGCATCGCCGCAGGCTAGCGCGGGCGCGGCCCGGCGGACGGTGGGGCAGCACCCCGGCGCCTGCCTCTCGGCCGCCTCCATCCGGGCAGACTCATTCCGGCAGGCTCAAGGCCTTCTCAAGCCGGAGTGTGCCCCCGGCGCCCCTGCCCCGGCCTTCAGGCCGCTAGCCTCGGGGGCATGTCTTCCCGCATCCGCCTTTCCCGCCCGCTGCTGCTGGGCCTGGGCACCCTGGCGCTGGGCCTGGGGCTGACCGCCTGCTCGAACACCAACCCGCAAGACGCCCTCAACCGCGCAGTCAATACCCGTGGCCTGAACGTGGTCACCGATCAGCGCTACGGCCCCGACGCCCGCAACCTGATCGACGTGTACTCGCCGCCCAACGCCAAGGGCGCCCCGGTGGTGCTGTTCGTCCACGGCGGCTCGTGGCAGAACGGCGACAAGGACGGCCACAAGTTCGTCGGGGAGAGCCTGGCGCGCGCCGGGTACGTGACGGGCGTGATGAGCTACCGCCTGGCCCCCCAAAACCGCTATCCCGCCTACGTGCAGGACACCGCCGCCGCCCTGAAGTGGCTGCGCGAGCAAGCGGGCCGGTTCGGCGGCAACCCCGACTCCCTGTTCGTGACCGGGCACTCGGCGGGCGCCTTCAACGCCGTCGAGGCGGTCGTCAACGAGCGCTGGCTGCGCGAGGCGGGCGTACCCATCGGCGCGGTGCGGGGCGTGATCGGCATCGCCGGGCCATATTCCTACGACTTCCGGCAGTTCCAGAGCCGGGTCGCCTTCCCGGAAAACGGCACCCCCGAGCAGGTCATGCCTGACCGCCACGTGCGCCGGGACGCGCCGCCGCACCTGCTGCTGGTGGCCGCCAACGACGACACCGTTCACCCGCAAAACGCCCTGAACATGGAAGCCGCGCTGAAGAAAGCCGGAGTCCCGGTCACGCGCACGGTGCTGCCGCGCGTCAACCACATCACGATCGCCGCCGCCATCGCCCGGCCGCTGACCTTTCTGGGCGGGACGCGCCAGCAGATGATCGACTTTATCGAGCGGCACAAGGTGCCTACCTCGCGCTGATCCGGGACTTTCGACGCGCCCCTGCATCCTTTCAGGAACGCAGGGGGAACGTTTTGGGGACAGTTGCCGCCGACGCTGATGAGCAGGCGCTTTCCGCTCTCTGGGCTATGTTGGCGGGGTGTCTGCCCTCTTGCGCGTCGCGGGTCTGAACCTCGATCTGGACCGCCTGCTTCTCCAACTGGACTTCCCGCCAGGTCTCGTTCGGCGTCGGGGTGAACTGAACTTCTTTGGTCGCCCTTACGAATACTCCTCGTTCAATGCCGAGGTCAGCGAGGCCGAGATGAACGACGCCGATCAACAAATTGACGATGCTCTGACCTTCGTCCAGCGGCATGAGGCCGCATTGCTGACGCTGGCGGAGTTCCCCCGCGTGGACGACCGGGTCCTCGACTTTGGCATTGAGGACCGCGACGTGGCCGCACATGTGGATTCATTTCCGCATGAATCGCTCGCCGCCCTGGGGCGCTTCAGGATTGATCTGGCCGTGTCGCGCTATCCACGTCAGGCGCCAGAGAAAACTGATTCGGCCTGAAGTCTTACCCAGCCACCCCCGCCGCGTGCGGCACCAGTTGCCGCCAGCTCTGCACGTTCCCGACCTGCACGGTCACGAAGCGTTCCAGCGCACGCCAGAGGGCCGGGCGCTGCTCCTCGGGCACGGGCTGCTCCATGCTGACGCGCACGCTGCGGCGCACCACGTTCCGCAGAAAGTCGAGGCCCTCCGGCGGGTAGGCGGGCAGACTGGCGCACTTCGCGCACAGCATCTGCCCGGCCAGGGGGTCGGGGTGCGTGGGGTCGGGGGCGCCGCAACGGGCGCAGCGGGCGGTCTGGGGCACGAAGCCCGCCAGCCCCAGCAGCTTGTAGCTCATGACCAGCGCGACCCACTCGGGGTCCGGCTGGCGCGACACGCCGCGCAGCGCGCCCGCGAACAGGTCAAAGGCCTGCTCGGAAAACTCGCCCTCCTGAAACAGGGCGTCGGCCAGTTCGGCCATCAGGTGCGCGAAGGCGTAGCGCTCCGGCTCGGCCAGGCTGGTCAGGGCGCCTTCCAGCACGGCCTGCTGCACGGTCGCCAGGTCGGCCTGCGGCGTCTGGTAGAGCTGCACCCCGACATGGTGGAAGAGGTTCAGGCGGCTGGCGAGCGGCCCGCGCACCCCGCCGCGCGCAATCGCCTTGATCTTGCCCTGGGGCGTCAGCAGCGACACGACGATGTCCCCGGCAGGCGTCACCCGCCTCCGGATCACGATGCCGCTGCGGTTGGCGCTGCGCGACCTCAAGGGAACTGCCTCACGGGCCGCAGTCTAGGACGCGGGCGGCGGGGCGAGAGGGCGGCGGGGCACGGTTGGGGCAGCGGCAGAGGGCGCACGCCGCAGCAGGCCGGTGGCCCTGAAAGCGGTCAGGCGCGGGGGGAGGGCGGCTGAAACCTTGCCCACCTTCCGCCGCGCCGCGCCTCCCTTAGACTTCCCTCCATGAGTGAGCGCCGCACAGACCACAGCGCCCGCGACGTGTTGCGGGAACTGTTTCCGGAGTCGTACCGGGAACTTTTCGGCGAGGGCGGGGGGGCCGAGGGCGGTCCCCTCACGCTGGGCCTCTATCCGGTCGCCGACGGGCGGCTGGCGCTGGTCCACGGCGACCAGCTGGCCGAATTCACGCCGCTGGACCCCAAGAGCAACAAGGCGCTGCACTGCGACCTGTGCCACTACACCCGCTCGCGCAGTGAGGCGACCCTCTTCCGGGTGGTCGTGGGCGCGCGCCGCACCCGCTACGTGACCCTTTGCCTGGGCACCGAGGCCTGCCAGAAGCGGGCTGGGCGCCGGGGCCTGGAAACCCTGGCTGACCGCATCTTCCCGCTCGAACCCGTTCACGCCGATTGAGGCGGCCTCTGGCCGGGGGCCGGGGGTGGCGCGAGTGCCCGCGCTGCCGCCACCCGATGACCCGGCGCGCCGACCTGGCGCGGGTGCCCGAATCCCTGTGGGTGAACTGGGAGCCTGAGCGCTGGTGATTTCCGGTGCCGTGGGGGGGTGCGGTGATTGTGGTCGCGCTGTGCCTGCTGGTGCCCGGCGCCACGGAGCTGCTGACGAGGACGGGCTACCGCTCGCGCAGCCTCCTGGGCGCCGCCGCTCTCGTCGCCGGATTTGTGTGGGCCGTGGTTTCGGCGTGGCTCATCCTGAAGTGGCGCCAGCAACGCAGGCGGCGCCGGACTGGACGCGAACGCGCCGACGACTGGATCTGTGCGGCCTGCCTGCACGCCGAAGCGGCCACCTGACCTCTGCATGACAAGCGGCTGAAGGAATCCCGAACGGGCCTGCGCGCGCCCCACCCTACGCTGCCGGGGTGGAGACTTTCTGGAACGAGTTGCGGCTGATGCAGGGGCTGCTGGCCGCCTTCGTGCTGAGCGGCCTGATCGGCTGGGAACGCGAGCGGCTGGGCCGGGGCGCGGGGCTGCGCACCTACATCCTGATCGGCGTGAGCGCGGCGCTGTTCGTGGTGCTGGCCGATACGCTGATCTTCCGCTTCGCCGACGACTCCGAACAGGTGCGCTTCGACCTCGTGGGCGTACTGGGCGCGGTGGTCAGCGGCGTCAGCTTTCTGGGCGCGGGCGCGATCTTTTCCGACCGGCGCGGCCAGGGCGCCAAGGGCCTGACCACGGCGGCGGGCATGCTCGCCACTGCGGGCGTCGGGGTCGCGTGCGGCCTGCATCTGTACGTGCTGGCGACCGGGGCCACGCTGCTGTTCCTCTTCACGCTGGGCGTGCTGGGCCGCCTGACCGAGAGCGTCAAGGAGCGCGAGAATCCGGCCGGACAGTCCAGGCCGGACGGCGAGCCGGAGTGAGCAGAGGTCTTCCCTGGGGGTCGGCCTCCGGCCTTGCGGGCGCTGAACCTCCCGGGGGAGGCAAACCCAACCCTGGGCTTGTTGGAGGGGATCGCATTGTATACAATATCCACAATGACCCCTTTCGAGCGGCCCACCCTGGTGCGCGACGGCGTGTATGGCCACCTGCGCCGCGCCGTGCTGGACGGCGAGATTGCGCCCGGCGAGCGGCTGGGCGAGGTGGAACTCGGCGAGCGGCTGGGCGTGAGCCGCACCCCGGTCCGCGAGGCGATCATGCGGCTGACGCAAGACGGCCTGCTGGTGGCCGAGGCGAACAAGGGCGTGCGGGTGCGGACCGTGAGCGCCGCCGAGGCGCAGGGCACCTACGTGGTGCGCGAGGAACTCGACGGCCTGGCGGCGGCGCTGGCGGCCCAGGCCCACACCGAGGCCGATGCGGGGGCGCTGCGGGGCGCCCTGGACGCCCTCAACGCCGCGCCGGGCGGCGACTACCGCGAGCAGACCCGGCTCGACCTCGCCTTTCACCGGGAGGTCACGCTGGCGGCCCACAACACCGCGCTGGCCGAGCTGGCGCGCTGGCTCTCGCTGCGGGTGGCGCTGATCAAGCACCAGACGCGCATCTACAATGCCCACCCGGACACCGCCGCGCAGCACGGCGCGATTCTCAGCGCCGTCCTCGCGCGCGACGCGGACGCCGCCCGCGAGGCGGCCCGCACGCACGTCCGCACCTTTGCCCCTCTCGTGATGCAGAACCTCGGAGAAACGCCATGATCGACCAGATGTACCGCAAGGCTGTCCTGACCGTCTCGGGGCAGAAGTTCGTCGAAGACCTCGTGCGCGCGCGCGGCTACGGGCTGGCGCAGCGCTTCGTCGCCGGAGAGGACGCCGCTTCCGCCATCGCCGCCGTCAAGGAGCTGGAAGGAGACGGCATTCTGGGGAACCTCGACCTGCTGGGCGAGTTCGTCACGTCGCCGGACACCGCCGACGAGTTCGCGGCCAAGGTCCTGCACCTGCTTGACGAGGCCCACGCCGCCGGAATCACCCCCTACGTCAGCGTCAAGCTGTCGAGCATCGGGCAGGGCATGGCCGTCGGCGGCGAGGACCTCGGCCTGACCAACGCCCGGCGCATCGTGGGCCGCGCGAAGGAGTACGGCGGGTTCGTGTGCCTGGATATGGAAGACCACCCCCGGGTGGACCAGACCCTCGCGCAGTTCCGCACGCTGGTGAACGAATTTGGCCGCCAGCACGTCGGCACGGTGCTCCAGAGCTACCTCTACCGCTCGGAGGCCGACCGCGCCGCACTGGACGACCTCTCGCCCAACCTCCGGATCGTGAAGGGCGCGTACCTGGAGCCGGACACGGTCGCCATGCCCGACAAGGCCGACGTGGACGCCAGCTACCGCAAGCTGGTGTACGCGCACATGCAGGCGGGCCAGACTGGGGGAGCGCAGTACGTGAACGTCGCCACCCACGACGAGTCCATCATCGCGGACGTGAAACATTTCGTGCTGGCCCACGGCATCCGCAAGGACGCCTTCGAGTTCCAGATGCTCTACGGCATCCGGCGCGACCTGCAACGGGAACTGGCCGCGCAAGGCTACCGGGTGCGCGCCTATATCCCCTACGGCCGCGACTGGTACCCGTACTTCTCGCGCCGCATCGCCGAGCGCCCCGCCAACGTGCTGTTCGTGCTGCGCGGCATGCTGAAAGGATGAGCGGCCCCTTGATCGGGGTGACGGGCGCGCCCGGCAACGTGGGCACGCCGCTGGTGCGGGCGCTGCTCTCGCGCGGCGCGCGGGTGCGGGTGCTGGCCCGCCGCCCCGAGGAAGCCCGCCGCGTGCTGGGCGAGGCGCCGGAGTTGGAGTACCGCCCGCTGGAGTTCGGGGACCGCCGAACCTACGTGGGGGCGATGCAGGGGGTCGACCGGCTGTTCGTGGTGCGGCCCCCACAGGTCAGTCAGGTGGGCCGCGACATGGTGCCCGCGCTCGACGTGGCGCTGGGCGCCGGGGTACGGCACATGGCGCTGCTTTCCTTACAGGGCGCCGAGAAGATCACCTTCGTGCCCCACGCCCAGCTCGAACACTACCTGCGGGCGAGCGGCGCGGCCTACACGCTGCTGCGGCCCTCCTTTTTCATGCAGAACCTGACCACCACCCACCTGCCCGAGCTGCGGCGGGGCGAGGTCTATGTTCCGGCGGGGCGGGGCCGCACCAGTTTTATCGATGTGCGCGACATCGCGGAGGTGGCGGCCCTGGTGCTCACCGAGCCGGGCCACGCGGGGCAAGCCTACGAGCTGACCGGCCCCGGGGCGCTGACCTATACGGAAGTCGCCCAGAAGTTCAGCGCCGCGACGGGGCGGCCCGTCCGCTACACGGACCCCAGCCCGCTGGCCTTTTTCCGGCACATGCGGGCGCGGGGGGTGCCGACCGCGCAGGTCATGGTGATGGAGGCGATCTACGCCACTGCCCGCTTCGGCCTGGCCGCACGGGTGACCCCCGACACGGCCCGGCTGCTGGGAAGAGCGCCCCGGTCGTTTGACGACTTCGCCCGCGACGTGGCCCCCCTTCTCACTCAGGAGACCTCCCATGCTTAAAATTCAGGACTACCGCCCCCAGCCCTTCACCGACTTCACCCGGCCCGAGAATGTGCAGGCGTACCAGGAGGCGCTGAAAAAGGTCCGCGCCGAACTCGTCGGCAAGCACTACCCGCTGATCATCGACGGGGAACGGGTGGACACCGCTGAAAAACTGACCTCGCTCAACCCCTGCGACACCTCGGAAGTGGTGGGCACGACTGCCAAGGCCACGGTCAAGGATGCTCAGCGTGCCCTGGACGGCGCCTGGGCCGCCTTCGAGAGCTGGAAGAAGTGGGACATGGACGCCCGCGCCCGCATCCTGCTGAAAGCCGCCGCGATCCTGAAGCGCCGCCGCCTGGAAGCCTGCGCCCTGATGAGCATCGAGGTCGGCAAGAACTACGCCGAGGCCGACGTGGAAGTCGCGGAGGCCATCGACTTCCTGGAGTACTACGCCCGCAGCGCCATGAAATACGCGGGCTTCGGCGCCGCCGAGACGACCTGGTTCGAGGGCGAGGAAAACGGCCTGATGTACCTGCCGCTGGGCGTGGGCGTCTCGATCAGCCCCTGGAACTTTCCCTGCGCGATCTTTATCGGGATGGCCGCCGCGCCCATCGTGGCCGGGAACTGCGTGATCGCCAAGCCCGCCGAGGACTCAGGCCTGATCGCCGGGTTCATGGTGGACGTCATGCTGGAAGCCGGGCTGCCCGCCGGGGTGCTGCAATTCCTGCCGGGCGTCGGCAAGGAGGTGGGCGAGTATCTCACCACCCACGCGCGGACGCGCTTTATCACCTTTACCGGGTCGCGGGCGGTGGGCCTGCACATCAACGAGGTCGCGGCGAGGACCATGCCCGGCCAGAAGTGGATCAAGAAGGTGATTCTCGAACTCGGCGGCAAGGACGCCCTGATCGTGGACGAGACGGCGGACCTGGACGTGGCGGTGACCGCCGCCGTGCAGGGGGCCTTCGGCTTCAACGGCCAGAAGTGCAGCGCGATGAGCCGCCTGATCGTGGTGGACGAGGTGTATGACACGGTCGTGGGGCAGTTCGTCGAGCGGGCGCGGGGGCTCCAACTCGGCACGGGCGAGGAGAACGCCAACGTGACCGCCGTGGTCAACCAGATGAGCTTCGACAAGATCAGCGGCTATCTGGACCTCGCCCCGCAGGAGGGGAAGGTGCTGCTGGGCGGCGAGGCCCCCGGCGAGGCGAACGGCAAGACGGGCTACTACATCCAGCCCACAGTCGTGGGGGACGTGGACGCGCACGCCCGCCTCGCGCAGGAGGAGATCTTCGGGCCGGTCGTCAGCGTGCTGCGCGCGCGCGACTGGGCGCACGCACTGGAAATCGCCAACGCGACCGAGTACGGCCTGACCGGCGGCGTCATCAGCAACCGGCGCGAGCGGCTGGAACAGGCCCGCTTTGAGTTCGAGGCCGGGAACCTGTACTTCAACCGCAAGATCACCGGGGCCATCGTGGGCGTGCAGCCCTTCGGCGGGTATTACATGAGCGGCACCGACTCCAAGGCGGGCGGTCCGGATTACCTCGCCAACTTCCTGCAGCTCAAGACCGTCACCGAGCGCTGGTAGGCGGCGACTCCGCAGGCTCGGGGAGGCCGGTCGTGACAGACCGGCCTCCCGCCTTTGGGCGCCGGGGCTGCCGGATGGGCACAGCAGGATAGGCGCCCCGACAGGCAGGCGGGGACGAAGATCAGGGGCCTCTCCCGGCTGAAGGCTGGCCTGGACGGCCTTCCGGCAGGTTTTTGACCCGGTCCAGAGCTGTCTAGATGTGAGAGGTGGGCCGGGACATCTGCGCTCTAACATCCCTCCCACATCCAACACAGAGCCAGGGCCGTCCCGCCTCAGCTTGGTCCGCACGGCCCCGCGGTGCGGCGCGGTCGCCCGCTGTTTCTCAGCCCCTTATCCCGGAGGTTTTCATGTCGCGTACCCGTTCCCTGCTGGCCGCCACCCTCGCCCTCACCCTCGCCGCCTGTGGGCAGCAGGCCCAGGTTCCGCAGGGGGGAAGCGGGCCGGTGGCCGCCGCGCCCACGCCGGTCGCGGCGGCCGGAGACGCCTACCTGGTGGGGTTCCGCTGGGAGCGGCTGGGGGCGCAGGGCCTGAGCGCGCAGGAGCTGGCGGCGCAGGCGCAGCTTCAGGCGCAGGCGATCACGGCCGCCGGAGGCACGCTGACGAGCCAGTGGGCCGATCTCAGCGCCGCCGCCGTGCGGCTGGACGCCGCCGCACTCGCCAAGCTGCGGGGCAACCCGCTGGTCGAGTACGTGGAGCCTGACCTGGAGCGCCACGCGATGGGGCGGCGCAGCGGCGGCACGGACGCGGGCGGCGCCCGCCTGGGTACGCAGGCGCTGAACGCGCAGGCGACCCCGCTCTACGCCCCCAGCGGCGAGTACACCTGGGGCGACAATGCCCTGCGCGTCTCGCAGCTGCGGGCCAGCAACTACACCGGGGCGGGCGTGGCGGTGTGCATCGGGGACACCGGGATCGACGGCAACCACCCCGAGTTCGCGCGCAAGCTGAGGGGCTTCAAGAACTTCGTGACCACCGAAACCAACCGCAACGACCCCTACGCGCTCAACGACCTCTCGCACCACGGCACCCACGTGGCGGGCACGGTGTTCGCGCAGTACGGGGCGGGAACCGGCGCGGCGGGGCAGCAGAGCGGCATGGACCCGAACGGCGTGGTCGGCGCGGCGACGGGCGTGAACCTGTACATGGCGCGCGTGCTGGGCGACACGGGGTCGGGCAGCTCCAGCGCGATCATCAACGGGGTGAACTGGTGCGCCGCGCAGCTCAAGAGCCAGGGCGGCACCGAGAACAAGGTCGTGATCAGCCTGTCGCTGGGCGGGGGCCGCGCCAGCCAGACCGAGCAGCGCGCCTACACCAGCGTGTACAACAAGGGCGCGCTGGTGATTGCCGCGACCGGCAACGACGGGGCCGCCGTCTCGTACCCCGCCGCCTACACCAACGTGGTCGGCGTGGGCGCCATCGACGACGCCGAGGCCAGGGCCGACTTCTCCAACTTCGGCGCCCAGGTCGATCTGGTCGGCCCCGGCGTGCGGGTGCTGAGCACCATTCCGCTGGGCCAGGGCACCCGCGCCTCGGCCTCGGGCGGCGGGGTGACCTTCAGCGACGTGCAGGCGGCCGACCTCAGCGCCAAGGCGACCTTCACGGGCGCGGTGGTGGCGGCGGGCGGCACGAACAACGAACTGTGCGGCGTGGGCACCCGCAACCCGGCCCTGAGCGGCAACATCGCCCTCATTGCACGCGGCACCTGCTCCTTCGAGGAAAAGACCGCCAACGCGGTCGGCAGCGGCGCCAAGGCCGTCATGATCTACAACAACACGGCGGGCGCGCTGGGCATGAGCCTGACCAACGCCCCTTCCGTGCCGGTCGTGGGCCTGACCCAGGCGGACGGCCAGGGCCTGCTGGGCCAGCTGCCCACCACGGGCACGGTCAGCGTGACGGGCGCGGACTACGAGTACCTCGACGGCACCAGCATGGCGACCCCACACGTCAGCGCCGCCGCCGCTGTGGTCTGGGCCGCCAAGCCGGGCCTGACCAACGCGCAGCTGCTGAGCCTGCTCACCTCGACCGCCAAGGATCTGGGCGCGGCGGGCCGGGACGACAACTTCGGCTACGGGCTGGTCAACCCGCTGAAGGCGATCACCGGGCAGTAACCCCTGGCCAAAGAGCAGCGCGAGAAGGGCCGCCCCCGCAGATAGAGGCGGCCCTTTCCGTGCCGGGTGCGGCCAACCGGCTCCTCTTCTCACCGCCCTCCAGCGGGAGGGGTTTGCCCCGCGCGAGTCCGGTCCCGGCGCCTAGACGCCGCTTTCCCCCAGCAGCGTATCTACGATCAGCGCCCCGCCCAGGATCGCCGGAAGCCCCCCGCCGGGATGCACCCCGGTCCCCACCTGCCACAGCCGGGGCCGGGGGCGGTACGGCTGGGGGTGCAGGGGACCGCCGCGCCAGGCGGGCAGGGCCGCCCCATAGATCGCGCCGCCGGGGTGCCCGCCCGCCGCGTAGTGCCTGGGCGGCAGGGCCAGTACGTCCCGCGCCGAGGCGAGCAGGCCCGGCACCCCCAGCGTGCGCTCGACCCGCCCGACCTGCGCCCGCACCCAGGGATGCTCCGGCCTCAGGTCGCGGGCGGTGGCCGGGGCCGTGAGCAGCACGGCGAGCCGGGGGCCGTCGGCGTGGACGAGGGCCAGGGTGTCCGGCGGCAGCGCTCCTGCCCGCACCGCCGCGCGAAAGCGGGCAAAATCGGCGGGCGGCAGGACCGAGGTGGGGGGCAGCCCCGCGTCTCCCGGCAGCGCGGCGTAGAGCGCCACTCCGCTCACCGTGCGGCGGGCGACGGGCGAGCGGACGGGTCGGCCCAGCACTCCGGCCAGCCGCGCGGGGTCCAGGGCACTGACCAGCAGGTCGTGGCGGCGCTCCTCTCCCCCGCTCAGCGTGAGGCGGGCGGTGCGGGGGTCCACGCGGGCCACCTCCGCGCCCTCCTCGACCTGCACCCCGCGCGCGGCGGCGAAGGCGAGCAGGGCGTCCAGCAGCGCGCCCATGCCCCGGGCGGGCCGGAACACCGCGTCTGCGGCGAGGGCCGGAATCAGCGCGTACAGCGCTGGGGCGTCCTGCGGAGTCAGGCCCGCGTTCAGGGCGTGGGTGCCCACCGCGTGGGTCAGTGCCGGGGGCAGCCGCCGCGCCCGCACCCACCCCTCAGCGGTGGGCTGTCCCCCCGTCGCCCGAAAAAGAGCCGCGCTCCCCCGCCGAAAGGTAGGGTCACTCAGGCGGGGCGGCGTCGTGAGGAGGGTCGTCAGGTGCCCGGCGAGGGGACGGGCCGGCGCGCGGTACGCCTCCCAGGCCGGGTGCAGCGGATGCCCCGGCGGCACCGGCAGCGGCGCGGCGCCGAAGGGGGTGTGGTGCACCCCCAGTCCGCCGGGCAGCGGACGCAGGTCCAGCGGGTCAGGCTCGCCTAGCCGCGCCAGCAACGCCCGCCAGACCTCCGGAAAGGTAAAAAGGCTGGGGCCGGTGTCGAAGGCCAGCCCGCCCACCGTGATCCGCCGCAGCTTGCCCCCCACCCGGTCCCGTTCGTACACGGTGACCGCGTGCCCCCGCTCCCCCAGCAGCGCCGCCAGCGCCAGCCCCGCGATCCCGCCGCCGAGAAGGCCGATGGACCAGGGCGCGGCCGACCGCACTTCCTTCATGGCCACAGCCCGCGCGCCAGCAGGTACACCAGCGGCATCCCTGCCGCCGTTCCCACGATCCAGGGCGTGACGATGCTGAGGGGATAGAGCCGGGCAGCGCGGGCCGGGGTGGGCCGCCGCAGCAGCGCCAGGCCCATGCCGCCGCATACCAGCCACAGGGCGGCGGCGGTCAGGCGGCTGACCGGCCACAGCAGCGCCCCGGCCAGCCCGAACCACCCCAGGGCATACAGGGCCGCGCCGCGCACGTCCAGGGTGGTCGCCACCGTCCGCACCCCGGCGGCGCGGTCGGCGGGCACGTCCTGCGCGGCGTCAAAGGCGTGCTTGCCCACCGCGTAGGCCATCAGGGCAGCCAGTGGCAGCGCGGGCACCGGCTCGCCCAGGGCCAGCGCTGGGAGAGCCAGCGGCAACGCGTAGGCGACGTTGCTGAGGCCGTCGAGAAAGGGGCGGCCCTTCAGGCGCAGCGGGGGCACGCTGTAGGCGACGAACAGCGCCGCCGCGCCCAGCAGCAGCGCGAAAGCGCCGGGCGGCAGCAACAGCGCCAGCGCCGCCAGGAACGGCAGGTTCAGCGCCAGCACCGCCCCCAGCAGCGGCCCGCCTTCCCCGGCGCCCAGGCGAGCGCCCTGCCACCCGCCCTTGCGCCCGGAGACGGCGTCCTCCTCGCGGTCGGAGAGGTCGTTCAGGCCGTAGATCAGCAGGTTGAACGGCAGCGTGAGGTACGCCAGCAGCAGCCACCACGCGGGATCAGGCGTCCACAGCCGCCCGGTCAGCCACAGGCCCATGACCAGCGGGCCGACCGTGTTCACCCACAGCGCGGGGCGCGATACGGCCAGCAGGCGGGCGAGGGACAGGCGGGCGGGCAGGGTCAGGGAGCGCATGGTGGGGGCAGAAGGGGGCTGGGCTGAGGCTTTTTCTTCCACTGGCGCCCCGCGCGTGCCCGGCCATTTTAGAGCCGGGGAGAGGCGACACACCCGGGACAGATGCCGGGACGCGGGGCACGCATGTCCTTAATGCTTACGGTGTCGCCGGGGTGGGCGTGGCTCAATGAGGGCCAGATGACACCCGCCCCCCTTCCCGACGCCACGCCGATGTTCACGGCGTCGGAGGCCGAGGCGCGCACGGGCGTGCCTGCCGCGACCCTGCGGCAGTGGGAGCGGCGCTACGGCGTGCCTGCCCCCGCGCGGCACGCCAACGGGTACCGCCTCTACTCGCCCCACGACCTCGCGCAGATCGGGCAGATGCAGGCGCACGTGCTCGCCGGGGTGTCGGCCAGCCGCGCCGCGCAGCTTGTGCAGGCGCCCGGCGAAGCGCTCGCCGAGCCGCCCGCGCCGGCCCCGCCTTCCCCGCTGGCCGCCGAACTAGTCGCCGCGCTGGTCGCCTCGGACCTGCGGCAGGCCGGCGCGCTGCTGTCCGAGGCGCACACCCGCCTGACCGTCGAGGAAGTCGTGCTGACCATGATGGCGCCCGCGCTGGTCGAGATCGGCGCCCGCTGGGCACAGGGCCAGATCACCATGGCGCACGAGCACCAGGCCAGCGCTTTTTTGCGCGGTCGGCTGGCGGCGCTGCTGGAGCTGGCGGGCCTCAGCGCGTTCGGGCCGACCGTGCTGGCCGCCTGCGCCCCGGGCGAGCACCACGAGATCGGCCTGCTGATGCTGGCGCTGCTGCTGCGCCGCCGGGGCGTGCGGGCCGAGTACCTGGGCGCCAACCTCCCGCTGGCCGAACTCGCGGCCTACACCCGGCAGCGCGGTCCCGGCGGCGTGGACGCCCTGCTGATCGCCCTCAACGGCGAGTGGGCGCTCGGCCCCACCCAGGCGCAGCTCGGCGCCCTGGCGGGGCTGGGCATCCCGGTCTTTTACGGCGGCGCGCTGCTCAACCAGCGGCCCGAACTGGCCGCAGCTTTGGGCGGCCACTACGCCGGGGCCGACGCCCTGCACGCCGCTGAGACCATCATCGCGCGGCTGCATTCCGGCGCCTCTCCCGCGCACCGCCCGCCGAGTCCCAGAGCGCCGGACTCCACAGACCCCAGCGACCCACAGACGGAGGACACATGAACATCCTGGTTACCGGAGCCACCGGATTCGTCGGCAGGGCAGTCGTGCAGGAACTGCTGCGCCAGGGCCACACCGTTTTCGCCGGATCGCGCCGGGGCGAGGGGCTGCCGGGCGCCCGGGGCCTGAGCCTCGACGTGACCGACCCCGCCAGCGTGCTGCGCGCGGTGCAGGGGGCCGCGCCGGAGGCGGTCGTGCATCTGGTCGGCATCATCGCGGAGGCGGGCGAGCAGACGTTCGGGCGGGTGCATGTGGAAGGCACCCGGCACGTGCTGGCCGCCACCCCACGCGGCGCCCGCTACCTGCACATGAGCGCCCTGGGCGCCGACGAAGCCAGCGCGAGCGGCTACAGCCGCAGCAAGGCCCAGGCCGAGGCGCTGGTGCGCGCGAGCGGGCTGCCCTGGACCATCTTCCAGCCCAGCCTGATTTTCGGCGTCGGAGACGACTTTTTCGGGCGGGTGCTGCGCGACCTCGTCTCGCAGGCGCCGGTGGTGCCCATGATCGGAGACGGGCGCTTTCCCTTCCGGCCCGTCAGCGTGGAGGACGTGGCCCAGGCGTTTGCCGGAGCGCTGGACCGCCCCGAGACCGCAGGGCAGACCTACGCCCTGACCGGCCCACAGGAGTTCTCCTTCCGGCAACTGCTGGAGCTGGAACTCGCCGCGCTGGGCAAGAAAAAACCCATCGTGCCGGTGCCGCTCGCCTTGATGAACCTGGCCGTGCCGCTGATGGGCCTGCTGCCCAAGCCGCCCATCACCCGCGACCAGTACGCGATGCTCAAGGCAGGCAACACGGCCCCGAGCGAACCCGCCCGCACGGTGTTCGACCTGCCGCTGCTGCGCCTGGAAGACCGCCTGCCGCAGATTCTGGGCCGCCCGGCGGCGCCCCCGGCCTGACCATGCCAGCGACAGGGGCCGCCCCGGAAACATGCCGGGGCGGCCCCTCCCCTTCTCCTGACCTTCAGAGGTGGGTGGGCAGTTCCTGAAGGTAGATGACCGGCAGGCGGCTTTCGCCCTGCTTGAAGGCCGCGAGGTAGCCCTGCACGGTGCCGCCCGCGCGCTCGGTCAGCCGCGCCAGGGCCTGCGCGGTGCCGCCCGAGGCCACGACGTCTTGCACGATGGTCACGCGCTGGCCCTTCAGGCGGGCGGCGTGGGGGCCGTCGAGCCAGAGGGTTTCCGCGACCCCCAGAGTCATGCTGGGCACGTCCTGAATCAGGGGGTCTTGCATGTAGGTGCGGCGTTTCTTGCGGACGACCACATAGGGCAGCCCGGCGCGGTCGCTGAGTTCGTGGGCCAGCGGCAGGGCGTTGGTGACGACCGTGAGCAGCAGATCGGTGCCTGCCGGAATCAGCGGCACCAGCGCCTGCGCGGCGGCGTTGGTCAGCGCGGGGTCGCCCAGGAATTCCACCAGCGGCACCCGCCCCACGCTGCCCACCCGCACGGTCGCCAGTTCGCGGATCACGTCCCCGACCGTGACGCTCAGGGTCCTGACCTCGGGAGCCTTCTTGCCCAGTTGAGTCATGCCGCCCACCCTACCTGAAGGCCTGGCCGTCTGCCCGAGGGGCCGCGAGCAGCAGCCGGAAGGTGAACTCGTCGCTGCCCTCTCCCCGGAAGGTGTCGGCGTGCGGCGTGAAGCCGGTCTGCCGAAAACCCAGCCGGGTCAGCAGGCGGATGGAGGCGTGGTTGCGGGTATCGACCTGGGCGACCGCCTCCCGCACGCCCCAACGGCCCGCCAGGAAGCTCAGCAGGGCACCCACCGCCTCCGTCCCATAGCCCTGACCCCACGCGTGCGGGGCAAACACGTAGGCTAGGTCCGCCTCAGCGGCCACCGGGCGCACCGTCGCCTGCACCGTGCCCAGGGCCGGGCCGTCCAGGCGCGGGAAGACGACCCAGTTGAGCCAGCCTTCCCGCCCGTCCGGCGAGCGGCGCGACTCCAGCCGCGCGAAACGCTCCCGCAGGGCCTCCACATCCGGCGGCGAGGAAGGCAAGAAGGCATGCACGCGCGGGTCGGCCAGCACCGCCTGCATGGCCCCGGCGTGGCCAGCCCGCTGCGGTTCCAGGCGCAGGCGGGCGGTCTGGAGAGGCGGGTTAGGGTCCCACCCGCCTGCGGGCCTCATGCGGCGCTCACTGAAAGAGCGGCAGGTGCCCCAGCGCCGTCACGTCGGGGCGCTCCTGGCCCTCGGTAAAGACGGCGACGACCGCCGCGACCTCGCCGCCGACCTCCTCGATAATCTGCCGCAAAGAGTGCAGGGTGCCGCCGCTGGAGACCACGTCGTCCACGATGGCGACCCGCTTGCCGCGCACCTTGCCCACGTCGAAGCCGTCGAGCACCAGCAGCTGCGGTTTGCCGGTCGTGATGCTGACGACCTCGCGGGCGATGGGATCGACCATGTAGGGCTTTTCGGTCTTGCGAATCACGATGTAGGGCTTGCCCGTCTCGCGGCTGATGACGTGCGCCAGCGACAGCGCCTTGACCTCGGGCGTGACCAGCACGTCGATGTCCGGGGGCAACAGCCCGGCCAGCGCCCGCCCGGCCGCCTCGGTGACCTCGGTGTCGCCCAGCATGTTGAAGAGGGCCACGCTGACGCCCGGGGCGACCTCCACCACCGGCAGTTCGCGCGTCACGTTCCCGACTTCGACCTTGTACGTTCTCACAGGCCGGAGTGTACCGTTCCGCGCCCCGGCAGGAGCCGGCCGGGAAGGGGCGTCACGGGGCCGGGCCGCCTGGTCCGGCCTGCTGCACCGTCTCGCCTGCGCCCCCATAGGTCACGACCTGCGCCACGCCGCGCCCGTTCAGCCGCGCCAGGAAGCCTGCCTGCGGGCGGTAGGCCAGCGCGCTGTCGAGGGCCAGGCAGCGCCCGCCCGCGTACAGCAGAGGTGCGCCCGCGCCGCAGGTCCCCCGGTCGCTCCCGTCTTCCGGCCCGGCCAGCGACTCGCCCAGCAGCAGCGGCACCGGGGTGTGGCCGTGCGCCAGCCGCTCACCGCCGAAGGTGTCCAGCAGGCTCTGCGCCGCGCGCTCGCCCCCCGGCGCGGCAAAGGCGAAGCGGTCGGCAAAGGCGTTGGCGAAGGTGCCCCAGACGTGCGGATCGTGGCTGCCCAGCAGCCCGGCCACGCGGGCGTTGACCGCCTCCAGGCTGCCGCCCAGCCGCAGGTACATCGGCGTGTCGGCGTGCAGCAGCAGCCAGCGGCCCGCGCGGGCCAGGGCGGGACGGGCCAGCAGCCAGGCGAGGTCTTCCGGGGTCACGCGCGCGGCGTCTCCCGGCTGGCCGCCGTTGGCGCGCCAGTAGTCGCGGAAGCCGTGGCGGTCGTGCGGGTCGCGCCGCGCAAAGTGCAGCGCCGCCAGGAACATCACCTCGTGGTTGCCCAGCAGCGCCGTCACCTGCCCGCCCGCCGCCCGCGCCCCAGCCTCCAGCCCGCGCACCAGCTGCACCACGCCCAGCCCGTCCGGCCCCCGGTCGAGGTAATCGCCCAGAAAGGCGAGGTGAGCCGTGCCGCCGCTCCAGCTGCCGTCCTCTGTGATCAGCCGGGCGCCCAGCAGCAGCGTGCGCAACTTGTCGTGCGCGCCGTGAACGTCCCCGACCACCCACAGCGCGCGGGCGGGCGCACCGTTCACGGCGCCCCGCGCGAGGCGGCGGACAGGACCGCGCAAGAGGCCCGCGCCGCGCCCCTGGCTGGCTCGCCCCGGTCGGGCACCGGCACCCAGGCGACCGCATAGCCGTCCGGGTAGAGGTTGCTGGGCATCTCCCCGCTGAAGACGCCCAGCAGCGTGAGTGGCCCGGCCCCGAGGCCCGTTTCCTCGCGCAGCTCGCGGCGGGCGGCGGCCCCGACCTCCTCGCCCGGCTCCACGCCGCCGCCGGGCAGGTCCCAGCGGGCGTGGTCGCGGCGACCGACGAGCAGGGCCACCCCCGCGTCCACCCGCTGACGCAGGCCGCCCGGCAGGATCATTCCGCCGGAACCCCGGGAGCGGCCGCCGCCGCCTCGGCCTCTTCAGGTTCCTGGGCGGGGTCCGGCGCCTCCGCTCGCGGGCCGTCCGGCGCGGGCAGGGTGCGCCAGCTGGTCATGCGCTCGGTGATGTCCTGCTGGAGGCGGCGCACGTTGCCCTCCATGTGGAATTTCGCGCCGTCGAGTTCGTGGCGCAGGCGCATGATCTCCTCGACCCCAGCCAGGTTGACACCGAGTTCCTGGGTCAGGCGGCGAATCTCGCGCAGATGCTCGATGTCGCGTTCGGAATACAGCCGCGTCTTGCCGCTGCTCCTGCCGGGGCGGATCAGCTGCTTGCGCTCGTACAGCCGCAGCGTCTGCGGGTGCATGTCCACCAGTTCGGCGGCGATGGAGATCACGTACACCGGGCGGTCCTTGGGATCGGTGCGGCCGTCGGCGGCAGGCAGGGCCTGGGGAGAGGCGGCCCGCCCGCGCAGCTCGTCCTCGATGCGCTCGATCTCGGCCTCGAACTCGCCCTGGAGGTCGTCGAGTTCGTGCTGGAGCCGCATCACCTCCTCGACGCCCGCGAGGTTGACGCCGAGTTCCTGGGTCAGGCGGCGGATCTCGCGCAGGTGCTCGATGTCGCGCTCGGAATACAGCCGCGTCTTGCCGCTGCTGCGCCCCGGACGGATCAAGCCCTTGCGCTCGTACAGCCGCAGGGTCTGGGGATGCATGTCGACGAGTTCAGCCGCGACCGAGATCACGTACACGGGACGGTGCTTGGAGTCGGCGGGCATACGTTGCTTGAGTATACCGGAGGCAGGGTTTTTGAAGGTGGCGAAAGGTGAGGTTGAGGGGGATGGCAGGAGGCCGGGGAGAGTGGGCCGCAGGGAACGGGAAACACCGAGCGCAGGCGCAGCGCGCCGTCTCCCGCCTCCACGCACCACTTCCCACCGACCACCCCCGCTATCATCGCCCCATGACCCAGGCCCAGACCGACCTCGCCGCCCTCCACGACCGCGCCCAGGCCGAGCAGGAGCTGTTCGACCTGCTGCGGATTCCCAGCGTGAGCGCCGACCCCGCCCACGCGCCCGACATGGCCCGCGCCGCCGAATTCCTGCGGGCCAAGTTGCAGGGCCTGGGCTTCACGGCGCGGGTGGACCCGACCGCCGGGCACCCCCTGGTGTACGCCGAGCGCCTCGCGGCCCCCGGCCAGCCCACGGTCCTGATCTACGGGCACTACGACGTGCAGCCGGAAGCGCCGCTGGAGGAGTGGGAGACGCCCCCCTTCGAGCCGACCGTGCGGGACGGGCGCATCTACGCGCGCGGCGCCACCGACGACAAGGGCCAGGCCTATGCCCACGTGCGCGGCGCCGAGCTGCTGCTCCGGGCGGGCGAGCTGCCCGTGAACGTGAAGTTCCTGCTCGAAGGCGAGGAGGAAGTCGGCAGCCCCAACCTCGAAGCCTACCTGCAAGAGCACGCGAGCGAGCTGAAGGCCGACGTGATTGTGATTTCCGACGGCAGCCGCTTCGCGCCCGACGTGCCCACCGTGACCTACGGGCTGCGCGGCCTGAGCTACGTGGAAATTCACGTGCAGGGGGCGAGCCGCGACCTGCACTCCGGCTCCTACGGCGGCGCGGCGCCCAACCCGATCAACGCGCTGGCCGAGATCATCGCGGGGCTCAAGGACGACCAGGGCCGCGTCACCATCCCCGGCTTCTACGACGGCGTGGAGGAACTGACCCAGGAGGAGCGCGAGATGTGGGCGCGCCTGCCGCATTCCGACGAGGAATTCGCCGCCTCCATCGGCGTTCCGGCCCTGCCCGGCGAGGCGGGATACGCCACCCTGGAGCGGCTGTGGGCGCGGCCCACGCTGGACGTGAACGGCATCTGGGGCGGCTACCAGGGCGAGGGCAGCAAGACCGTGATCGCCGCGAAGGCCGGGGCCAAGGTCTCCATGCGCCTGGTGCCTGGCCAGGACCCGGAGCGCATCACCCGGCTGGTGCAGGACTACGTGCCCACCCTGGCGCCCGAGGGGACCAAGGTCGAGGTGCGGGGCCTGCACGGCGGCCAGCCCGTCAAGGTGGACCTCGACAACCCCTATGTCCAGGCCGCCGACCGCGCGCTGACGCGGGTGTACGGCAAACCCGCCGCCTTTGCCCGCACCGGGGGCAGCATCCCCATCGTGGCGGCCTTCCGGACGCTGCTGGGCGCTCCCGTGCTGCTGGTGGACTTCGGCCTGAACGAGGACGCCCCCCACTCGCCCAACGAGAGCTTCGCCGTGGAGGACTACCACAACGGGATTCTGACGAGCGCCTATCTGCTTCAGGAACTGGCGAAGTGAGGTTCGTGGTCAGGGGGGAGTGGTCAGTCGGCCGGACGCCAGCTTCTCCCACTGACCACTCCCCACTCACCCCTGACGGCGCGGGGCGCCCATGATCCTCGGCTTTCTCGCCTCGCACGGGGGCAGCGCCGCCCGCTTTCTGACCGCTGCCTGCCAGGACGGGCGGCTGATGGCTACGCCCGCCGCCCTGGCGAGCAACAACAGCGGCAGCGCGGCGCTGGCCTGGGCGCAGGAGGCGGGGCTGAGGACGGCGCACCTCAGCGCGGCCCGGTTTCCCGATCCCGGCGAACTCGACCGGGCGGTCCTGGCCTTCTTGCAGGGGGCGGGGGTGGACACCCTGGTCCTCAGCGGCTACATGAAGGCGCTGGGGCCGCAGGTGCTCGGAGCCTACGCCGGGCGGTTGCTGAACATCCATCCCAGCCTGCTGCCCCGGCACGGCGGGCGCGGGATGTACGGCGACCGGGTCCACGCGGCGGTGCTGGCCTCCGGGGACGCGGAATCGGGCGCGAGCGTGCATCTGGTCACGGCCGGGATCGACGAGGGGCCGGTGCTGGCGCACTCCAGGGTGCCGGTGCTGCCGGGCGACACGGTGGACACGCTGCGGGCGCGCGTGCAGGCGACCGAGGGCGAGTTGTTGCTGGGCGCCCTGCGGGAGTTCCAGTGAAGCGCAAGACCTTCGACCTGCGCCCCTGGTCGCGTGCCCGGCGCCACACCCAGACGGTGACGCAGGTGCCCGGTTTCGTGATCGTGGACTTCACCGCCCACGAGGTCGCCCGCACGCTGGACGTGCCGTTCGGGAGCCGCACCGTCCGCATTCTCGACCACGGCTTCCGCTGGGTCCGTGCCCACCCCACCGGCACGGGCGAGGGCGCGCTGGGGGACGCCCTGACCGTCATGCTGAACGCGGCGGGGCAACCGGAGCAGCTTTACGTGGACATTCACGGCGGTGAGGGCGTGGGCGAAGGCGGCCTGCCCTGGTGCGACGATCTGTATCTCGACGTGATCGCGGACTGGCAGCCCGGCTGGCGCGTGGGCGAAACGCACATCATCGACGGCGACGAGTTGGAGGAGGCGGTGGAGGCAGGCCGGGTCTCCCCCGCCCTAGCCGGGGCCGCCTGGGCACATGCGCGCAAGGTCGAGGAGGCGTTGCGGGCCGGGACGTATGCGCCGCTGGAAGTGCTGCGGAGGTATCTGGAGGACCCTTATACGTGAATACCTACTCTAAATTGGCAGAGGACAAGGTTATTTCAGAGAACAAGACAGCATATGAACTACGTGGTAACATGAACACTGTCTATGTTATTCCAAACTATAACCAGGAGGGATAGAAATGCCGAATGAGGTTAATACAGCTTTAGCAAGACTCGTACGCAGGGCAGAACAGGCTGACAGCGCTCTACTCGTCGATACTTTCGTTGACGGCGGCCTACTAGGTGATATTTTGATGTCGCCCGATCATCAAATTATCTATGGAAGAAGAGGTACTGGAAAAACCCACGCCCTCACCTATTTGGCTGATCGTATTAGCAAATCTGGCGACCTTCCGCTTCTTATAGATTTGCGGACGATAGGGTCAAACGGAGGCATCTACAGTAATAATAAACTAAGTCAATCAGAAAGGGTTTCCCAACTTCTAGTAGACGTTGGGAACGAAATTTATCATAAACTTCAAGATGTTCTATTAAACAACGATTTGTTGGACTCTGATCAGAAATTTGAGAAGGCCGTGCGTCTTTTAGAGGACCTAGCCAATGGCTTAGAGCAAATCAAGGTGGAGGGAGACATCGAAAGCGAGGTTTCGAAGGAGGCCGTGGATTCCCGCAGCTCACAACAAGGGCTTACTGTAAGTGCTTCCCAGAATCCATCGGCAACACTCAACTCTTCTGATACGCTCGCATCCTCCTCAAAGTCCAACGAAAAACATTTGAGCAAGGGGAAAGCAAGACTCCGAATACATTTCGGTTCCATCTCAAATCCACTGGAAGGAATCTTAACCCTAGTGGATAAGAGGCTCTATGTCCTTCTGGACGAGTGGAGCGTGATTCCCGAAGATTTACAACCCTATCCGTCTGACATGTTGAAAAGAACCATTCTTTCTATTAGAAAAGTTACTTTGAAGATTGCGGCAATTGAGCAAAGAGCGAACTTTAGAGAATCTATCGGAGACAGTTCTTATATTGGATTTGAGCTAGGTGCAGATATATCGGCAGACGTTAATCTTGATGACTTCATGGTATTCGACAATGATGCCGAGAAATCGAAGGAATTTTTTAAAGATTTATTTTTCCGTCATGTAAGAGCCGATCTTCCTGAAACAGCTTCTTACGCCACATCTGACATGTTGGTCAGCAGAGGATTTACGCAAATAAATGCTTTTGAAGAACTTGTAAGGTCGGCAGAAGGAGTACCGCGAGATGCCATCAACATAGCGATTCTTGCCGCGCAGGCAGCAAACAACGACCCCATCTCAATTCCAATAGTGCGAGGGGCTGCTAGACGTTGGTACCAGCGAGATAAAGAAAAGTCCTTAGAAGTTAACATCGATGCAGAAAGGTTCTTACGTTATATAACGTCGTTTAGGGCTGGCTGAGGTTATGGGCGATCACGGCCAGGACGGTCCTCAGACGCAGTGACCCCATCGTTTTTGTCTGCACCGAACGAATCTGCGACTCCACCAACTGAGCAAATACGGTTTCCACGCGACGACGGAACACGGGATGGCGGTCTGACCGCCACCCCGTGTCGTACCGGGTGTTTTTCTTCGGTGGATACACGAAGCCCAGAGAGCAGTACCCCTTATCTCCGATGATCTTGGGGCCACCAAACTCCCCCCATCTGGCATTCAGCTCGTACGCCACCGTGGTGTCATGCAGGTTCGCGGGTCGAATCAGGTACTGAAGAATCCGGCC